>JARIAU010000004.1 GCA_029257695.1 Oscillospiraceae bacterium
GCTGCCTCGGTGAAAGGCGGACTGTCCAATCAGGACAAGGTGTATTTGATTCAGGCCTCTTTGGTAATGTCCGCCGTGACAACCCTGATTCAATTATTTCCAATTGGCCGAAAGCGCAAATTTGCCATCGGTTCCGGCTTGCCGGTCATGATGGGAATTAGCTTCGCCTATGTACCCAGTATGCAGATGATTGCCGCTCGCTATGGAATTTCTGCCATTTTGGGTGCAGAAATTGCCGGTGCATTGGTCGCCATTGCCGTCGGTTTCCTCATTAAAAAAATTCGACTGTTGGTTCCGCCGTTGGTCACGGGCACTGTTGTATTTTCCATCGGTCTTTCGCTCTATCCAACGGCGGTGCAGTATATGGCCGGTGGTGTCGCCAGTCCGACATACGGTCATTGGAAGAATTGGCTGGTGGCCGTAGTTACCATGATCGTGGTTCTTGTGTTCAGTCATTTCGGAAAAGGAATTTGGAAACTAGCATCCATTCTCATCGGCATTGTGGCGGGATATTTGCTGGCGATTCCGTTTGGTATGGTGGATTTCTCCGGGATTTCAGAGGCCGGGCTGCTTCAAATTCCAACCCCGATGCATTTCGGAATTCGCTTTGAACCGTCGGCTTGTGCCGTTATTATGATTCTGTTTGCGATTAACTGCATTGAGGCAATTGGTGACTATTCCGCCACCACGGTAGGAGCGATGGATCGGGAGCCGGAAGATCGGGAGTTGAAAAACGGTATTGTTGGCTATGGTCTCACCAATGTAGTCGGTGCCTTTTTTGGCGGGTTGCCCACCGCATCTTTTAGCCAGAATGTGGGCATTGTCACTACAACCAAGGTCATCAATCGATTTGTGTTGGGCCTTGCGGCTGTGATTTTGGGTGTTGCAGGACTGCTTCCGAAATTTTCGGCTGTGTTGACCACCATTCCACAGTGTGTGTTGGGTGGCGCCACGATTTCTGTATTTGCTTCCATTGCTATGACTGGTATTGAGTTGATTACCTCATCGGAAATGAGCGTTCGGAACAAAACGATTGTCGGGCTTTCGGTTGCCATCGGCATTGGTGCTTGTCAGGCCTCCGGAGCATTATCTGGATTCCCGGAGTGGGCTGTTACCATCTTCGGAGAATCGCCCGTCGTGTTGGCTGCGCTTGTTTCAATTCTCTTGAATCAGGTCCTACCGGAGCAGAAAGAAAAAACCAATGCATAAGAATTTCATTTTGTCCGCACCGAGAGAAGGAATTCTTCGGTGCGGACATTCCCCAATTTAGATATTGTAGTGAATTAAAAAAGAAAAAGAAAAAAGTGTTGACAAATCTGTTTGAATGATGTATTATAAACAAGTCGCTTGGGGGTATAGCTCAGCTGGGAGAGCGCTTGAATGGCATTCAAGAGGTCAGCGGTTCGATCCCGCTTATCTCCACCAAACCAAAAGAGTTTCAAAATCTTCGGATTTTGGAACTCTTTTTTTGCATTTACAACCATCAAATCTCTTGCAACGATTGGATGACCAACCAGTCTCGTAGGAAGTGGGATTCCCGGAATGGCGTGTGGGAAAAGCTGAAAAAAGGATTCGTTCTATATTGAGCGCGAAGGATCGACTGGTTTTCAATGTTCACCACCGCTTGTGATTTCATGTTAACATGCGAGCCCCATCCACAGAGATGCCTTTTGCGCCTCTGCGGATGGGTCCTTTTTTGGAGATGCCATTTTAAGAAAGCTTGATATATAGGCGGTAATTTAAATATAAAAATCTGAAACTCTTGCCAAAACCAAAAATATTTGTATAATGTATAATGAGTTTTTTGTGACATTTAAAATAGATTTTTTTACACGGTAATTAAACTCTGATTTGGCTCACAAAACCAAGATCATTTTCCGGCGGAACACAACAGATTCATGCACGGCAATTCGTTCAAAAAAGATAGAAAAGGGGCGTGATACTTGAATGCCAAATATCATTCAAACAACGGTAGCACGAGTCAAAGCACAGCAGCGACGGAAAAAGATGCTGTATATGTGCTTTGCTTTGTTGGCTGTGGTTGTGGCCATGGGGACCATCTGGATGTTTATCCTCCCGGCAAGGACCATGAACCGCCAGCTGATTTGCGGTGTGGAGGAGCACACCCATACCGAAGCTTGCTATGAGCGTCAGCTGATTTGCGGACAAGAGGAAAGTGACACGCATGTCCACACGGAGGAATGCTGGACTTCGATGCTCACTTGTTCAAAGCCCGAACATCAGCACCGCTCGGAGTGTTATTCGGCCGCAGAAGCCAAACAGCCGGAGGCGGATGGTTCCACGGAGCAAACTTCGCCGGAAGCATCCGACAAAGCTCCTGATATGGAGGGCGTTCCTGCGGAGGGAACTCAAACTCCAGATGCCGATGCGGCTCCGGATTCCTCTGCGCCCGAGCAGCCCCCGGCGGCACCGCTGCCAGAGGGAACCGCTTCGTCCGGAGATCCGGCTGTTTTGGAGCAGTTCCGGAAAGAAATTCCTTCGGACTATACGGAACTGCGCACCGCCTCGCTTTCGGAGGGCGGCACCGTATACCTGTTTTCCCAGCCGGGCGTGATTTCCGATTCGGTGCAGCTCTCCGCAGCTGTTCTGGATGAAACAGATCCTGCGTTTGCACCGGCAGAACAGCGAGTCAAGGACTCCGGCTTGGACTATGCCTATTTGAAGGCACTGGATCTCTCCCTGCGTGACGAAAACGGAGTAGAGATCGAACCAAGCGCTCCGATTTATGTCTCCATTGATATGAACGGCCTGCTTCCGGAGGAGGTGGATCTGAACTCCGTTCAGGTCCAGCATCATAAGGAACTTCCGCAGTCGGACGAGGGGGAGCAGTCCTCGGACGCTTCCATCGTGTTGGAGTCCGTTCTGGACGAAACAAAGGGTGCACGAACTGCTGTGGACACAGTGGATACCCAGGTTGTGACGTTCCCGGTGGACAGCTTTTCCATTTACACGATCACCTCCAAGGGATGGCAAAACCTGAAAATCCGCATCCAGTGCGTGGACGAGTTTGGCGAAGAACTGCGTGTGGAACATAAGCCGCAGGACATCGTGTTGGGCAGTAATTACACTTCCGGTGCAAACTTCACTAAGATGTTTTCCACGAACGATCACGACCGCATTGAAGGATATGTCTACGATGGAAAGGCCTATTTGATGCGGAACGGAAATTATGATGTCCAGATTTATGGAATCAGAAGGGAAAACAATCGTTGGTACTATCATCCGAATGATAATGACAAAGACCGAAAGGCTGAATTCTCTACGCAGCCTAACTTTGAAAGTATTGACGGTGGCGATCCTCCGGACTATATCCGGGTGGTCTATCGAAAAAGCACAACCATTCATGTACAGTATATGGATGATGCCGGCAGCTTCGAGAAAGAAGAGCGTCCGTTAAGTGCAGCGGATGCACCCGGAGGGACAAATCCGGACAATATCAATTATGTCGGTACCATTCTTGACATTGGCAATGTTGATGCGATGCCTAAAAGCAGCACCTATTTCTATGTTGGCAAAGCCTATGTGGGTGCGCCTGATCGCAGTAACGAGGTGGTTGAAGTCATTCGGCAGGACGGTCATCCGTACGGCATCACGCCGGAAGGGAAGAAGCTGTTGATTTCCGAAACTTCACCCCTTAAACTGCTGTATCATAAAATCCAGTCCGGCACACCGGACACCATTGAAACCGTGCCCACCTCAGACAAGGGCATGAAGATCCATTTGTTTGACTATAATCCCAGTATTAACGATGGGCACAATCTGCAATTCCGTCCGCAAGGCAGCGGAAGTCTTCCATTTAACAACTGGACAGGGAAGGATGGAGGCATCTACACCAAGATTGTTGACTCCGAATTGGGCAAGGACGGCTATCCCGTGGTAAATGGGGAGTCTTTGGCCTACCTCTTTGACCCGGAGCAGTGCCGGAAAGAGCTGCGTGATGACGGCAGTGGCAAAGTGAAGCAAGTCCACTCCAATCTGGACCATCTGTTCCTCTTGAATAAAGATGGTTACTATTACTATGACTCCATGACCAGCTTTGCCACGGTCAACCCGGAGGGAATCAATAACGCAAGTCCCGACACGGATGGAAGAAATTTTACGGTTTATCGTCAGCCTGTACTGCCCGGATACACCGGCACGGGAGACAACGCAAAATTCCTGCCCTTTGACAGCTATGCCAATGCAGACCGACTGAAACCGCACAATCAGTCGGCAAACAAGGAATATCACTTTGGCATGGTCATGGAAACTCCTTTCGTGATGCCTCCCGGCGGTGTTGTCCCGGACGCAGATGGTGCACATACCGGCTTTAACGATATGATCTTTGAGTTCAATGGAGACGACGATGTGTGGCTGTTCATTGACGGCAAACTGGTGTTGGATTTGGGTGGCATACATGACCGATATGGCGGGACCGTCAACTTCCGAACCGGCGAAGTCATAACAAATGCCCCGCACACCCCCCACGGCGGCAAGCGTCAGGCAAATCTGTACGGAATTGAAGGCGACCCGAATGCCTTGACCGATGAACAGCTGAAAAAAGCGAGAGAAGATGCAGGCTTCGGTAAAATTACGCAGCATACCTTTAAATTCTTCTATTTAGAGCGTGGCGAAGGTGCCTCCAACTGTGAAATTCGATTCAACTTGGTTCCTGTAGAACATGGCTTGATTATCGGAAAGCGAATCACGGACACAATGCAGGATGCCCCTACGGAGCATATGTGGTATCAGTTCGAGGTGGAAACCGAACAGAATGGAGAGCGGATTCCTCTTCAAAATGCCACCTTCCGTCGGATCTTATGGACGCCGGATGCGGACCCGGTCATCGGTGGTCAGAACATCGGGGTCGGACACACGGATGAAAACGGCCGGTTCTGGCTCAGGGCCGGAGAACGAGCGGATTTTTCCGGTGCGATTGATTTGCGTCGTGCGGGAATAAATGAACCGAATCAAATCAAAATCTTTGTCAGTGAGATTTTTTCAGATGGACAAGCAATCCCGCAAGTGTCTGCATGGGGCGGCAAGGAAACGGCAGCCGGAACACACATGGTCGTCACAGATCCTTCCGGACATTCTCGAAAGCTGACTCCGCCGCTTTACGACTCCGAAGGGGTTTTGTTCCACAACGGAAAAACGGCAAAAACGGTCAGTCGGACCACCGTAAATGGAGAAATCAAGTGTGAGGTTGCAGTAAGCACCGGTCGGGACAATCAATTTAACTGGATCGATTTTGAGAATGATTTCGGTGAAGTATCCGGCTTGAATATAACTAAACATGCTCGTCGAACCAATGGGGATGAAATCAATGATGTGCCGTATGCCATCAAAATAGAACTTTGGGATGTGCTCGAAAAAGAGTGGGTCCCTCTTTCTGTCGGTTCAGAGTATTGGATTTTGAATCCGGGCGAAACCACGGCAGATGTACCCAAGCAGCACTTGGGAGAGACATCAGATGGTCTGATCCATATCAACAATCGCCAGACGATCCACCTGCACCTTGTCCCCGGCACGCAATATCGTGTAACGGAATCGCTGTCTCTGGAGGATGAGGCTGTTTATAAGACCACCTATGAAGGAAGAAGCAGCGTTTCAAGCGATATTCTAGATTTGGTCACGGATGAGCAGGGGCACCCGGCGATACAAAACCGAACGCCCATTTCCGCCGGTGGTCAGCATTATATCACCATCACAAACGAGGGTGATCCGATCGTTCCTCCGGCCGGCTCCTTTGTGCTGGCTAAGCAGGTGGGAGGCATTGTCCCCAACGACAGCAAATTCCGGTTTCATCTCCTCATTCAGGACTATGAGACCGATGATACGACCGGCGGTTATCAGCCGGAGCTGAACTGTACCGCTACCTATTACGGCTTCCCTGACGGTGCTCACGCCGGCAATCCGGCCCACGGTGTGTCGGAACCGTTGGTGTTCCGCCCGTCTGAGGTCAGTGGTGGGACAGGGGGCACACCCATGTTTGGAGCATATTACGAAGTGGAGCTTGAGCTCTATCCCGGAGAGTTGGTTGTAATCACCGGCTTGCCGGACGGCAAATCCATTGGTGTGGAGGAACTGTTCACCGAGGAGCAGGAAGGCGATTATGAAGTCAGTTTCCGTGAAGATGGGAAAAGTCCGGTGGTTGGCACAGAGCTGACAGCAACAGATCCCATCGGTGCAGATCATGTGGTAAAGGTGCTCTGTATGAATGAGAGTAACCTGAAAGAAACCAGTGGTCTCCAGTTGTCCAAGCGGGTGGAGCGTACCGATCAGCCAAACGGCAATTTGCTGCCGGAGGATCTGTCCACACCGTTCCGGTTCCAAATCACCCTGCAAAATCCGAGCTCTTTTGCTCCGGAGTTGGTGGAAGCAAATAAGATGACTGTAGATGGCATGATTACCTACTTCCCGTTGGAGTTCAAACCAAACGGGACAGACTATGTGGCCGAAGTGACGCTGCTGCATGGGGAAATGCTGACCCTTACCAAACTTCCGGTGGAAGAGCAAGTGTTGATTCAGGAGCTGGATCATGACGGCTATGCGGTGTTCATGAACGATGTACCTGTCGATCATACCACGGTGAAGCTGACCCATACCACAGGTGCACCGCACTATGTTCTGTGCCGGAATGTGCATGGATTGACGCTGCCTGAAACCGGAGGACATGGCACGGCAGTCTATTTTGCGGCGGGAGCATTTCTGGTTGTAACGGCAAGCGTTATGCTCTGTCTGCTCCGTCATCGCCGGAAGGCCAAACCTTGATCGTTCGACGAATAGAGCCTAAATAAAACACGAGTGTTGCAGCAGAATTGGCTGCAACACTCGTGTTGTTTTTTATATCGTGAATCAACAGAATGTAAGAGGCTTGCTCCGTCAGATACACAAGAAAGGGGAACCTTTTATCTGGAGAATCCAGTTCATGAAGGTATCCAAGGCCAGTTTTGTATTTCCGCAGTTGCAATGATTGCCTGCATCCTCGTTCTCTGTGAATAGCCGGAAGGTGAGAGAGTGAACCTCGGTCAGGGCATTGATTTCCTCCCCAACCATGGTGTAAGGAATGAAGTGATCGTGGTTTGCGCCGACAATCAGCACATCCTGTGTAATGCGGTCTGCAAT
>JARIAU010000025.1 GCA_029257695.1 Oscillospiraceae bacterium
CCTGCTTCACCGGATTGTCTGCCTGATAATCCGCCGGTGCCTTAAAGTAATCCGACTCCTCCGTCGTAAAGCGAGTGGCCGGGTCTTCCTTCACCAAGTTCAGGCGGCAGAAGGCTCCGTTGGCCCCCGTTTCCACCGCACTCCACTGCATCGCATCGGCCGAAACGACCTCCGAGGTGCCATTGGCACGGAGAATGGTAATGGATTTCACATAATCCTTCACCCGGGGATCCATCTTCAAATAATAGGTATCAAAGTGTTCATGCGGAAGATTCACGGTCACTTCCAGCTTGGCCGCCGTGTTCAGCGACTCCAGCTTGACATACGGAATCCCGCCATGCTCCTGGGAATAGGTGTCCGGAGGCAGATTGCTTCCCACATTGAGGTACTGACGGAAGTCCACCATAAAGGAACCCAACGCCTTATAGCCGATTTCCAATTCCGTGTTGTCGCCCCACTGCGGAGTACAGTCATGCGCATAATAACCATCGTCATCGCCTTCTCGCACATCCTCCAGAGAGGTGGTGACAGCGTCGAATTTCTTGTCCGGATTGTTGTCGTTATAACCCGCCGTGATAACGGTGTCAAAGTACATCTTAGACACATAAGCAAGCGCATCGTCATTTTTCTTCAGCTGGAACGACGCAACCTTCCGTTCCCCATCCAGATAGTGGATGCTCTCCGCCAACTGGAATTCTTCACTTCCAATGGGTGCGTCTTCATAACCGCAGAATTCCACATAGAACTGCATTCCTTCTTCGGCCGGTTCTCCGGTATAGGCGTATCCCTTACCCGTCAAAGTAACTTTCTCCACCGAGGCCAGCTGGAGTGCGGCCATGTCAAACTGCACATAGCTGTCTGCCCAAGTACCAACGATTTCATCGCCAAATTTGAATTCCTTGGCATCCGCATCGTAGGTCAGCACCAATTCCTTGCCATCCACATCCCGAAGGGTGACGGTTTCAAAGGCGGCATAGTTATTGATCAAATGGCGATAAAGGCGAATGGCCGTCGTGTGGAATCCGCCATCCTTGCCTTTTGCCATGGGCATGGTGAACACCGTGTCCACATCATCCAGCACATACTTGGACTGGTTCAGCAGCTCATTCCGGAACACAAAGTCTCGGTCGTACGGAATGCCCAGCGAAGCACGGTCCTGATCCGAGTTTTCGTCACGGGCCGAAAGCTCCTCTTCCACATTATTATAGTAAATGTGGGAGTGAATGCTCTGATACGGACGCTCCACTTCAAAGTGGGCATCTCCATAGGCTCGATCTGCATCCGTATAGAATTTTTCGTTGGACATCAGCGTACCACGAGCCGTCAAGGTGTCCAGCCAATCTGCGCTGCCATGGACCTGAATTTGGAAGGAGGTATCCTCGGGATGCTCCGCTGTCGGTGCAATGGCATTTCCATAGAAGTCATCAAAGACCACACGGATGAACTTCAGGTATTCCAGGGATTCAAACACCTTCTGCGGAATCACCAGCTTACCTTCGGCATCCTGATAGGAGGCAAGTTCCTCCTTCGCAATGGTGGCCTTGGCCTCCTGCGTCTTCGGATCCTGATTCCAATCGTAGAACTCAATGCGATTGATCTCACCGGCCTTGGTGTAGGTATTCCCGATGACAATCTGTTCTGCACGGAAGCCCTGCACTCGGACCGACTGTTCCGCATCCACATCCTGCACACTCTGCAAGTCCACGGTCACTTCACTGTTGCCAAGGGCGGTTTCCGAGCGGTTTTCGGCCACAAATTCATAGTAACCCTGATCCTTGAACAGCACATCCACCTTGTTGCCCTGCTTGTCCCCGGAGTGGGCCGTAGCCGTCACCGCAGGATCGGCCAGAACCGCATCCAGGCGGGCATCGCTGTACGAATACCGCTCTTCCTGCACCAGTTCCGGAATGCCATACAATGTGCGCCAAGTTGCATCCGCATCATATCTGCCCCGTCTGGTCAGCGTACCGTTGAAATCAATGGCTGCCTGATCGTCCAGCGCAACATTTCCGGCAAAACGCTCGAAATTAAACTCCGCATACCACAGCAGGCCGAAGGAATCCAATTCCTTCTTCCACTGCTCCTGTGGGATCCGAAGGTCGCCATTGGCTTCCTTTTGGAGTGCATCCACAGGCAGGGTAACCGTTTTTCCATTCTCGTCGGTCAGAACGATGTCTTTGAGCGTACCGGCCTTCAACACTTCTTTGGAGATTCGGATCTCGTTACAATCGAATCCTTCCCAAAGCTGGTCCTTTTGCGAGAGCATGGGGCCGATCTGCAGGCGTGCCGGCAGCATCGGACTCTGGCTCTGGTTGGCCAGCACATAGCGCATCCCCGCTGCATTCACATTGAACGGAACCTTCTGGTATTCCCCGGTGGGCGCCACAATCTCTGCTCCGTCTTTGCGCAGCACGCCATGTCCCTCCACCATAGGAGCGGTGTAGGGCGTACGCAGATAAGCCTTCGCCTCCATCGAAACCGTGCCTGCCTCGTTACAGGCCAGGCCGGCTCTCCACTCTGCCTGCACCGCATAATCGCCGGCTCTCATGTCGGCGCCACGCACCTCAACATAGGCCTGCTGCTCAAACGAAACCTGCTTGCCGAACTGAACAAAATTGATCTTGATCTGGTTCAGCATCCCAAAGGAAGCATCCTTCGCTTTCCACTGGGCTTCCAAAATGGTGTGGTTCTGGATCTCATCTGCAGAGATGGTCACCTTTTTCCCCTCTTGGTCGGTGAGGACCACATCCTTGATCGTGGCATGGTGATCCCAAAGCTCCGGGGAGAAATACACTTCATTGGCGTGGAAGCCAAAGGGAGTGCTCTTCATTTCGTCTCCCACTTTGCTCTGGACCAGCAGCGGCCCGATAGCCAGCCCCGCATCGACCATAGGCGAAATGCTGTCATTTCCCAGCGTATAGCGCAGCCCAGAAACCGGCTCCGCCAGCGGAACCTCCTGATAGCCGCCCGCAGGGCCGACTACCTCGGTTTCCCCATGCAAGACACCATGTCCGGCAATCTGAGGATTGGAGGCGTGCGGAATCAGCGTGGCTGTATCCGGTGCAACCTTTTTCTGTTCCTCTTCATAATGGGCCGCTTCGCTCTCCGTCTTGGGCTGCCAATACTTGGTGATGTAATCCGTATCGATCGTATTGACAAGAGTGCCGCATTTGGGCGCCTTACCCGTCAGAACCACACGGCAGGGCAGCAAATCCCCATCTTCGATCTCTTCTATTAAATGTATACGGATTTTTCTGGTGAAGGTCCAATCCCGATGCTCCAAATACTTGGCCACCACATCCTCCACTACATAGGAATAGGTTGCGATCTTGGTATTGGGATCCACCGACGAGCTGGGCGTCACACCCAACTCCTCCGTCGTGACATAGTGCTCCTTCCCCTCCTTGTCTTCAAAGACAAACTCAATGGGTTTTTCGGTGAAGCAGCTGGTCAACTCACGGGGATTGCCCTCACTGTCCGGATCGATCATCAGGTCAATCCGCTTTTCCACATAGTCCTCCGGGAGGGAATCCGTCACCACCGGACGGAAGGCCGGAACATTGCCCGTGTTCTGGAATCCACCGAGGTAGTACGCATCGGTGTCACCAATGCCGATTGGCTTTTCGTCCAACTGGGCATCATCATTTCCAAGCACATATTTATCGTGAGCAAAATTCGGTGCCCGCTTGATGAACTCACCGGTCATCTTGGTTTCTTTCGTCCACGGCACATTCCGTCCGCCAAAGTAAATCGTGGGACGATAGAAGGTCTCGGTCGTGATGCTGCCACGCAGGTTATTCGTATAAGGCACGGAAATATAGTACTCCCGATAGCTGCGCTTATCTGTTCCGTTGGCCATATGCTCCGGAACCAGCTCACCCAGTCCGTCCTGACTGTTGACGCCGATGACTCCGGGCAACGAATAATGATACGGCAGCGTGGGCCCCAAGTTCGTGAAGTGCTCCAGGTCCAGATTCTCACGCTCTTCCTGCGTCATATCCGTCACATCATGCACCAAAACGCCGCCCTGATTGGGCACGCCGATAAAGGTCTTATCTCTGCTGTTCGGGCTGTAATCCTCATTGAAGATCGGATCGCCGTCGGGATTGTACTCCCACTGCATCATGTCCTCTTCCAGAACACCGCCTTCCGACGGAGTATTCTGCTGGCTCTGGACACGCAGGATCATGGTGAACTTATCAATCTTACTGGTGGTGTCCTTTCCGGAGGTATTCGCCACCTTCACATGATAAGTGATGTAGTTGTATTTGTCCCAGAGAACCGACTTGCCCACCTGATGGATGCTGTACTCCCACTGCAAGTTGGAGTTGACAAGTTCAATCTGGCGAATGTCCTTCTCACTGGCACTGCCGGGAGCCACAGTAAATCCATTGGTGGAAACATCGCCACTCTCATCATGGTAATGGGCATAGCCCGCACCCAAACGCACACTGCCTGCCACATTCTCCGGCACTTCACCGAAGAAGCGAAGATTGATTGTAAAGGAAATCGGCTTGGGCTCCAAGGGAACCGAATCGTTCGCCGCCATAATTTGCAGCACACCTCTGCGATATCCTTCTCCGTCATCCACGGCGGTCTGCACCACGGGTGCATCCAACTGGGGAACAACCGTTTCAGGGGCCACCGGGGTGGCTTCTGCCTCTCTCGGTGTCTTAAACTGCGGTTCCGACTGGGTGGCGTCCGTGCCTTGCACCTCTGCCTCCGGTGGAACAGCATCCGGCGTCGGTTCCGCTGTTTCCGGCGGTTCTGTTTCCGGAGTTTCCGCTTCCGGCTTGACTTCCTCCGGCTGCGTCACCTCCGGAGCCGCAGGCTCCGGTTCCGGCATCCGCTCCACCGGCGGGAGTTCCGGCTGTGGGAGTTCCTCCACCGGCAGTTCCGGCACCACAAGCTGTGCAACCGGAGCAGCTTCGCCCTGCTGGGTGTCAACGATCCAGTTGCCGGTTTCTCCGACCACCTTGGCCTCCACACCCATCAGCTGATCCTCCGGAATGCCGCTGGGCTTGGTATCCGACACAACGAGTTCACCCTTGCTATCCACATAGAAATAGGGCAACTCAATGCGGACATAGCCGCCGGTCGCATAGCCCTTCGTATACCCGGGCTGCACCGTCAGCTGCAAGGACATTTCCGCCTTCGTCGAAAGCATATACACGCGATCCGACACCTGATTGGCCATACTGCCCGGCAGCTGTTCCGGCGCAAAGGTTACACCGATCTCAGGCGCTTCCACCTCCTTTCCACCCAGTGCAGCAGCGGTCAAAATCAACCCCTGTGAACTCAGGTTGAATACGGTAAGCACTGCCAGAAGCAGGCTTATCCCTCGTTTCCAACATTTTCTCTTTCTCGAATGCATATCCATTCAACTACCCCTTTCCTGAAAAAGAAACAGTCTGTCGAAATCTATGTGTTTCCTATTGTATCTCTCTCTTAAAAAAGGACACACTTCCACATATATAGTGATACATTTTCAGTATACATTATCACTTGGTTTGTTGCAATCTTTTTCAGTCGTTTTTTGGCAAATTATGTCACAATTTATGATTACTTTTTCTCTTGGGCCGTAGTAGATTGGTCATTCTATTCTTCCGTCGTGTCTCTTCCTCTTTTGTTGCTGCAAAACCGTCCTTTTCTGTATGAATATACAAAAAACAAATCCCCCATCCGCAAGTGCGGATGGGGGATTTTCTGTCGGTATAAGTGACCTTATATTTGTTACTTCACCCAAACACCGGAGCCATTCACATAATAGCCATCGACCCAGGTATCAGCAGCCATCCAGCCGCCGGGATAGAAGTAGTAGCAGGAACCATCGATCCACTGCCAACCAGTCTGCATATCGCCGCTGGCGCCCAGATAGTACCAGTAGCCGTTGATCTGCTGCCAGCCGGTCTGCATATCGCCGCTGGTGCCCAGATAATACCAGTAGCCGTTGATCTGCTGCCAACCGGTCTGCATATCGCCGCTGGTGCCCAGATAGTACCAGTAGCCATTGATCTGCTGCCAGCCGGTCTGCATATCGCCGCTGAAGCCCAGATAGTACCAGTAGCCGTTGATCTGCTGCCAGCCGGTCTGCATGTAGCCGTCTTCAGCGAAGTAATACCAGTAACCATCAATCTGCTGCCAACCGGTGACATAGGTCTCGTTGAAATCGTTGTACCACCAGCCGTAGTCATTGTGCTGCCAGCCGGTCTTGTCCTCGGTGACATGGTCAAAGCTGTAAACAGGCATGACCTTGTTCGTCATAGCGGTGGGCACAAAGGGCTCGGCCTGATCACCCTTCAAATAGGCCTTCAGTTCCGTCACCACGCTGTTGCTCATCTTCAGAATCTGCTTGGCCAGATCCATGCCCAGTTCGGTGGCCTTTTGGGCGGCCTGTGCAGGATCCTTGGCATACAGCTTGGCCATTTCAACATCAATGGCCTTCTGCTGCTCGATCAGGCTCTTCTGATACTCCTCAAAGTAAGCCTTCACGCTCTTTGCGCAGGTCTCACGGTTTGCATAGCACAGGTTGTTGATGACCTGGAAGTTCCAGTTGATGGAGTTGTCCACCGGATTCTTGCTGGGATTGCGATAGTTCTCCAGCGTATCCGTAATCATTGCGGTATAGAAAGGAACATAAACAGAGAACTCAGCATCAGCCATGGCCTGCCACTGCAGAGTGGCCAGCTTCTCGGGCATATTCTGTCTGATTTCAAACACATGGCACTCGGCCTGTCTGTTGTTGCCGATGGCATAGATGCTCTCATCCTTGTTGGAGTCCATCTTGGAGCCCTGGCCACGGTAAGCCAGCCACTGCAGCACATCCAGAGTGGACATCTGCTTGGTGGGGTCAATGAACAGAGGCAGGGGATTCACGCCGTTGTTCACATTGGTGACATCCAGCTTATTGGCCTCTTCCTCGTTCACATAGAACATACCCTGATAGTATCTGCTGTACTGACCCTTACCAGAGTCTCTCACAGCATAGGTCTTGGCCACATCAATGTTGCCCTTCTCGTCGGTCTTCAGGAATCCATTGTCCTGTGCCAGCTTCACGAGATTCTCGGAAACGATCACATTCTCGGTGTCCTTCACATCGATGACACCCAGCAGCATGATGTTGGGCTGCACGGAAACCTTATCGGTGGGCAGCTTAACGGCAGCGTACTGGTGACCGGAAACGATCTCCATGTACCAGCTCTCGTGAATATCGCTGATCATCAGGGAGTTGCACTCGCCGGCGCCATAGGTGTCGATGACATTGGCCAGCAGCTTCACAGCTTCTTTTGCAGTGGCAGCGCCACCCAGCAGGACGCTGGGAATGGAGATCTCACAGATGCCGGCACCCTCCACCAGCGGATCCGCCTTCTTGGCTTCTTCGTTATACTTGGTGGAAACGGTGGAAGTGACACTGAGGCCCTTTTCGTTCTGACCGGCAGCACCATAGGCAATGGAAAGGCATTCGCCGTTGGGGCCCATCACAGTTTCCTCCTGCTCAGGGGTGTCCTTCACATATGTATAGGCATAGGTGTGCTTGGGATAGGGCATCTTAAACCCGTATGCATCCTCATACATGGCGCCCTCTGCCCAATCCTTAGCGGGCTCGACGCCAAACATCTTGTCGTACATATCGCCAATGTCTTCGGATCTGCCCACATAGGTGCTGCCATTCTGGCTTTTGTCTTTGCCGACATAGATGCCGGTGCAGGCAAACGCAGACGGAATGCTGGACAGTGCCAGAAGCAGTACCAAACTGAGGGATACTACTTTCTTCGTAATTTTCATGGAACTATTCCACTCCTTTCTATGATAGTTTCATTATAGCACTTGTGCACAATTTGTAAACTGCACCACTTTTTGTTTCCGTCATTTTCACTTATTTGTTCATCGATTTTCAAAAGTTCAGTTTTGAACTGTTTTTGCCGTCATTTTAACTAGATTTGTTTCGTTTTCTCCATTTAATTTAAATGCCTTACCCAATCCGTTCCATATTTTTGTGTAATTTTCCGTTCTATATAGCGATTGATACGCCCTTCTTCTGTCCCAAACTCCATAGAATCGGAGTTCACCGCTTCCTTCTCCCTGACATTGAACGGCTTGTTGCATTCACAAAACACCTTTTCCAAGTGCGAGAAATGGTCTAATTTCGCTTTCCGCTCGATATAACACAAAAACCAGACGAGCTTCGCCGGAAGTTCGTCTGGTTTTGCGTCACGAATGGATGTTTACGGAGGGCGGTGGGGCGCAGCCATCGCCAAATCCCACCGGAAGCTATACTTGCATCGAGGCGAAGGAGCTGCCCCCTGTTCTTCCCCACCGTCTGCGAACGGCAGCAATCAGGACTGCGCCCATCAAGACCCCGCCCGACAAGACCATGGTGAAATAGCTTCCGAGCCCACGGCTTAAAACCATGGAGCTTTGGAGCAGCGCAGGCGGAAACACTCGCTTGAAATAGTGCAAGAAATGGTTCTCCGCAATCCCGATACCGCCCGGAAAGGGCAGTGCCGCACAGCTGATATACAGCGCCGATTGCAGCGCAACGATCTGGAACAGCGAAACATCGTTCAATCCCAGTGCCTTATAGACCCAAAACGGTGCCGAGTGCATGGCGAGGATACGGAGCAAGGTGGCAAGGCAATTCACCAGACAAATCCTTTTATGGCGGCGAAACAGTGCTGCACTGGTCTGATATTGTGCAATCGCCGCTTCGGCACCGGCACGCACGGAAGCCGCTCGTTCCTTGGAGCAAACGGACACCATCCAAACCACTCCGGCGGTCAGCCGATGGATCAGCCGTTTTGTAAACATGGCACAAAGCAGCAGCACCAAAAGTGCCGTATTCAGACCCAGTCCCAGCCACAGCAGCCAAAGGTAGGGGCCCAGCAACCGATGAATCAGCGGTCCAAAAGAAAGATAGCCCACCACTCCCAACAGGGTGACTGCAAACTGATAGCACGCCAGCTCCATGGCCAAAGCCAATGTTCCGTGCACCACAGACACTCCTTTTTTATGCATGAGGTACAGCTGCATAGGCTGTCCGCCGGTGGCTGCCGGTGTGATTGCACTGAAAAAATTCCCTGCAAAGGTATACAGCAGACATTGGCGGAAGGACTGCACTTCCCCCAGCAGCCCAAGGTTCCGCCGCAGCGTCCAGGTTTCCACCGCCAGCATCAGAACCACCGCAGCAAGGCCGCACAGCAAATATTCTGTCCGACTGTGCAGCGCTGTATGAAGTACGGAACGAAAGTCCGCCTGCGAAAACACCGCACGATAGGTAATCACACCAATCAGGACGAACAACCCACCGTTAATCAGTATGTTCTTCAAGGAATTCAGAAATCGTTTCAAAAACATACCCCTCTTCCTTCCAGTAAGGAATCATTCGTTCCAAGGCCCCGATGGTTTTCAGCGGTGCCTCCCCTGTTCCCCGTCCGTCATGAAGACAGATGACCGCCGTTCCATGGACCTGTGATCGCAGCTTCCGGCACAACCCGTCCACGCTGGCATCCTTGGCCCAATCTCCCACGATCACTGTCCACAGCACCTGTTTCAGCCGATACCGTCTGCACAGCCATAGCCCAAGCAAGGTTGCATGACCCCAAGGCGGACGGTAATAGGCCGGTTTGGCCTCCAAATCCGTGAGAATCTGCATACTTTTTCGAAAATCCATCCACAGGCTGTGGGGCAGCTGAAGAATCTGGTTCTGATGATTCAGCGAATGCAGTCCGATGGTATGCCCCTCCTTCTGAATCCGCCGAAGCAGCTCCGGGTGCTGTGCCGCCGTCGAAGCCAACAGAAAGAAACTGGCATGGATTTCCTGTTCCGCCAGAAGATCCAACAGCTTCGGCGTATACCGTGGATCCATCCCGTCATCAAAGGTCAAGCACAGGGTCTTTCCGCTCCTGCACCGCTTACGGAGTGGATTGGTGCAGCGGAGCACCACCGTAGTGAGCCCTCCGACCAACCGCATTCCGAGCCAAAGCGCCCCTGCGATAAGCAGCACCTTAAGCATAACACCCCTCCAGCTCCTGCCACTGCCGACGCCCATCCTCCATATTCCGTTTCATCTGCGCCATATGCGTTTGATAACTGCGGTATCTGGATTCATCCGCCAACAGCTGCAAAATCTGGCCACAGGCATCTGTACGCCGCCGGATGACCATTCCGATCTGATTTTCCTCAATAAATCCAGCGTTTTCCATCTCATGTTGGTAGACCGGATGCATAGCAACATACGGTGTGGTGGCATAAATGCTCTCAAACAAAGAAACTCCGCCGGGCTTGGAAATCACCACATCCGCTGCTGCCAGATAATCTTGAATCCGATCCACAAATCCGGTGGCTTGCACCCAGGGATACTCTGCCCGGATTTTTTCAAGCAGCGGCTGATTTTTTCCGGTGATGACCGTGATCCGCAGCTCTGGATGCAGTGCGAACCCTCGCAGCAGCTCTTCCAGCCACGGGATCAGCCCCAGGCCACCCCCCATGATGAGCAGATGCTTTTCCTTCTGCATCCCCCTTTTTTCCGCAAGGCCTCGCACTTCCTCCCGAATCGGAATCCCTCGGATCCGGATCCGCTCCGGTGAAATTCCCAGTTTCATCAGTTGATCGGCCGTCTCGGTTCCCGCCACCAAATAACACTCCGCATGGGGATAGAGCCAACCGGCATGAACCCCCACATCTGTGATGCAAATGTGAACCGGGATCTCCAGCCGCCCCAGCTTCCTGCCGCAGCCGGACCAAGTGGTCACCACCCGATCCGGCCGGATGCGTTCCAGTTCCCGCTGCACTGCCGCCGCCGATTTCCGTCCCTCATATGTTCCTCTGCCAATGCGGTTGATCGCATTATACAGCCGGCCATGCCGACAAATCACACGGCGAAACACCTCATAGATCCGCTCTGCCTGATTGGGATACAGCAGCTGCACCACATCACTGATCTCGACCGTATGCCCCATGCAGCGATACTCTTCCGCCAAGGCATCGGCGGCACACCGGTGCCCGCTCCCAAACCCAGAGGTCAAAATCCAAACCTTCATTTTTTCTCCTCACACAGGCTGATACTGCCCGATCGCTCCGGTGTACACAAATTCCGCCGAGGAAACGCTCAAAAAATCATGCGGCCGCACCAGCGACGACGGCTTATCCAGCACATGGATTTCCGCCCGCTGCAAGGCCTCCGCCACAAACTGCGAGCAAAACATCCGGTTTTCCCGCTCCGCCGGGATGCCCCGGTAGCAGTAGATCAACCCCAAAAGATTGTACTTGCAGCCGGCCTGTTCATACTCCGCAATCACCTGCCGCAGCGTTTCTTTTTCTGCTCGGCTGACTGCCAGTCGCAGCAGCACTATATCCGAGCGGTGATGCGCTGCAAAAAAGCCGTGATTGCGGCCCTCCACCACAAATCCGGCTGCAAACATATTCCACAGTTCCTTCCGTCCCATGGAATAAACCTCTTCCAAGCTGTCGTCCAAGGCAATGGAGCAGTGGTTATAACTCACGCCCAACAACCGCTGGATCACTATCCCCAAAAGGGTATTTGTTTTCGACACCATGATATAGATATAGTCTTGTTCTCTGGGTTCCATATGAATTTCCTCCAAAAAACAAAGGCGTGCATTGCTCGTCTGCACGCCTTTGTTTTGCGATTGATTTGGAACGAAGCTCGCTCCCGGGGCCGTTTCTGGTCCGAATGCTGAAACAACAGACCTGACGGTCCGGATGGCTGCATGGAGGGGATATGCCTTGCATCACCGCCCTCTTCCGCTCATTGCATAAAAAGGAACATTCCCAATGCACTGGACACGAGGGAGATCGTCACCAAAACATTGGACACAAGGTATCTCTTGTGCGTTTTGCCTGCATAGCGGATCAACAGAGCCACCGCCGCCAAAAAACCAAAGATCCAGGCCAGCATCTGCTGTCCCACATAAACCATCGGGATGCTGATGGCATTCACATAAGAAATGACAAATGCCCATCCCCCCAGTACAACAAAAATGGCATTCTGCATTTTCTGGTTGTGTACAAAAAACAGAAGAATTGCTCCCAAGATCGACACAACGACGCAAGCAACAAACAAAAGAATCAAATGAAACAGTAATGTCATGGTATTTCCCCGCACTATTGAATTGATCACAGTATAACAGCCATCTCTAAAGAAAGAGGGAAGGAAATTCTAAAGAATTCTAAACATTCACCGGAATACTCAGCGTAATGAGGAACCGATCCTCCTCGCAGCGCCATGCCACCGTGCCTCCATGCTGCGACACGATATGTTCCATGGTTTGCAGTCCCAATCGGTGGCTTTCGCTTTCCCGTTCTTCCGGACAGATCGCATTGGACTGCTCCAGCGTCAGCCAATTCTCCTGTACCGACAGTCGGAGCCGCACCGGTTTCGTCTCATCCGCATACTTTTGGATATTGGAAAGCAAGTTATCAAATACTCGAAATATCTCTTGAATGTCAAAGTAACCGGAGAACGGGGTGCATTCCGACCAATCCGTTTCCACGGTAAAGGTGTCCGACAGAACACTTTCCCAGTCAGCTACCACCTGCTGCAGCAGCAGCTGTCCGTTTTCAAAATACTCCGCATGACGGACATCCTGCTCCAGAAGCCGCTCCATCAGCTCCTTCATTTGCTGCCCCTTGCGAAGGGTAAGATCAATGTAAGCATCCACCTCTTCCTCCGTCCGATTCTTTTTTGCGGCCAGAAGCTCCGAATAAGACAGCACAGAGGTGAGGGGGGTGCGGATGTCATGGGCAATCGAACGGATGAACCGTTCCCGCTCTTCTGCCATCGCCGCCTCCTTGCGGCTCAGGTTCCGTTCCGTATCCGAAAGATAGTTGATGCTCCGAGCCAATTCGGTCAGCTCATTCTCCCCTTCCTCCGGAATTCGGTAATCTGCACGCATGTGATGGGTGCGGAGGGCCTCGATCCCGTCAATGATTTCCTCCAGATACACCAGCTTTTTCCCCAACAGAAAAAGGAAGATCACCACAAAAAACAGTGCGGATGCCAGCAGACAGATTCCCTGCACCCAAATACTCACCACATCCAGCAGATACTCATGGTTCACTTTCCCCACTTGCTCCAGATACCGGTAGCAAATGGAGGAAACTGTATGATCCAGAAAGCCAAACAGAAACACCGAAATCAGCATCGACACCGCCAACAGCACCAAAATCTCTTTGGAAAGTTTCTTTTTAGTCCACATAGTACCCTCTTCCCCAAGCGGTTTTGATATACTTCGGTTCTCTGGAATTGTCTCCCAGCTTTTTTCTCAGGTTCTTGATATGCATCATGACCGCACTGTCACTGATTGCATTTTCCTCCCATACGGACTGATAAATATGCTCCAGCGAAAAGATTTTCTTTCTGTTTTGAACCAAAAGGGCCAGAATCTTGTATTCCGTATAGGTCAGATTGATCGGTTCCCCACTGCGGGTCACCGACTGGCCATTCAGATCAACGGTCAGATCCCCCAGCAAACAAATTTCACTGCACTCCGGCAGGGTCTCCGTTTTGATGCGGCCCCTGCGGAGAATCGCTTTCACCCGCATCAGCAGCTCAATATTGGAAAACGGCTTGACCAGATAGTCATCCGCTCCCACCGAAAAGCCCATCACCTTGTCTGACTCTCCGGAATATGCCGTCAGGAAGAACAGCGGTGCATCGTACCTTCTGCGGATCTCCGCTCCCGCCATAAATCCGTTCTGTTCCGGCATATTGATATCCAAAATGTATAAATCAATGTCCGCAGCCGCCCGCTCCACAGCTTCTCTCCCATTGCAGGCTGTCACGACCTCATAGCCCTCGCTTCGCAGAAGCAGGCAGAGAACTTCACGGATCTCATTTTCGTCATCTGCCACCAAAATACAGGTTTGATTGTTTCGCATGGTTGCTTTCCTCCCTCGCTTACACACAAGCTCCCTCTCCACCCCGTTCATAGGGCTGCTCATGCCGGACACACTCGTTTTACACTTGCGATTGAACCTTCGTGGAGGTATTTCCATCCGCATCATGCACATCTGCAAAATACGCCGGCCTCGTATCCGTCACAAATACAAGTGGTGTTTCCACGATCCATCCCTCACAAGATTTCTTCTTTTTTCATTTTACACCGATATTCGAAAAAATCCACTACTACCCTGAACAAACTCGTTTTTGTTGTTTCGCTTTTCTCGGAAGAGGGTGCTGCCTGTGGCAAAGCTTCCCTTGCCTGCAATAAGGCCAGCCGCCGGAACTACCTGTTGAGCGGCCTGATTGAATGCGAAACCTGTGGTGCCACCTATGTGGGCCACACCAGCACCAATAAAAAAGGCTACCAGACCAGCTATTACTGCTGCGGCAACAAATACCGCACCCATGAGTGCAAGGCAAAAAATATAAACGCCAATCAGCTGGAGACCTTTGTGGTCGCTCAGTTGAAGGCGTTCCTCGGCGCACAAGATTATTCGAACGCAGCCCGAGAGATTGCGGAGCAGGTGAACGGCGCCAGCGTGGATCTCTCTGCTGAAAAAAAAGAATTATCCACAATCAAAGATAAAATTGCAAATGGTGTGCGTGCGATCCTCTCCGGCGTGGACATTCCGGAGTTGCAGACTGAATTGGACCGGCTGCGTGTCCGGCAGTCCGAACTGGAGGACATCATTCAACGGGCCAGCACTACTCGGCCCCATGTTGACCCGGCCGCCATCGAAACAATGCTGCGAGAAGATGCCCAGCGTATCGACACCAACCTCACCCCCGAGGAGCTCACCGCTCTGATCCGTCAGTATATAAAAATATACGCCCACATCGACGGATCATGTTCCGTAAATGTAGGCGCACATATTTCTGGTTGCGGGGGCCGGATTTGAACCGACGACCTCCGGGTTATGAGCCCGACGAGCTACCGAGCTGCTCTACCCCGCGATATGAAGTTGAACCGAGGTGTTATCCTCAAGTGCCTGTTTAGTATAGCACCGTTTTGAGTCAATGTCAACCCTCTTTTTCAAAAATAACCCGTTTACAAAAAAGAGTGGTTCTGACTTACGCAATCCCTTCCCACATCGGACTCAAACTACACAGTTGAATCCGATGCAGGACTGGTGCCGGAGACCGGGATCGAACCGGCACGTGATCACTCACACGGGATTTTAAGTCCCGGGCGTCTACCAATTCCGCCACTCCGGCATACCTTTGCATTTTACCACGCTCCTGCCATGCCGTCAATCTGTTTTGTCCGATCTTCCCTCCACACTTTTTTCAATTCGGTTGTCATATTTCTCCTTCCGCCTGCATATCTTATCTTCAGACTATTTTGGAGGTACTCAATTATGAACCAGTTTGACCGTATGTTCGCTCATGCTTTCCCCGCAGATCCCCCCGAGGGCGATTTGGATGATTTCATCTTTTCCGCCAGTGAGGACTGTCTCATTAGCGACCGATAAGGCAAAAAGCACGGATTTCCCAGAGAAAACCGTGCTTTTCTCTTTACAGGTCTGGTTTTTTTGGCTATAATATCAAATTGAAGTAATATGTATCGAAGAAAGGATAATACTATGGCAATCCTTCAGTTTGATGAATACATCAGTAAGCTCCAGGCTATGAAGCCGGTCCTCACCGATCTGGCCGGCGCCCTCGGCATGGACGCCCTTGAGCAGGAGCTGGATCTGCTGCAGGCAGAGAGCGGTGCAGACGGGTTCTGGAACAACATGGAAAACGCCCAGAAGGTTACCACCCGCATCAAGAACCTGCAGGACAAGATTGAAAGCCAGCACAAGCGTGAGGCCACGCTGGAAGATCTGCTGGTGCTGTGCGAGATGGGCCGGGAGATGGAGGACGAATCCATCGTTCCCGAGGTCATCGAGGGCTACAATCAGCTGGCACAGGATCTGGAAAAGGCACGCCTTGCCACCCTGTTCACCGGCGAGTATGACAACCTGCCCTGTATGCTCTCCATCCATGCCGGTGCCGGCGGCACCGAGGCACAGGACTGGGCCAGTATGCTCTTCCGTATGTACACCCGCTGGGCCGACCGACAGGGCTTCAAGTGGGAAACGCTGGACTATGAGGACGGTGAAGAAGCCGGCATCAAGACCGCAACCATTATGGTGACCGGCGAGAACGCCTATGGCTATCTCCGTGGCGAACACGGTGTCCATCGTCTGGTCCGTGTGTCCCCCTTCGACTCCAACGCCCGCCGTCAGACCTCTTTTGCCGCTGTGGAAGTCATGCCCGACCTGCCCGACGATGTGGAAGTGGACATCCGTCCCGAGGATGTGGAGATGCAGGTCTTCCGTTCCTCCGGTGCAGGCGGTCAGCACATCAACAAGACCTCCTCTGCCGTGCGTCTGATCCACAAGCCCACCGGCATCGTGGTGGCCAGCCAGCAGCAGCGTTCTCAGTTCCAGAACAAGGACACCTGCTATCGTATGCTGCGTGACAAGCTGGTCCAGCTGCAGATGCAGGCCCATGCGGAGAAGATCTCCGACTTGAAGGGCGTGCAGATGAAGATCGAATGGGGCAGCCAGATCCGCTCCTATGTGTTCATGCCCTATCAGATGGTCAAGGACACCCGTACCGGATTTGAAACCAGCAACATCAGCAATGTGATGGACGGTGATCTGGACGGCTTTATCAACGCTTACCTCACCTGTGAAGCCACCGGAACCTGGGTCACCAAGTAACCTACAACAACCGATGCTATTTCAAACGATCCGTGCTCTTTAGGGCACGGATCGTTTCGTTCATAAAATGTTCGTAGTATTTTCAAATTCAATTAAGGTTATGCTTATAGAATGAACACAACGAATCCGGAGCGGGTTCTTTTCTATCATATCAATTCCCAGAAAGGAGTTCTTTCATAATGTATCCCAACAACGATGAGTTCCAGTCCCATGAGAGCGGCTATACCGACTACACCTCCGGCCCCCAGCCGGAACCCAACCCCGAGTGGCAGTCGCCTCCGCCTTACAGCGATCCGACACCTCCGAAAAAGGAAAAGAAGCCCAAAAAGCCGATTCCGTTCGGGACAGCCATTGCCCTGTGTCTGGTCTGCGCTTTGGTAGGCAGTCTGGTCAGCGTCGGTGCTTATGCGGTGATTTCCCGCAGCAGCCGCCGCACCACCATTCACCAGAGCAGCCGGCCCACCACCACGGTGGACACCTCCCAAGTCAATCCCGGCGATCCCATGTCCGTATCGGAAATCTATGCCGCCTATGCCAACAGCGTGGTGGGCATTGAAGTGTCCACTCCCAACGGCTCCGGCGCCGGCACCGGCTTTGTCATTACAGAGGATGGCTATATTGTCACTTGCCACCATGTCATTGACGGTGCCAAAGACATTTCCGTCACCTTCCCCGATAACACCAGCCTGTCTGCCCAGTTGGTGGGCAGTGATGCGGACAACGATCTGGCCGTGCTGAAAATTGATGCCACCGGCTTGACTCCTGTGGTGCTGGGTGATTCCAGCAAGCTGAATGTGGGCGACACGGTCACCACCATTGGCAATGCGCTGGGCACCTTGTCCAACACCACCACTACCGGCATCGTATCCGCTCTGGATCGTGCCATCAGCACTTCCGACGGCACGGTTATGAATGTGCTGCAGACCAACACTACCGTGAACAGCGGCAACTCCGGCGGCCCCCTCTTCAACCAGTACGGCGAGGTGATCGGCATTGTGAACGCCAAGTATTCCAACTCCGGCACTTCCACCGCCGCCAGCATCGAGGGCATCGGCTTTGCCATCCCTTATAACGATGTGCAGAAGAAAGTCACCGACCTGATTGAATACGGTTATATCACCGGCAAGCCTTCCCTTGGCATCACTGTTTCCACGATCTCTCCGCTGGATGAGCAGCGCTTCAATATGCCCGTCGGCGCCTATGTCAATAATGTGGTTTCCGGTTCCTGTGCCGAGCAGGCCGGACTGAAGCAGGGTGACATCATCACCGGCGTAGACGACAAGGAAATTACCACCTTCGAGGAACTGGTCAACGCCAAGAATCGCCACTCCGCCGGCGATGAAATGAAACTCACGGTCTGGCGTGGCGGAGAGACCATGGAAATCACGGTCGTTTTGGACGAACTTTCTCCCCAGCAGCAGACTCCGGCTCCCACTCCTGCTCCCGAGGAAAACCAGCCGCAGCAGCAGGTTCCTCCCCAGCAGGCCCCGCAGCAGGACCGCCCCTCCAGCCAGCCCTCCATGGAGGACTTCTTCAACTACTGGTTCGGCCACAACGGCGGCAGCTGGTAACTCCAACAAGCAACTTCATCTTTTTCTCTCCTCTTTGACGAACCGGACTGAACGCATCTGCGTTCAGTCCGGTTTGCTTTCTTTATGCCGTCACCTGCTGTAACAGAAGCAGCAGTGCAAATCCAGGGATACCCAGAACCCCCAGCACGGCCGCATTGACCAAATTGACCCCCAAGTTGATTCCGGTCCAGCCGGAGCACTGGGCAAGCACGGCCAAACATGCACCGCCTACGGCGGTGCGTGCCAACACTTTTGTCCCCTTCCAGATCCATTTCCGGAACAAAATCACGCCAATTACGGCCGCCGACAGCAAGCTCACCAACAATTGCAGATTCATGGTCGTCCTCCTTCTTCTCTTTCCAGTCCCTTACGCATCTTCAGCAGATAGGAATACTGCGACTGTCGGGCATTGATCTCGTAGATCCATGCGTCCACCAGGTCCGGATCACTCACCCGATTGAATCCGGCATACGCTTGGCGAAGCATCCGGCCGGATTCCTCCAACTCCTGTTCCACCCGTCTGCGCCGCTCCTCTGAGGTAGTTTCCCGTTTCCCTCGTTTCTTCATCCTGTCCGCTCCTTTCATTGGATTGTACTGCTCATTGTGGACAAATATGCTTGGAATCAGGCATAGTTTTCCCCAATTCGGACACAATATCAGCACAGTGGCAGCCGCCGCTGTGGAATAAAGCCGCCCGAGATGTCCCCTCGGCACGGCGTACAGGGAGAAACTCGGTTGAGTTTCTCCCTGTGTTGTATTATAATATGTGTGTTTTTATATGAGAGGTGGATCTTTCATGAGTTATCAAAGTACCCTAGACTACATACATAAAGTACAGTGGCGTGGGCAAAAGCCCGGTCTGGACCGCATTCTTCCCCTGCTGGAACAGTTGGGCAACCCTCACAAACGGCTCAAGTTTGTCCACATCGGCGGCACCAACGGCAAGGGCAGCACTTCCGCTATGGTGGAATCTGTCCTCCGCAAGGCCGGCTATCACACCGGACTGTACACCTCCCCTTTTATCAACCGCTTCAACGAACGGATCCGGGTCAATGGCTCCGAGATCCGGGATGAGGAGTTGGAGGAACTGGTGGATACCATCCGGCCCTTTGCCGATGCGATGGAGGACCCTCCCACAGAATTTGAGCTGATCACCGCCATTGCCATGGCCTATTTCGCACAGCGCAACTGCGACATCGTGGTTCTGGAAGTGGGACTCGGCGGAGAATTTGACGCCACCAATGTGATCCCCTGTCCGGAAGTGGCCGTTCTGACCGCCATCGGACTGGACCATACCGCTGTGCTTGGCCCCACCATTGCCGATATTGCCCGTACCAAGTGCGGCATCATCAAACCCGGCTGTGATGTGGTCAGCTACGGCCACGAACCGGAGGCCGACGCAGTGATCGAGGAAGTGTGCACCAAGCAGGAGGCCAAGCTGTGGCCGGTAGATTTTACCCGTTTGCACAGCAAATCCCTCTCGCTGGAGTATCGCATCTTTGATTATGGCCCCTTCACCGACCTGAAACTGCCGCTGCTGGCCAAATACCAGCCGAACAATGCCGCCGTTGCCATTACCACGCTGACTGCGCTTGCTCATAGAGGATGGCACATTACTCCCGAACATATCCGAGCCGGTTTGGAGTCCGTCGAATGGCCCGGCCGATTCGAACTTTTGGGCCAGCATCCCACCTTCCTGTTGGATGGCAGTCACAATCCGCAGGGCATGGCCGCCACGGTGGAGAGTCTGAAGGAGCTGTTTCCCGGAGAAACATTCGTGTTTTTACTCTCCATGATGGCGGATAAAGATGTAGATGCCATGCTGCAGCTGCTGCTGCCTCTCGGAGAGCAGTTTTTCACCGTCACCGCCAATATCGCCCGGGCTATGCCGGCACAGGAGCTGGCGGACAAGCTGAAGGCATTGGGCGCACAGGCGGAGTGCTGTGCGTCCATTCAGGAAGGCGTGCGGGCCGCCGAAGGTGCCGCCGGCTTCAACGGTCGAGTCTGCGCACTGGGCACCCTCTACTTCTCCGGTGATGTCCGAACCGCCTTTCAATCCACCTGATTCAATAAATTAGCAATCCAAGCGGCAGTCTTGCTAAAGACTGCCGCTATTTTGCACTCTATCTTCTTCATAAACTATTTACATCTCGGTCTATTGACATATGATAGGGGGAGTGCTATATTATCTTTAGCACTTGAGGATATAGAGTGCTAAACACCTTACAAAGGAGGAACAACTATGGAACTGACCGAACGCCGGCGAAAAATCCTGCGCACCATCGTGGAAAGTTACATCTCCACGGCGGAGCCTATCGGTTCCAAAGCCATTGCAGAGCGTGCCGGGCTGACCTGTTCCTCTGCCACCATCCGAAACGAGATGGCCGAGCTGGAACGGCTGGGACTTTTGGTCCAGCCTCACACCTCCTCCGGCCGCATCCCCACCCCTGCCGGGTATCGCTTCTATGTCAACGAATTGATGGAGGAGCACACCCTCAGTATGCAGGAAACCCAGAGCATCAACAATCAGATGCACATGAAAATGGCAGAACTGGATCGGGTGATCGATCAGGCCGGACGCATGGTGAGTCAACTCACCAACTATCCCGCCTTTGCTATGGCAGATCGGCGTCAGCAGGCCACCATCACCCGCTATGATCTGCTGATGGTGGATCAAAACAGTTTCATCATTGTGGTTATGACCAACCTGAATGTGGTCAAGAATAAATTGGTGAAGCTGCCAACAGATGTCAACGAACCGCAGCTCCAGCTGCTCAACACCCTGCTGAACACCTCTTTCGTCGGCAAAACAGCCGATGAGCTTAGTCCGGAACTGATGCACATGGCAGAAAAAGCCGTGGGCAGTGCCTATGGACTGATTTCACTGGTCGTTTCTTTCGCCATCGAAGTGTTGGAAGATGCAGGGCGAGCGGTGCACACCTCCGGTGCCAATCGGATTTTGGAGCACAGCGAATATCAGGATGTGGACAAAGCCCACGACCTGCTCAGTTATCTGGAAAATCCCGAGCTGACCCAGCTGCCCCGTGCCATGGGTGACAGCGACACCACCATCCTCATCGGCCCGGAAAATGTCTCCGAGGCTCTGAAGGACACCAGTGTGGTGATGGCCAGCTACGATATTGGCGAAGGGATGCGTGGCGTGATCGGCGTGGTGGGTCCCACCCGCATGGATTATGCCAAGGTCACCGCTCGCCTGAACTATTTTGCCGAAAGTCTGAGCAAGATGTTCGGCAAGGGAGAAGCAGAGCTGCCCGAGCGAAAGACAGCCCCTGCATTGCAGGCTCCCAAAGAAAAATCTGATGATACCTAACATGAAGGAGGTTCCCCCATGAATCAGAATCCGGAAACGGTCAACGAGGAAGTACAGGAGCCGGTTTGCGAAGAAACTTCTGTGGAAGAAACCACCGCAGCCTCTGCCGCAGAAACGACCGCAGAAGATACTTCCGATCTGCAGGCTGAACTGGACAAAGTCAAAGAGGCTCTTGCCCAGCAGGAAACGCAGTATCAGTATCTGGCCGCAGAATACGATAACTTCCGCCGCCGCAGTGCCAAGGAAAAGACCGATGCCTATTCCAAGGCAAAGGGCGACGCCGCACTGGCCTTCCTGCCTGTGTTTGACAATCTGCAGCGTGCTCTTGCGGCTCCCTGTGCGGACGCCGCCTATGCCAAGGGTGTGGAGATGACCATGACGCAGCTCCGTCAGGTGCTGGAAAGTCTGGACATTACTGAAATCCCCGCCTTGGGCGAAGCGTTTGACCCCAATATGCACAACGCTGTAATGCATGTGGACGATGAGTCCGTGGGCGAAAACACCATCGTGGATGTATTTCAGTCCGGCTTCCGCATGGGCGAGAAAGTCATCCGCTTCTCTATGGTCAAAGTGGCCAACTAAATTTGTAAACAATCATCTATCTAATATAGGAGGAAATTATTATGTCTAAGATTATCGGTATCGACCTGGGTACTACGAACTCTTGTGTCGCTGTTATGGAGGGCGGCGAGTCCGTCGTCATCACCAACGCAGAAGGTAACCGCACCACTCCCTCTGTTGTCGCTTTCTCCAAGGATGGCGAGCGCATGGTGGGTCAGGTCGCAAAGCGCCAGGCCATCACCAACCCCGACCGCACCATCAGCTCCATCAAGCGTGAGATGGGCACCGACTACAAGGTGGACATCGACGGCAAGAAGTACACGCCTCAGGAGATCTCTGCCATGGTGCTGCAGAAGCTGAAGTCCGACGCAGAGGCCTATCTGGGTCAGCCTGTCACCGAGGCTGTCATCACCGTTCCCGCTTACTTCACCGACGCTCAGCGTCAGGCCACCAAGGACGCCGGTAAGATTGCCGGTCTGGAAGTCAAGCGTATCATCAACGAGCCCACCGCTGCCGCTCTGGCTTACGGTGTGGATAAGGAAACTGCTCAGAAGGTCATGGTCTATGACCTGGGCGGCGGCACCTTCGATGTGTCCATTCTGGAAATCGATGATGGTGTCATCGAGGTTTTGGCCACGGCCGGTAACAACCGTCTGGGCGGCGACGACTTTGACCAGTGCGTGATGGAGTATCTGGCCGCTGAATTCCGTCGTGAAACCGGTATCGACCTGTCCAGCGACAAGGTTGCTATGCAGCGCCTGAAGGAAGCTGCCGAGAAGGCCAAGATCGAGTTGAGCGGTGTCACCACCTCCAACATCAACCTGCCTTATATCACGGCAGATGCCACCGGCCCCAAGCATCTGGAAATGACTCTGACCCGTGCCAAGTTCAACGAGCTGACCAACCATCTGGTGCAGGCCACCATGGGTCCCGTGCGTCAGGCTCTGAGCGACGCCGGTCTGGACGCCAGCGAGCTGTCCAAGGTTCTGCTGGTCGGCGGTTCCAGCCGTATCCCCGCAGTTCAGGACGCCGTGAAGAGCATCACCGGCAAGGACGGCTTCAAGGGCATCAACCCCGACGAGTGCGTGGCCATGGGTGCTGCTCTCAGGGCGGCGTTCTGAAGGGCGATGTAAAGGGTCTGCTGCTGCTGGATGTCACTCCTCTGTCTCTGGGTATTGAAACCATGGGCGGTGTGTTCACCAAGCTGATCGAGCGCAACACCACCATCCCCGTGAAGAAGAGCCAGATCTTCTCCACCGCTGCTGACAATCAGACCTCTGTTGAGGTTCATGTCCTGCAGGGTGAGCGTGAAATGGCTGCTTACAACAAGACTCTGGGCCGTTTCCATCTGGACGGCATTGCTCCCGCACGCCGCGGCGTGCCTCAGATCGAGGTCACCTTCAACATTGACGCTAACGGCATTGTGACGGTTTCCGCTAAGGATCTGGGCACCGGTAAGGAGCAGAACATCACCATCACTTCCTCCTCCAACCTGAGCAAGGAAGACATTGACAAGGCCGTTGAGGAAGCCGCTCAGTATGCTTCCGAGGACGCCAAGCGCAAGGAAGAGGTCGATGTCCGCAATCAGGCCGATCAGATGGTCTATCAGTGCGATCAGACCGTCTCCGAGCTGGGCGACAAGATCTCCGCAGATGAGAAGGGCCAGATCGAGGCTGCAAAGTCCAAACTGCAGGAGACGCTGAAGGGCACCGATGTGGAGGCCATCAAGTCCGCTACCGAGGAGCTGACCAAGGTCTTCTATGACATCTCTTCCAAGCTCTATCAGCAGGCCGGCGCTCAGGGCGCTCCCACCGGCGATCCCACTGGTGCCACCGGTGCAACCGGTTCCGCCGGCGGTCAGGACTACTATGACGCCGACTACGAGGTCGTGGACGACGACAACAATCAGTAATCATAGGAAACTGCGGGCGGGGTGCTCTCACCCCGCCGTTTCCTTCCGTCTTCCCAAAATCTTTCTCACAAGAAGGTGAGTTGTTACATGGCTGAAACGAAACGAGACTATTATGAAGTGCTGGGCGTCGATCGCTCGGCATCCAATGACGAAATTAAAAAGGCCTATCGTAAGCTGGCCAAGAAGTATCACCCCGATCTGAACCCCGGCGACAAGGAAGCCGAGGCAAAGTTCAAGGAGATCAACGAAGCTTATGAGGTGCTGTCTGACAGCGACAAGCGCGGCCGTTACGATCAGTATGGTCATGCCGGCGTGGATCCCAACTTTGGTGCCGGTGGCTTTGGCGGCGGCGCCGCCGGATTTGACGATTTTGATCTGGGCGACATCTTCTCCTCCTTCTTCGGCGGCGGCTTTGGCGGCGGCGGTCGTCAGCGCAATCCCAACGCCCCCATTCCCGGCGATGATCTGCGTGCCCGTCTGGTTCTGAGCTTTGAAGAGGCCTGCTTTGGCTGCGAAAAGGAGATCAGCATCAACCGGGTGGAAACCTGCTCCGATTGCAAGGGCACCGGCTGTGAGCCCGGCACCACCGCTGAGGTCTGTCCGGATTGCCACGGCACCGGTTATGTGCAGGTGCAGCGCCGCACGATGCTGGGCGTGATGAGCACCTCTCAGCCCTGCGACCGCTGCAAGGGCAAGGGCAAGATCATCCATCAGCCCTGCAAGACCTGCCACGGTGCAGGGGCCACTCGTAGAGCCCGTAAAATCAATGTGAAGATTCCTGCCGGTGCCGATACCGGAAACGCCTTCTCCCTGCGTGGCCAGGGTCATGCCGGTGCGAATGGCGGTCCTGCCGGCGATCTGATCGTGATGGTAGAAGTGCGTCCGCATCCCTTCTTCCGCAGAGATGGCAGCAATGTCCTTATGGAAAAGGAAATTTCCTTCGTGGATGCCGCTCTGGGTGCGGATCTGGAAATTCCCACCATCGACGGCAAGGTGCGTTACAAACTGCCGGCCGGAACACAGACCAACACTACCGTCCGCCTGCGGGGACAGGGTATTCCCAACCTCAACGGGCGTGGCAGAGGTGATCAGTATGTCACCTTCCAGGTCAAGGTACCTACCAGCCTCACAGATGTTCAGAAGGAAGCCCTGCACCGCTTTGACAAGGCGATGCGCGGCGAGCCGCTGGATACCAGCGAACCCCCGTTCGGCAAGGGCAGAGGTCTGTTCGACAAGGGCAAAAAGAAAAAATAAGCCGGACTACCGGCCAATTCAGGGCAGTACCATAGGTACTGCCCTTTTTTAGTCTTTTTTCTGTAATTTTCAAACAAACCAAAGGTTTTTCTTTGGAAGTAGTGGCAAACGGACAAAAGTGTGGTATACTTATGCTGATTTTGATTTCGTTGTAATTTGCAGTAATTGAGGTGTCTTTATGTACTATGCAGACAGCCACACTCACTCCATCATCTCCCGGGACAGCGACGCTCCTCGGGCCGACATGGCAAAGGGCGCAATCGACGCCGGTATTTCTGAAATTTGCTTCACCGATCACTACGATATTCTGGACATCGATGGGAGCTACAACCCTTATTTTGACTGGGCCCCGGTTCGTCAGGAGCAGAAGAAGGCACTGGACGCCTGGGGGGATCGAATTCGGATTCGCAGCGGCATTGAAATCGGCAATGTCCCCACGGATTTTACCTGCGGCGATCGGGTGCAGCAGGAGCCGGATTTGGATTTTGTCATCTGCTCGGTTCATAATCTGCCCCAATCTGCCGGCGGGCTTGACTTTTATGATTTTCATTACGAAGATCCCGACACCTGCTACCGCCATCTGGATCATTACTTTCAGACCATGATGGAAAGTGTCCAGTGGGGTCACTTTGACACCTTCGGTCATATTCCCTATCCTCTGCGCTATATGCGGGATCGGGATGGGCAGGAAGTGAATTTAGGCCGCTATCAGGAACAGATCCGTGCCATTTTGCAGGTTCTGATCTCCAAAGGAAAAGGCGTAGAAGTCAACACCAAAAATTGGTCCCCCCGTATCGAGCAGGACTACCTGGCCCTGATGACCACCTATTATGAACTGGGCGGCGACATCGTCACCGTGGGCAGCGACGCCCATTCTCCGGAGGCGGTCGGCGCTCAGATTCCCCGTGTCTATGACATGCTTCGGAGCATCGGGTTCCGTTTTGTGGCGGCTTACACCCTGCGCACGCCTCACTTCATTTCTTTGGAGGGTTAATCCAGCTTTCCCTCAAACAAAAAATTTTGACACAGCCCCTTTGATTTCTGTCCGAGGGGTCTGTTTTGCTGTTTTCTGTTTTCAGTTTGAACAAAAGGAACTTTTCTATGGATATCACAACAAAATTGCAGCAGATCTGTCAAGGATTCCGCATCCAGGGCGAATTCATTGGCTACTCTCATATTAAGGTCGGCAATGTGAACCAGACCTATCAGGTGCGCTTCCGCAAGGAGGACGGTATGGAAAAGGACTATATTGTCCAAGAGGTCAACACCTACGCCTTCCGCCGTCCGAAAGAGGTGATGCACAACATCGACCTGGTGACCGAGCACATCCGTGCCAAAAAGCCCGGTCAGGTGGCGCTGCACTTCCACCATACCGAAGACCGGCTCACTTATATTTTTGACCGGGATGGGTTCTGGCGGCTGTGCAACTACATCCCCTCCAACACCTTCAGCGTCTGTGCCGACGATTCCGTTCTCCGTGGCACCGCCGAGGCGTTTGGCGAGTTCCAGCAGCTGCTGTCCGATTTTGACGCCACCCAGCTCTATGAAACCATTTATCATTTCCACGACACCCCCCATCGGCTGGCTGATCTGTTCCAGAGCGCCCACACCGATCCGCTGGGGCGGAGTGATGAGATTCAGCCGGAGTTGGAGTATATCCATTCCGTGGCGGAGCAGGCCTGTACTTTGTCCTATCTGCGGCAGGACGGAAAGCTGCCCATCCGGGTCACCCATAATGATACCAAGATCAACAATGTTCTCTTTGACCCCCAGACCCACCAGCCGGTGGCGGTAATTGATTTGGACACGGTGATGCCCGGCCTGATTGCCCACGATTTCGGCGACGCCATCCGCTCCGCCGCCAACTGCGCCGGCGAGGACTGCACGGACCTCACAAAGGTGGACTGCAACCTGAATGTGTTTCGCACCTTCACCTTGGGCTTTCTGAAGAAAACAGCTCCCATTCTCACCCACCATGAACTGCACACGCTGGCCCTCAGCCCCTTCGTACTGGCTGTGGAGTTGGGCAGCCGCTTTTTGGATGACTATTTGCAGGGCGACCACTATTTCCACATTGACTACCCCACCCACAACTTGGTGCGTGGACGCTGTCAGCTGGAGCTATCCAAGCGTATGTGGGAAAAACTGCCCCAAATGGAGTCCATTGTGGCGGACTGTTATCAGCAGGTCATGCAGCAGCCCATGAGTTCCCCCTCCCCGCTTCAATTTACCATTTGACACACAACACACCCGCTCTTTGGAGCGGGTGTTTCTTGCCTGCCGCTCCGACATCCGTCGTTTTCATGGTCCCGTGCCTTTCCCATCATGCCCCTTCTTCTCTCTCGCTTCTTTTGACTGGGTGTGGTTGGTTCGGAACCCCGAGTGTTCTGCCGTTGACTTAGATTGACGGCATTTTACAGAGCGACTATAATAACTAAATGTTCCGTTGCACGCAAAGACTTTCGCTTGCAGCGAAATGCAATCCCCTGCTGCCCCTAGGCGGCGGCTCAAAAGGAATGAGGTCTATGAGTCAACCCCGTACCAAGCTGCTCTGGCAGCTGTTTTTCACCTTTTTTACCATTGGTCTGTTCACCTTTGGCGGAGGCTATGCCATGCTGCCCCTTATTATGCGGGAAGTCGTACATCACCACCATTGGATGAAAGAGGATGAAATTCTGGAAATGACCGCCATTGCAGAATCCACCCCCGGTCCTATTGCAGTCAACTCCGCCACCTTTGTGGGCCAGCGCATGGCCGGCTTTTCCGGCGCTCTGGCCGCCACCACCGGCGTGGTCCTCCCCAGTTTTCTCATCATTTTGCTGTTGTCCCAAGTGCTGGACGCATTTTCTCATCTTCCCGCGGTCACTTACGCCTTTCTCGGTGTGCGCGCCGGCGTACTTGCTTTGATTTTCCACACCCTTTGGAAGATGGCGAAGAAATTGGAGCGCAGCACCGTTCCGATTCTGATTGCCTCCCTCGCCTTTCTGGGGGCCGGAATTTTGGGGCTGAATGCCATTTTGGTACTGCTGTGCTGTGCTGTGTTCGGACTGGTTGTATTTCAAACCACCCACAAGGAGGAAACACCGTGATTTTTCTGGATCTGTTCTGGACCTTCTTCAAGATTGGTCTGTTCACCTTCGGCGGCGGCTATGCCATGCTGCCTTTGATTCAAACCGCAGTACTGGAGCACGGCTGGATGGAGCAAGAAATGCTGGTCAACTTTGTCGCCGTCAGCGAAAGTACTCCCGGCCCCTTTGCCATTAACATGGCGACCTTTGTCGGCTCCACCATGGGTGGGTTCTGGGGCGCACTCTGTGCCACACTGGGCGTGGTTCTGCCCAGTTTTCTTATCATCCTTCTGATTGCCCGCTGCTTTTCCAAATTCCGCTCCAGCCGCCCTGTGCGAGGGATTCTGTTTGGCCTGAAACCGGCCGTAGTTGGTATGATCGGTGCCGCCCTGCTTTCTGTGGCGGCCACGGTCTTCTTTCCGGACGGACTCTCTTGGGCGGTCTTTACCTCCCCTCGCTTTTATGTGTGTCTCGGGATCTGCGCACTTATGGTCGTGCTTGCTGTTCGCAAGATCCACCCCATTGCGATCATTGTGCTGTCCGCCCTTCTTGGCATTGCCGCAGGCTATACCCTCCACCTACCGATGTGACCCATGCACCCTTTGGGAACAACATCCATAATTTGACAATAAGCACTGGGAATGATATGATTTTCCAGCCCCATCGATCCGGTCACAGACCGGACCTATGAGTCCCTTTTTTGAAAGAAAGTAGGATGCACTATGAACGACCTGTTTTCCCGGGCCAAGGCAGATCTCCCCTCGCTGATTGAGCTGCGCCGTGGCTTCCATCGCTGCCCGGAGCTTTCCATGCAGGAATTTCACACCGCCCAACGGATTGAGTCTATGCTGGACCGCATGGGCATCTCCCACACCCGCATCGGTTCCACCGGTGTGCTGGGTGTGCTGCAGGGCAGTCTCCCCGGCTCCCGGGTCATCGCCCTGCGTGCCGACACAGATGCGCTGCCCATTCAGGAGACCGCCGAGGTCTCCTATCGTTCCCAAATCGACGGTATCATGCATGCCTGCGGTCACGACGCTCACACCGCCTGCCTGCTGGGTGCTGCCAAACTGTTGGCGGAAGACCGAAACAAATTCGGCGGCGAAGTGCGGCTGTTGTTTCAGCCCGGTGAAGAAATCGGGCAAGAGCAGAGGACTTCCTTGCTGCCGGAGCATTGGAAGGCGTGGAGCGGGTGTTTGGTCTGCACACGGCTCATGAAATCCCTTCCGGCACCGTCAGCCTGACCCCCGGCATCAACAATGCGGCGGTGGATCATTTCCGCATCACCATTCGAGGCAAAGCCGCTCATGTATCCACTCCGCAGCTGGGTGCTGATGCCCTGTATATCGGCAGTCTGATCGTGACTGCCGCTCAGGCTCTGGTCACCCGGCGGTCTTCTCCGGTGGAGCCGGTCCTGGTAGGTATTGGCTCCTTCCATGCCGGAACCACCTACAACGCACTGGCCGAAACAGCAACGCTGGAGGGTACCACCCGAACCATCACCAAAGAAACGCGCCAACAGCTCCGCCGGGACCTCGACACCCTGTGTCAGCAAACAGCCCAGCTGTACGGCGGCTCGGCAGAAGTGGAATGGACGGGGTACTGTTCTGCCCTCTGGAACGACCGACAGGTCTGCGACGAGGCCATGCAGGCTCTGTCGGAGGTAATGCCGGAGGTCACGCTGATACAGGATCGCCCCCTCTCTCTGGCCGGCGACAATTTTGCCGATCTCAACCAGACAATTCCCGGCGCCTATGCCTATCTGGGCACCGGCAACCCCCAAAAACCGAACACCCTTCATCCCGCCCATAACGGCAGATTTGATTTGGATGAAGACACCCTTGCCATCGGCGCCGCCGCCTATGCCGGCTATGCCCGTTACTGGCTCCATTCGGAGGTAGAGGAATGAAAGTACCCCTGCGTTACCAAATTTCGGAATTTGACTGCGGCCCCACTTCCCTGCTCAATGCCGTCAGCTATCTCTTTGAGCAGGATGAAATTCCTCCGGATGTGGTCCGGCGCATTATGCTCTACTGTCTGGATGGCTACGGCACCGACGGGTATGACGGCCGCTCCGGCACCACCTCTCACTGCATGATGTTTCTAAGCAACTGGTTCAACAACTACGGCCGCACCGGACATTTGCCCATCCGCAGTGAATTTCTGATGGGCGAAGATGTCTCCTTCTCCGCAGAGCATCCCATCTGTCAGGCACTGCGCCAAGGCGGCGTGGTGGTCACCCGTGTGTTTCTGGATGTGCCCCACTATGTGCTGCTGACCAAGGTGGAGGGGGATCGCATCTATCTCTTTGACCCCTACTACTGGGAAGAGCCGTTTCAGGACCCCGAAGTGCAGATGGTGGAAACGCATCCCTTTTCCCACAACCGGATCGTCCCCTTTCGGGTGCTCAACGACCATTCGGAACAGGATTACTGCATGGGCCCTTACGCCTGTCGTGAGGCTCTCCTGCTCTTTAACACCGATCCGGCCAATGCCCGTAAATATACCCCGATGACTTAAGTCATCGGGGTGTTTCCGTTTTGTTGCATCCTGTCCTTGAGTTTTGAGCAGGAATGGTATATACTTTCACTATCTATAAGCACAACCTGTCTTTCACGAGGTGATTCTAATGAGCAAAATGTTCCAACTTTCCTGTGAGTCCACTGTGGATCTGCCTTATTCTTACATCTCCGGACGAGGAATCCATGTCCTCTTTTACACCTACTCCATCGGGGAGCAGGTCTATGAGGATGACATGTTCCGTGATCCCAAGGCACTTGAGCAGTTTTATCGTTTTATTTCCGAGGGCAACCTTCCCTCTACCTCCCAGATCAACACCTTCCGCTACACCGAATACTTCCGAGAGCTGCTCGCTCAGGGGGATGTGCTGCATCTGGCCTTCGGTTCCGGCATGACCCCTTCGATCAACAATGCCCGAGAGGCCGCTGCGGAAGTACAGAAGGAGTTCCCCGACCGCAAGATCCTTGTGGTGGACAGCTATGCCAGCTGCGGCGGCTACGGCCTGTTCGTGGATGATGCCGCCGACCGTTGGGAGGCCGGCCAGTCCTTGGAAGAGGTGGCTTCCTGGGCCGAAGAAAACTGCAAAAAGATTTATCATCAGTTCTATGCCACCGACCTGAAGCACTTCCGCCGTGGCGGCCGTGTGTCCGGTCCCACCGCTGCAATCGGTACTGTGCTGGGCATCTGCCCCACCATGTGTCTGGATGACATGGGTAAGATTTACGCCTATGGCAAGGCCCGTGGCAAGAAGGCTGCTGTCAAGGAGCTGATGCGGGTGCTGGAGGCCAATGTACGGGACGGAAAGGATTACACCGGAAAGTGCTTCATCAATCATTCCCATTGTCCGGAAGATGCACAGGTCGTTTTGGAGCAGTTCCGCTCCTTTATGCCTCATGCCACCTTCCGCGTGGAGGAAATCGGCACCATCATCGCCTCTCACACCGGTCCCGGCACCGTAGCCGTGTTCTTCTGGAGCGACCACGAGCGCCCCGGCCGGGATGCCTGATCCAACCAAACAAAATAAAAAAACGAGGGAACTTCGCAAGAGGTACGCCCTATAAGGAAGTTTTCCTGAAATACTCAAAAAACAAAAGTGGGGTGTGTCAAATCTGACACACCCCACTTTCTTTATAATCCATTAGAAACATCCAAATTATTTTAACTCGTAAGTCCACTCACCGTTTTTGAGATAATAATAAAACTCACTAAGATTATCATCCAAAAACACTTTCAGCATATCTCTCATATCAAGAGAAAGATCCGAAGTTAACAATTTGTCCCATGGAACCCAAAAAACCTCTCCTTCATCAGAAGATTTCAATTCACCCTTAAATTTATCAGTCTTATAAAAGAAAACCATGTATCTGGAGCCATCAGCTTCTGTCCAATTCTTGATACCACACAACTGCGGTGAATGGATAGTAAGTCCGGTTTCTTCGTATACCTCACGAATGACAGCATCAGCAAAAGATTCATTCTTTTCAACATGACCACCAGGAAATGTAATACCATTCCAGTCGCTATTAACCTTATTTTGCACCAAAACTTGGTTGTCTTGATAAATCATACACATATTTGTGAGGGTTACAATTTCTGTTCTGTCCATTCAAAACCTCTTAAAATTTAACATATAACTGTTGGCTTAGCATATCTGCATCATCTTAACGAGCATACCTTTTTTACTCCTTTGGAAGCAAAATGGTACAATCGTTAGGAGCGCACTCCTAAGACCTTTTTCGGAAATACATCCTTATCTGGTGTGTGCAAGGAAGTTCCCTCGTTTTTTATCCGTCCAACGCCTCGGCAATGGCCTCTAAATTATCTTCGCTGTATTCCAGCTCCGCCGACCACCGGCGCAGATGCTCTGCCCGATCGTCCAGCGAGAGTCCTCCGGTTCGCTGTAGGGTCAGGTGATACAACGCCCCCAGTAAGCGCAGAGAAAACACACCGAACCGAAGGGCAAACTCCTCTTCCCATCGGCTCAGCCCCCAGGAGAGATAGTAGCGATACAGTATGGACCAGAGCAGATGTTCTCCGTCTCGATCCCATTCCGGACACCAGTCGGTGTTCGGCAGCGCATTCAGCGCCATGAGATCCGCTTTCCAGCTTTTTTCCAGTCCTTCCAGCCCCAGAAGCAGCGCTACATCCTCCGAGAGGGTGCGTTCTGTCGGCTCCATTCCGCAAAGGGAATAAGCTTCACAGATGCGCTCTTGCAGCGGTTTGCTTCGCTCTTGAAGTACGGTCCACAGGGCAGACCGCTGCTGCAACAGCACAAGATAGCTGTCCTCCGGTTCCAGTTCCTCGCCATCCACTTCTGATTCCAACAGAGAAAGCGGCTCCTCCTGCATCAGCAGCAATCGAGCCGCCTCTTCACAGCAAAGCCCTAATCCTTCCTCCACACGATCGGCAAACCAGCTGCGATACCGAGGATGATCGGCACAGATTTGACACAGCGCCCCCTCTCCCTGGGCCAAAATCAAATCACAGAGGTTTTCCTCATTGAGAAAGGGGCAACGCTCATCCCCATCCAACTGAAAGTGAGGCGAATCTTCCCACGCAATGTGGCTGCGAAGCCGCTCTCCCAAAGCTCCTTCCTCCCGGCGGTAGCGCTCGGCTGATGCAGCATCAATATCCACTTCCCAGCCTGCACAGCAGCTGTGCTGACACGCAGAGGCAATGCAGTGAAATGACGGGTAATAGTTGGGTACATATCGTTTCATAGTTCCTGCTCTCTCCTATCCTTCCGGACGCAGTCTGCCACACTCCGAGGCACTTCCAGTTCTCCCAAATGAATATGAGGCTTGTTTTCTCCATGAAAATCACTGCCCCCAGTGATCCACAGGCCGTATTTCTGGGCCATCGCAAACAACTCTGCCCGTGTTTCACGATCATAACCTGTATAGTAAATTTCCATGCCACCCGTTGCAACCCCAGCAAATTCTGCCACAAATTCCCGCAGCTCCTCCGGCGAGAATCCATATTGCATCGGATGGGCCAGCACCGGAAGTCCGCCACTGGCGGCGATGGCCTCCACCGCCCGAGCGAGCGTCACCTTCGTTCTGGGCAGATAGTAGGGCCGCCCTGGATTCAGCCAGCACCGAAAGGCCTCCCCTATGGAATCCGCCTTTCCCTGCTCCATCAGCACTCGTGCCAGGTGCGGGCGTCCGAGTACCGCATCCGGAAATCGCTGCCGCAGCTGCTCCATAGACACATCCACCCCATCGTCTGCCATGCGTTTCACCATGCGCAGATTTCGCTCTGTCCGTTCCTGCCGGACCCAGTCCAACAGCACCCGCAGCGGCTCCGCATCCGGCTCCATGCCATATCCCAGCACATGGACATCGGTTCCTCGCCAGTCCGCAGAGAGTTCAATGCCGGAAATCACTTCCACACCAAGCCGACGCCCGGTCACCTGTGCCTGTGCCACTCCGGCAAGCGTATCATGATCGGTCAGGGCCATCCTTCGGATTCCCGCCGCGGCCGCCCATGCCACCAATTCTTCCGGTGTGCAGGTGCCGTCCGAGGCGGTACTGTGGGTGTGCAGGTCAACGCTCCTGCATCGCTCCTGTTCCAGTTCAAAAAATGTCATGGCCGTCCGATTCCTTTCTCCTTGGTGTTATCCGCACTCCGCCGAAGCCGTCATACGGACAAACACTCCGTCCCCTAACATGGTTTTCTGCCGAAATGGGTCCCCATCCATGCAAAATCCAGCCTTTTGGTAACAGGCAATGGCTCGCTTGTTCCATGCCCGCACCTCCAGATAAAGAGGCTTGCAGGGATACTTCCGGTGCGCCAGCTCCTGCGCAATCCGCAGAATTTGCTGTCCATAGCCCTGTCCACAGGCATCCGGTGTGACTCCGATCCCGACAAACACCTCCGCCGTCTCTTCGATCAAGTTTGTGAAGCCAACCAAGCGCTCCCCATCATAATAGGCCAGAAAATTCGTGTCACACGCCGGATCGCCAAAGGCAATTCCTTGGGCCAGCTGTTCCGAATAGGAGGGCATATTGTAAATGGCATAGTCTCCCGTATAGTTCCAAGCAGAAACGGTCTGCTTTTCCTCTGCGGTCATTTCATGGTATCGCAGCACCGTGCATTCCTCCTTCGTTTCTTTCCGTCAGGCCCGAACGGCCCAGCGCAGTTTTGTGGAGCGGGCTCTTGGGTTGCGGAAGCATTCCTCTTGGGACGGACGAATCACATCTTTGGACACTTCCCGGTAGGTGCCGTCCCGCAGCCCCTGTCGGAAGGCTTGCTTCACCAGTCGGTCCTCACCGGAATGGAAGGTCAGAATGGCAATGCGTCCGCCGGACTTCATGACTTTGGGCAGCTTGTCCAAGAAGGAATACAGCACCTCATATTCGCTGTTGATGTCAATGCGAAGGGCCTGAAAGCAACGCTGACAGGATTTTTTCACGCCCTCTTTGCGCTCGGACGCCGGAAGAAAGGACAATGCCTCTTCAATGACCGCCGCCAGCTGCCGGGTGGTGTCAATCGCCCCCACCGTTCGGCGGTGCTTCAAAATCGCTTTGGCAATTTCGTCCGCATAAGGCTCATCGGAGTTTTCCACCAGCATACCGACCAGTTCCGCATAGTCCAGTTCCCGCAACCGCTGGGCCGCAGTAACTCCGCTGGTGGGGTCCAGTCGCAGATCCAGAGGCCCATCCTGCTTAAAGGTAAATCCTCGCTCCGGATTGTCGATCTGCATGGAGGACACCCCCAAATCTGCCAGAAGGAAGTCAAAGGGGACTTCCGGCGCCACTTCATCCAGCCGGGCAAAATTCATCCGGCGGATGGTGAGCAGCTCCGGCCCATAGCCCAACCCTTCCAGACGAGCTCGGGTCTTTTCCGATTCAATGGGGTCCACATCGGTGGCATACATATGCCCCTTCCCCTGTAATTGCTCCAGCATCTTCTGTGTATGACCTCCGTAACCCAAGGTGGCATCCATGCCCACCTCTCCGGGCTGAATCCGAAGGACATCCAAAATCTCCTGCACCATAATGGAAATATGCATTCCGGCCGGAGTTTTCCCGCTCCGGATGATTTTTTCCACATCGTCCTGATACTTTTCCGGCTGCAATTCCTTGTACTTTTCACTGAATTTCTTTGGATGGGTTCCCTTATAGCGCACACGGCGCTTATGCTCCTGCGGTTGATCCATGGTATTCGTTCCTTTCTCTATGCCGACTTTTCCACAAAAAGCCTTGTGCGTGGTGCAATTTCCCGCTGTTTTTGCGTTCTTTGGCCTAGTATACCACACTTTTTCCCATTTGTCCCTTTTCCCAGACACCCTCGCTTCCCTTGTCAATCTTAGACTGATATGGTAGAATACAGCGAAGAACACGGGAAAAAATGAGCGATTTCCCGGTGAAAGGATGTTGGTTCCATGGCAATTTTGGTTCTGGGTGGTGCCGGATACATCGGCTCCCATACCGTAAACGAGCTGATCCATACCGGACAAGAGGTCGTTGTGGCAGACAATCTGCTGACCGGCTTCCGAGAGGCAGTCCACCCCAAGGCCCGTTTTTATCAAGTGGATATTCGCAACAAAGCAGAGCTGGACCGGCTGTTTGAACAGGAATCCATTGACGGCGTGATTCACTTTGCCGCCTCTTCGCAGGTGGGCGAATCCATGAGCGACCCACTGAAATACTATGACAACAACCTCTGCGGCACCACGGTGCTGCTGCGCTCCATGGTGGAGCACGGAGTGGACAAAATCGTATTCTCCTCCACCGCTGCCACCTATGGCGAGCCGGAGCAGGTCCCCATCTCCGAAGGAGATGCCACTGTACCCACCAACTGCTACGGAGAGACCAAGCTGGCCATGGAACGGCTGATGCACTGGACCAGTCAGGCGCACGGCCTGCGGTATGTGGCCCTGCGCTACTTCAATGCCTGCGGCGCACATCCGGACGGACACATCGGTGAGGCTCACGATCCGGAAACCCACCTCATTCCCTTAATCCTGCAAGTTCCCAACGGTCAGCGTGAAAAAATCTCCATCTTCGGCGACGATTATCCCACGAAAGATGGCACCTGTGTCCGGGATTATATTCATGTCAACGATCTTGCGCAGGCCCATATCCTGGCGTTGGACTATCTGATGCAGGGTGGAGAAAACAATGTATTCAATCTGGGCAACGGGGTTGGCTTCACGGTGCAGGAAGTGATTGATGTGGCACGCAAGGTGACCGGTCACCCCATTCCGGCGCAGCTCTGTCCTCGCCGGGCCGGCGACCCTGCACAGTTGGTGGCCTCTTCGGAAAAGGCCCGCACCGTGTTGGGCTGGACCCCCCAGTATGCCGACCTGGAAACCATCGTTTCCACTGCATGGAATTGGCACAAGCATCATCCCAACGGTTTTTGACACAGTTTTGTTCCCGATTCCGATGAATCGGGAACTTTTTTCGCCTACCTCACCGTAAGGCCCGAACCAAACAGCTGCTTCGGCCGGCACGCTCATGAAATCCCACCTTCACAGCGATTCCATTCCGCACGCAGCCTGCATCCGTTCGTTTCTTAAGAATTGCAAAGGTCCGCATCGCCCCCGCTCCGGTGCTTGTGCATTTGTTTCCTTTGCGTTATAATTGGTTTGTCTCATTTTGTCACAAGAGGTGCATTTGAATGTATGATTATTTAGTGGTCGGCGCTGGTTTGTACGGAGCCGTCTTTGCTCACGAAGCAAAAAAAGCCGGCAAGTCGGTCTTGGTCGTGGACCGCAGACCCAACATCGCCGGCAATGTGTATACCGAACAAACCGAGGGGATTCATGTCCATAAGTATGGTGCCCACATCTTCCACACCAACAACACGGCGGTCTGGAATTTTGTGAATCAGTTTGCCACCTTCAACCGGTTCACCAACGCCCCCGTGGCCAACTACAAAGGGGAGCTTTACTCCATGCCCTTCAATATGTACACCTTCAACCAAATGTGGGGGGTTGTCACGCCGGAGGAAGCAGCCGCCAAGCTAGAGGAGCAGCGCAAGGAAATCTCCGGAGCGCCTCAAAATCTCGAAGAACAGGCCATCAAGCTGGTCGGCCGGGATATATATGAAAAGCTGGTAAAGGGCTACACAGAGAAGCAGTGGGGCCGTGACTGCAAAGATCTGCCGGCCTTTATCATCAAGCGCCTTCCGGTCCGCCTGACCTTTGACAACAACTACTTCAATGCCCTCTATCAGGGCATTCCGGTGGGCGGTTACACCAAACTGGTCGCCAATATGTTGGATGGCATCGAAGTGCGGCTCAACGAGGACTATCTGGAGCATAAGGAAGAATTTGACGCCATGGCTCACAAGGTCATCTATACCGGCGCCATCGACGCTTATTTCCACTACTCCCTCGGCCCGCTGGAGTACCGCTCCGTCCGCTTTGAACATGAGATTCTGGATAAGCCGAATTTCCAAGGCAATGCCGCCGTCAACTACACCGACCGGGACACTCCTTGGACCCGCATCATCGAGCATAAGTGGTTCCAGTTCGGCAAGGACGACGAAGGCAACGATCTGCCCAAAACCATCATCAGCCGAGAGTACAGTTCCGAATGGCAGCTTGGCGACGAGCCCTATTATCCCGTCAATGACGAGAAAAACGGCGCACGCTATGCCGCCTACAAGGCTCTGGCGGACAAAGAAGACCGCATTCTGTTCGGCGGCCGACTGGGCGAGTACAAGTATTATGACATGGATGCCGTCATCGCCTCCGCCTTGGATTTGTGCGACCGGGAACTGCATTGATCCTTTCATCGGATGTGTCACACGCTGTGTGACACATCCGATGTTCTTTTTCCCTTCGCTTTCTACTTGGATAAACCAATTTCGCCAAATGTTCCGTTTGAATTCTCTCATCAAATCCATTTACCGGAATAAAAATCCTCTTTTCTCAAATAATAGCACAAAGTTTTGTAGGAGGAATTGGATTCATGAAAGCAACCGGTATTGTGCGCAGAATTGATGACTTAGGCCGTGTCGTGATTCCCAAGGAGATCCGCCGTACCATGCGGATTCGGGAAGGGGACCCTCTGGAAATTTACACAGACCGAGACGGAGAAGTGATCTTCCGCAAATACTCCCTTATGAGCAGCATCAGTGAATTTGCCGAAGAAATCTGCTACGCAGTCCATGCCACCACCGGACTGCCTACCCTGATCACCGACCGGGACACCGTGCTGGCGGTGGCCGGCTCTCCTAAGCGGGAATTTGGGGACAAGCCGGTATCGCCTCAACTGGAGCAGATCATGGGGCAGCGCAGCATGTATCGACCCAAGCCCCAAGAGCTGCCCACCCCCGTCATCTCCGGCAGCGACCGCCTCGCCATCGGGGTTGCCGCTCCCATCTTGTCCCAAGGGGATGTGCTTGGCTGCATCATCATCGGCACAACCGGCGCAGACACCCTCATCAGCGAGAAGGAATGCACACTGGCGCAGACGCTGGCCGGTCTTTTGGGGCGCCATATGGAAGGCTGAACAAACAAGGCAGAACACGGTGGTGTTCTGCCTTGCGACTTTGGAAAAGAATTGCTCTTTTTCTCCAATTATGGTATCCTTTGAGTATCACAATTCAATTTTAGGGGCCCGTTTTCCCCTCAATAGAAGGTCGAGGATTTCATATGGAAGAAAACACTACTGCAAAAAAAGTGATGCTCTCCGGCATTCAGCCCAGCGGCGATCTGCATCTGGGCAACTATCTGGGCGCCATCAAGACTTGGTCCAATCGCTCCGAGCTGTATGACTGCTACTACTTCATGGCCGATATGCACACCATCACCGTGCGTCAGACGCCGGCGGATCTGCGCCGCCGCACGCTGGAGCAGCTGGCCATTTACATCGCCTGCGGTCTGGACCCGGAAAAAAACACCCTTTTTGTCCAGAGCCATGTGCCCGCCCACGCACAGCTTGGCTGGGTGCTGGACTGCTACACCATGTTTGGTGAGCTGAGCCGCATGACCCAGTTTAAGGATAAGTCCGCAAAAAATGCCGACAACATCAATGCCGGCTTGTTCACCTATCCTTCCCTGATGGCGGCCGACATTCTGCTGTATCAGCCTGACCTGATCCCCGTGGGGCAGGATCAGAAGCAGCATTGTGAGCTGACCCGTGACATCGCCCGCCGGTTCAACAACATTTACGGCGATGTGTTCAAAATCCCCGAACCCTTTATTCCCAAGGAGGGTGCCCGCATCATGAGCCTGAATGCACCGGACAGCAAGATGAGCAAGTCCATGCCCGAAGGCTGTGTCTTCCTGATGGAAAAGCCCGAAGACATCATGCGCAAGTTCAAGCGTGCCGTCACGGACAGCGATACGGAGAACTGCATCCGCTTTGATGCCGAAGCAAAGCCCGGTGTGGCGAACCTGATGAATATTTATGCTGCCTGTACCGGAAAGACCATCGACGAGATCACTGCCGAGTTCGAGGGCAAGGGCTACGGTGCCTTCAAGCCCGTGGTGGGCGAGGCCGTAGTGGAAACGCTGCGTCCCATTCGAGAGGAAGCACAGCGCCTCATCACTGACAAGGCTTATCTCTCCGATGTCTGCAAGAAGGGTGCCGAGAAGGCCAACTATGTGGCCAACAAGACCCTGCGGAAGGTCTACAAAAAGGTTGGCTTCCTGCAGCTTTAACTTCACAAACCCATCAGTACGACGAGGGCCAGCACAATCAGCCAGTCCTCGTCGTCGCTTTCCAGAAAGAGATAGACCAAAATCAGGAGGAGCAGCAGGTCCCCATGGTCAAAGCGGTCCAAATGCAGCAGTTGCAGCAGCCGCTCCGGCTTCGGGATTCCGCCCTCCAGCAGATGCCGGAGCATGCCGCCCAGTCCGCCTGTGCCGGTCTGCCGATTTGGACCGCTCTGCCTGCCCGTGTTCGAAGGGGCCGCCCCCGGCTCCTCTGCCGGAATATACTGGTTATACATTCCCATCCTCCCGAAACAGCTTCATGGAACTGCGGATCACACGGGACAGACGGGTGATCCGAATGGCTTTCTCCACCTTTTCCTGACTTTCCTGCTTCAAAAACGGCTTGAGTGCCAGCAGCAGCGCCTGCTTTTCGTCCGCTCCAGCCGTATATTCCTGCACCAACGGCAGCAGCTTTTGCAGCAGGGTGGGATCAAATCCCCCCAACAGGCTGCCCAGTCCTCCCAACGGATCTGTCCCAGGCATTGGCGGTGTCTGCTCGGACGCCGCCGGAGCCGCTTCGCTCGCTCCGCCGCTCTCCCCGCCGCCGGACAGGCGGTTGGCCAGAGACAGGATTTGCTCCATGGTCTCCGGAGAGGAGAGGATCGCATTCAATTTGTCTTCCCATTCATTCACGGTGCGGCCCCTCCTCTCTCTGGCTTCAGCGGTTCAGTTTGTTCTGAATCTGAGAAATCAGCTTCGCCCCCTCCTGGGTTGCGGACAGGGCTTCGATCATTTTTTGCAGTGCCGTATGGTCGCCCTGCTTGGCGTGTTCCGCCGCAGACTGAAGGGTTCCGCCGCTTTGGCGGTTCAGCAGTTGGGCCAGCTGCCGGACCTCCGGCGCATTCATCAGTGCACGCAGCTGCTCCGGATGCTTGAGGATCTCTTGTGGATCCATCGGACGGTTTTGTTCTGCCATTAAAACTCCCACCTTTCCTGTTTTCATTATATGCTTTGACTGAGAGGATGTGACGCAAATGAAGATCATGGTGGTGTCTGACTCCCACGGACGGATTGAGGATACGATTTTGGAAGTCGCATCGGTGCATCCCGATGCCATCTTTCACTTAGGAGATCACTGGCGGGACGGTGAAGAGCTGGCCTTTGCCTATCCGGAGATCCCTCTCTATCAGGTCCCCGGAAACTGTGACTTTTCCGTGGTTGGACAACCGTCAGAGCGGCTGGTAACACTGGGCGGAGTGAAATTTTTGCTCTGCCATGGCCACACCTACGCCGTGAAAAACGGCTATGGCTCCGCCGTTCACCACGCCCGCAGCGAAGGAGCTGATGTACTGCTCTGCGGCCATACGCACCAGCCCCACTACGAGGAATTCGGCCGCTTGCAGCTGTTCAATCCAGGCAGCGTGGGCTATGAACACACCTATGGCCTGATTACCGTGCAAAACGGTATCGCCGCCTGTCGTCTGTGCCGCATGGAATGAAAAAACACCCCCGACCTCGGTCGGGGGTGTTCTTCGATTTAATACAGCGGCAGACCACCGGTCAGCGCATCCGCCCGCTCGGCCTCCAGCGGCTCAAAGGCCAGTGCGGTATAAGTCCACTCGCCATGGAACTCCGTGAGGCCTGCATCCTGAATCAGTGCAGTCACCACACCGGCTTCCCGGGCCTTCCGGTCCAATTCCAGCAGGGCCTCCTCCGAATCCACATAGACGCAGATTTTCGCCATGCCATACCGGAACCAATCCGTCAGCGGGCTTTCCTGTCCCTCCGCTGCGTCAAGAAAGGCATTCCCTTCCGAATCCACCTTCAGCTGTTCCATGCGGTGTTCCTTGACAATGGCTCGCAGCACCGCCTCCACCGAGGCATGGGATGCCTGTGCGGCAATCTTTCCCTTCCGCATTTTCAGGTCCCTGCGGACCACCAACATTTGTTTACTGCGATAAGCCATATCAACGCACCAACTTTGGAATCAGAATTTGTTCCGGCATCTCCGGTTCAATGGTAACACAATTACTCTCTGCACGGATCACCGGCATCTCCGTCTCCAAAAACGGTTCCAGTGTAGACAGTACCCGATAACCCACAACCCCTTCCCGATAGTGCATAGGAACCGTCACGCGAGGCCGCAGCAGCCGCATCATGTCATGGGCTTCTCGGGCATCAATGGTGTAATGCCCGCCCACAGGAAGAAGGAGCAAATCCGGCCGACCGATTTCCTCCGCCTGTTCCGGCGTGAGCGCACAGCCCTGATCCCCCATATGGACCAACCGCAGCCCCTCTGCCTCGAAAATATGGATAAGATTTTCACCCCGATGGGCCCCGCCGTGGTGGTCGTGAGCTCCGGACACGGTGCGTACCGAACAGCACAATGGCCGTCCGGTTAGAATCACCCGTTCCACTCCGTTGTGGTCGGAATGGTCATGACTGGACAGCGCCGCATCCGCCGTAAGCTGGGGCAGATGCAGTCCAGGTACATACCCGGCAGAATAAGGATCAATCACAAGACTGCTTCCGGCCAGTTCGATCCGGAAGCAGGAATGACCATACCAAGTGACAATCGCCTGACTCAATGTGATGCCTCCATACATGTTCTATCTTCGTGCATTTTTTGCACATTCTTTCCTTCAATGCTCTAATATTACCATAATTCCTTGTCCAATCAAGGACATTTTTGTCGTTTTCCTTTTTTCTATGTTGGGCTGTAAATGGATGGCTTTATTCTTTGTCGATTTGGTGATTTTTTCCCGCACCGGTTTTGATTGGGATATTGACAGCCTGTTCTGCCCCCGTTCCCATCGTTTTTCGTATGGTTGCATACGCCCTCTCCCATAAGGCAGTCTCCATGGAATCCCGCAGTATCTATGTTCCTTTGGTGTGGTTTTCCTGCAATCTTACAAACATCGGCGCAGGGTCCCTGCGCCGATGTTCTTATTCTTCTTTCAGTTCTTTTCCTATATGCGGATCGATCATGGTGGCCTTGGCATAAGCCCAAAGGGCCTGAGACCCTTCAGCGGTCCTGGCATTTCTGCCCATCACCTGACTAACCTTCACCCCATGCTCCTTCCACGATTGCCCGTCGGTGGCATGGTTCAACATCAGAGGCTGTATGCAGTCCATCGTACGGGCAAATTTGGCTTCCGGCGTCTCTCGAGCCTCAAATTCGTCCCACAATGCCCGCAGCTTCTTCCCCTGGTCTTCCGGCAGCAAACCAAAGATACGGTCTGCAGCGGCCACTTCACGCTGTCTCTGGGTCGTTTTTCCTTGCTCATCATAGGCATAAGTATCCCCGGCATCAATTTCCACTAAATCGTGAATCAACACCATGGACATGGTTTTCAGCACATCAATTTTTTCGTTGGCATATTCACTGAGCAGCAGCGTCATCACAGCGAGATGCCATGCGTGCTCTGCATCCCCCTCTTTTCGCTTGCCGGAGGCCAAATAAGTCTGCCGCACAATTTCTTTTTCCTTGTCAATTTCCTTCAAAAATGCCAGCTGGGCTTCCATGCGCTCCATGTTCTGCGCCTCCTCTTGTTCGTTTTCTCTATCCTACCCCACTGCCGATCGGATTGCAACCGTAGTTGACTTTCTTTTCCTGCGTGGTACAATTTTTGTAAAATCCATTCACTTTTCCACAGGAGGTGCCTATGAACCACGATTCAACTGCAAAATCGACGCAAAATCGTGTCATTTTTCATGTAGATGGCAACAACTTTTACGCTTCCTGTGAATGTTTGCTCCGTCCGGAGCTGAAGGATGTGCCCATGGCTGTGGCCGGTGATCCAGACAGCCGGCACGGCATCATCTTGGCCAAAAATCAACGAGCCAAGCAATACGGGGTGAAAACAGCCGAACTAATCTGGCAGGCAGAGCGCAAATGCCCCGATTTGGTGTTGGTGCCCCCTCATCGAGAAGTGTACAGCCGGATCTCCAAACAGATGAACGAACTCTTTCTGCGCTATACTGACCTAGTCGAACCAGCCAGCATTGATGAAAGCTATCTGGATGTAACCGGTTCTCTCCATCTGTTTGGGGGAGAACCACTGGCACTGGCGGACCGCATCCGCAAGGAGGTTCGGGAGGAGCTGGGCATTACGGTATCGGTCGGAGTTTCCTTCTGCAAGGTGTTTGCAAAGCTGGGTAGTGACTACAAAAAGCCGGATGCCACCACTTACTTTCCTCGCAGCCAAGTCTCCTCTCTGATTTGGCCCATGCCGGTGGGCAATTTGCTTTATGTAGGCGGCCGATTTCAAGCGGAACTGGCCCGATTTCACATCCACACCATCGGAGATCTGGCTCGGGCCGATTTGGACTGGATCCGAACTCAATTTGGCATCCGAGGGGAATCTGCATGGCGGTGTGCCCGTGGCGAAGACCACGAGCCGGTTCGCTCCTTTTATGAACCACGAGAGGCCAAAAGCATCGGCAATTCCATCACCTTCCGCCGCAATTTGACCGATGAACGAGAAATTCGACTCGGCTTTACGACCCTCGCCGAATCGGTGGCACTGCGAATGCGGCGTCAGGAGGTCCACTGTCGCCGGGTGCAGATCCAGATTCGAGATGCCAATTTCCACACCCTTTCTCGTCAGATCACATTGGAACGCAGCGTCTGTCTCGCTAAGGAGTTGACAGACCTTGCCATGGAACTGGCCGGAGAAATCTGGGACTTTCAGCATCCGGTACGGCTGCTGTCTCTGACCGCCGAATCCCTCGTTCCGGCGTCACAGGACATGGAGCAGCTCACTTTCTTTCCCGATACCCATCAGGCAGAGCGTCAAAAACAAGGCCGACTGGAGGACGCTATGTGCGACATTCGAGATCGATTTGGCTCCGGTTCCATTCGTCTGGGCGGTTTTCTCAAAAACGACTTGAATCTGGGTCAAAACCGGATGCCTCCTTCGGAAGATGCAGATACACTCTAACCTGGTCTGCTCTGCGGTCGGCTATGATCCGACCATGCAAAAACGCCCCGTACTGCGCTCGCAGTACGGGGCGTTTTCCTGTTTTTGCGATTTTGGAATCACCAGAGGGAAACCATCAGCAGAATCAGCAGACCCAGACCCACCACATAGGCAAGCCCGATCAACAGAGAGGCCTTCATCGCCCCAAAGATATACCAACGGCGTTCCTCCCGGGTCATCTCATCCTCCGCATATGGGTTATGAGACGCACCGGACGGCGATTTCTTTCGCTCCCGCCGTTCGGACAAATGACCGAACAGCGAGGGGCGTTCTAACTGACTCATGTCCGCAAAGGAGCGGCCATCGTCATCATCGTAAGTTTTTTTCGCCATTACTTCTCATCATACAGGTGGCAGACCACATAGTGACCCGGCTCTACCTCGATCTGATGGGGAACCTCCTGCTTGCAGCGCTCGCAAGCCATGGGGCAGCGAGTATGGAACTTGCAGCCCGCAGGAGGATTGGCAGGAGAAGGAATGGAACCTTCCAGCACAATGCGGTTCATCTTGGCATTGGGATCCGGCACCGGAATGGCAGAGAACAGAGCCTTCGTGTAGGGATGCAGAGGATTCTTAAAGATGTCCTCCGTCTCACCATACTCCACCAGATTGCCCAGATACATGACGCCGACGGTATCGGAAATATGCTCAACCACGGACAGGTCATGGGAAATGAACAGGTAGGTCAGATTACGCTTCTTCTGCAGATCCTTCAACAGGTTGATGATCTGTGCCTGAATGGACACATCCAATGCGGAGACCGGCTCGTCACACACCACAAACTCGGGGTTCAGAGCCAGCGCACGGGCAATGCAGATACGCTGACGCTGACCACCGGAAAACTCGTGGGGATAACGATCCTTGTGGAAGGGCTGCAGTCCGCAGTCATCCATGACTTGGTCAATATAGTCATCAAATTCAGCCTTACTCACCAGACCATGCTCACGCACGGCCTCGCCGATGATTTCGCCGACAGGCATACGGGGAGACAGACTGGAGAAGGGATCCTGGAAGATGATCTGCATCTTGGTGCGCAGCTTCCGCATCTCTTTGTTGTTCAGGTCATAGACTTCCTGACCGTTGAACAGCACTTCGCCGTCGGTCTTTTCTCCGGCCAGACGCAGAATGGTTCGGCCGGTGGTGGTCTTGCCGCAGCCGGACTCGCCAACCAGGCCCATGGTGGTGCCACGCTTCAGATTGAAGGTAACACCATCCACCGCCTTGACCTGACCCACCGTATGGGCCACCATACCGCCCTTAATGGGGAAGTATTTCTTCAGATCTTTGACCTGAAGGATATAATCCTCGGAGGGAGCGCCGGTCGTTTCAACCGCCATGGGCTCCTGCTCCACAGCCTTATGCTGATCTGCGTGCTTATCCATTACGCTTCCCCTCCTTCTTTCTGATCATAGTAACGATAGCAGCTCACCGAATGGGTGGGGCTGAGCTGGATCTCACAGGGATATGCACCACTGCAGCCTTCAACACACATTTCACAGCGGTCCTTAAAGTAGCAGTAGTTGGGCATATTGATGGGGTTGGGGACCTTGCCGGGGATGGAGTACAACTTATCCACCTGCTTGCCCACCACAGGCTTGGACGCCATCAGACCAATGGTGTAGGGGTGTGCCGGATGGAAGAAGATGTCTTCCGCCGTACCCTTTTCCACCACACGGCCGGCATACATGACAACCACATAGTCTGCCATCTCGGCAATAACACCCAGATCGTGGGTAATCAGCATAATGGAGGAGTTGATTTTATCCTTCAGCTGGCGGAGCAGGTCCAAAATCTGTGCCTGAATGGTCACATCCAGAGCTGTAGTAGGCTCATCTGCCACGATTACACGGGGGCTGCAAGCCAGAGCCATAGCAATCATGACACGCTGGCGCATACCGCCGGACAGCTCATGAGGGAACATCTTGTAAACACCCTCGGCATTTGCAATACCGACCATCTCCAGCAGTTCAACCGAACGAGCCTTGATGTCTTCCTTGCTTTTGCCGGCGCCATCGTGCAGGGCGATGACCTCATCCACCTGATCGCCGATGCGGAACACCGGATTCAGAGAGGTCATGGGCTCCTGGAAGATCATGGAGACCGTGTTGCCACGGATGTGCTGCATGGCCTCCTGAGGCACCTTGGAAATCTCATAGGCTTTGTCGCCCAGATTCAGGCGGATCTCACCGTCCACAATCTGTCCGTGGGGACGCTGCACCAACTGCATCAGAGACAGACTGGTGACGCTCTTGCCGCAGCCGGATTCGCCCACGATGCCCACCGTCTTGCCGATGGGCACATTGAAGCTGACGCCGTCCACACTCTTCACCACACCGGCATCGGTGTAGAAATAGGTGTGGAGGTTATCAAACTCGACTGCGTTATTGGGATCGTGCATCTGAGTCAGATATTCAGACTCGGGCACATTCTTGCGCTTACGCTTCTTCTCGAGGGCATTGGTAATGCGGCGGTTCTCCTTAGAGATCCGGCGCGCCTCTTTTGCGGAGAGGTAGCCCTCTGCATGTTTCTTTGCCATTGCGCTTCCTCCTTACCGTTTCATCTTGGGGTCGAAAGCATCTCGCAGACCGTCGCCCACCAAGTTGAAGGCCAGAACGGTCAGCAGCAGGCACATGCCGGCAGGGATCCAAACGAACCAATAGTTGGTCAGAACATAAATATCATTGACATCGTTGATGATGTTGCCCCAGGACGCAAAGGGGAACTTCACGCCCAAGCCCAAGAAGGACAGAGTTGCTTCCATAATGATGGTGGAACCCAGGCTCATGGTGCAGTTGACGATGAGCTGAGGGATCACATTGGGGACCAGATGGCGGAAAATACGGCGTCTCACACAGATGCCGCAAGCCTCCGTAGCCGTCATGAACTCCTGCTCACGCAGGGTCAGGATCTGACCGCGAACCAGACGGGCAATACCGGGCCAACCCAGAATACCCAGAATCAGCATCAGATAAATCATACGGATCTGGGGATCCAGACGCATATTATCCATGGCCGCACCCAAAATAATGATGATAGGCATGGAGGGAATGCAATAGAAAATGTCGACAATACGCATGATGAGCATATCCACCCAGCCGCCGAAGTAGCCGGACAGGCCGCCCATAATGACGCCCAGCACAGCGCTCATCAAAACGACGATGAAACCGATATACAGGGAGACACGGCCGCCATACATCAGGCGGGTCAGCATATCCATGCCGTTGCGGTCGGTCCCCAGCCAGTGCTGTGCATTGGGGAAGGAATAGCTGTCAAACTTACGGGTAGCCACTTCCTGATTGACGGACCAGCTCTTATCTGCGGCGGAGTAGCTCATAGTGTACTCTGCGGTCAGGCCCTCGCTATCCGTAAAGGTGAACTCCTTCTCGCCCTTTTCAATGGACTCGATCAGGTTCTCCTTAAACTCACGGGTCAGGAAGACATCGCTCATCAGGGGACGCACAATGAAGCGGCTTGCATAAGCAACTTCCTCGCCGTTCTGCATGACTGCGCCGGCCTCGTCCAGCTCATAGGTCTGACCGTTGAACTCGAAAGTGCTCAGGTCGGCAGCCGCAGCCTTCAGGATGCTGTACTGCAGGTCGAAGGGCAGCTCTTCGTTGCCCTTGCTGTTGCTGACGATGTCATACGCAGCATAAGCAATCAACTTCTTGCCCTGATAAATGCTGTAAAAATGGTCATCTTCCTGGACCCAGGAGTAGTTGACATCCTTCACGGAGAACTTCTCCTGGCCCTGAATGGTGGCCAGCAGGAACTGTGCCTGCGAAACGGGGTCAAACTGTTCGCCTTCCTTCACCACATAGCGATACTCGGTATTCTCAGCGACACCGGCAAACTGCTTGCTCTGCAGATCGTCACGGTAGAACAGCTGATTCTGCTCATAGGGAGAAATCAAGCCGCCGACAAAGGAGAAGATAAACATGAATGCCAGAATAACGAGGCCGGTCACAGCCACACGGTTGCGGAAGAAACGCTTCGCAACCATAGCGCCGGGAGAGAGGACCTTGACACGACGGTCGTCGTTCAGGGACAGCTGCTCTTCCTGCTCGGGAGTTGCCTTCAGATCGTCCTTATGTTCGCTCATAGTATGTCTCCTCCTTTCTTAAGAGATACGGACACGGGGATCAACCACCGCATACAAAACATCGGAAATCAAGTTGCCCACCAAGGTCAGCACAGCCATAAAGCTGAGGTAGAACATGGAGAACGGAATATCACCGGAGGTCATGGACTGATAGGAGACAAAGCCAATGCCGGGGATGGAGAACAAGGTCTCGGTAATCAGTGCGCCGGAGAACAGGCCGGGCAGAGAGCCGCCCACGATGGTGACCAGCGGGATGAGGGTGTTACGGAAGGCATGGCGATAGATGACCGTCTTCTCGCTCAGGCCCTTTGCACGGGCCGTACGGATAAAGTCTGCATTCAGCACTTCCAGCATATTGGTACGGGTATAACGCATCAGGCCGCCGATGCTGATGACAATCAGCGTCACCAGAGGCAGGAACAAATGGCCTGCCTTATCGAAGAACTGACCCATGGGGGACAGGAATTCGTAATTACGGCCAATCAGACCGCCCAGATCAAACCAACCCAACTTGACAGAGAACACCCACTTCAGCAAAGATGCAAAGAAGAAGGTGGGCAGGGAGATGCCGGCAAGGGCAACCACAGTAATGGTATAGTCCGTCTTGGAGTACTGCTTGGTGGCGGCAATCACACCCAGCGGAATGGCGATAATCAGCTCAAAGAACAGCGTGATAGCGCCCATAACGAAGGACAGGCCAACAGTGCTCTTGAACTTATCCAGAACGGGAACCGTCCACTTCCAGCTGTCACCGAACTGGCCACGGACAGCCTTGCCCAGCCAGCTGAAGAAACCGGGGATAATTCCCTTATCCATACCATACATAACTTCCAACTGCTGCATCCACTCTTCATAGCTCTTGGAGCCGGGCTGCATCGACTTCTCACGAGCCATCTGCTCAATGTAAGAAGTGGGCAGGCTGCGCAAGAGGCTGTAAATGATCAGCATCACGAAGAACAGAATGAAGATGGAAATAATTAATCTTTTTACGATGTACTTTCGCACGAATGCTACCTCCGTTCTTTTTCTTTCTTAGGTATTCCTCTTATTATATGTATTAAAACGGGATTTTGTCCCAAATTTAAACTGCATATCAAGGCGCCGTTCTCCTGCCGCCCACAGCAAAGCGGTCCCTTGATATGCAATTAAAAACGCACGGGAGGCCACCCCCACGGTTGGGAGTCCAACCGCAGAGGCGGCCCTCGGCCCATACTTTTTTATAAAGTACGGAAATCAGTTCGGTTGTTCCGAGTGCAACACTCGAAACCCGTTCGAAACCGGATTACTTGAGCTTGATGTTCTCGATCTCAGCATTCCACTTGTAGAAGGGGGTGATGTCCTTCGTCACGGAATCCAGATCCACACGGCTGGTGCTGTAGACAACAACATCCTGACGCTGATAGACAGGAACCTCGCAGCCCCAGTCGATGATGGTATCAAGGCAAGCCTTATACATTGCCTTACGATAGTTCTGATCGGTAGACTTACGAGCGGTCATGATCATGTTATCCAGCTCAGCATCTGCGATGCAGTACTTGTTGTTGTCGCCGCCGGCATTGGCACCGCCGTTGGCCACATCAGCGAAATAGATCTGATACATGTCGGGATCGACGGTTGCGCCCCAAGCGGCGACCCACATCTCGACCGTACCTGCATCCAGACCATTCCACAGCTGGTTGCCATCCTTCACATCGGTGACGATCAGGTTGATGCCCAGCTCAGCCAGAGCTTCCTTCGCCAGAGTCAGAACCATGAAGGTGGGGTGATCGCCGGAACCGTCGGCAGGAATCAGAACTTCATATTCCATCTTGGCGCCCGCAGGAGCAGCAGTGACCTTACCACCGGAAACGGTGTAGCCAGCAGCCTCAAAGAAGGTCAGAGCAGCGGCCTTAGCGGCAGCATAGCGGGCATCGGCATCCATACCGGAGGTGTAGATCTCATTGCCCTGCGCATCCTGGGAGAAGGCCACACGGTAGCCCTCGTCGGTGGGACGGGGAGCCGCCCAAGAGGTGTTGGAGATGGGATAGTTGATGACGGAGGCACGCTCGCCATAGTAGGAGTCGATGGACACATCACGATAGACGGAGAAGATGGTGCCGAAGGCCTTACGCAGAGCCTTGGACGCATCGGAACCGGGATCGCCCGCCACGCTGACATTCTTGGCATTCATGCCGATGTAGCCATAGCCCAGGAAGTCGGAGGTCTCAGAGGTGACCACCTTGCCGGTCAACTCACCGCCGTTGGCCTCCTCAATGGCCTTGACCGTATCCTGAGAGAAGGTGGGATCGGAGATGTCCAGGGTATTAGTCAGGATGCCGTTCAGCTTATCCTTTTCCTGCATTTCCTGGAAATTGACATACTTGGTGGCAGGAGCGCCTCTGTAGTAGCTGTCGTTTGCCTCGAAGTTGACAACACCGTTCTCAAACTTCAGGAACTTGTAGGGGCCGGCACCCATAGGCTGAGAGATCTTCTCACGAGCAATGCTCAGGTCGCCCTTGGGGAAGCCGAAGGAGTTGTTCTCATAATCGTAGAGATCTGCATTACCGTAGTAGTGCATGGGAGAGATGTTGATGGCCAGCTGGTAGATCATGGTTGCATCGACCTCGGTGGCCACAATGCGCAGGCTGTAATCGCCGGTCTTCTGGATGCCGGAGATGTTGGGAGCGGAGTTGCCGGTCTGGACACCGATGGCATAGGAATCATAGTCCTTCATCAGGTCGAACAAAGCGGAGCCGCCGGGAGCAGCCTCGGTTGCGGAAACGGTAGCCAGATCCCACTTATAATTCTCCGCCAGAGCATTGAACATGTCAGCGGTGGTGGCACCGGCAGCCAGGCCGTCCACACCCCAAGCAGCAGCAGCGCCGGCGACATCAGAAGCGTCGGTCACCTTGCCAGCCTCAACGACATAATCCACGATCTCCTGGCAGAAAGCAGCACCGGCCTGATCCAGGTCAGCCCAGAAAGCAGTCTGCTGCTCTTCGGTCCAGTTGGTGAAATCCTTGTTGTCACGGCCGGCCTTGACCAGCAGGTTGAACAGGGTTTCCATACCGCTGCGGTAAGCATCCAGGCCCTCGATGGGCATGGAGTACAGAGTCATGCTGCCATCATAGGTGGGGTCCAGAATGGTGTAGTAGCTGAAGATCAGGTCATCGATGGTGACGGGAGTGCCATCCGAGAACTTCAGATCCTCACGGAGGGTGAAGTCATAATAGACGGTGCCGTCGGAATTCTCGGTGACCACCAGGTTGGCAGGGCCATAATAGGTGTAGTCCGTGCCGTTGTACTCATGGGTCTCGCCCTCGATACCATTATAAATGATGGCACCGGTACGATCATTGTTCAGAATACCCAGCTGGGTCATCTGAGCAACATCCTTATCGTAGGAAGTGCTGGAGAAGAAGGGGGAGAACTTGCTGGAGAAAGGCAGATAGCCCACCACCAGAGGGGTCTCACTACCCTTGGAGCCGGAACCGGAACCGCCGCCGCAGGAAGCCAGGGCAAACACCATGGCCAGTGCGAGGACCAGAGCCAGCAGCTTTTTGAGTCTTTTCATTTTGCTTTTTCCTCCTCTAAATAAGAATTAGAATCATGTGAAGAGCGGTTGCTGCGATCTCATGCCTGTTCACGAAATATAACAGAAAACTCCCTTTTCCTTGCAAACAACCGTGGAACCCCACCCATACTTGATGGCGATTCTAGTTCTTCACATTGTAGCACATTAAAGCGTCACTGTCAATTCATGCAAGTTGTTTTTATGAATTTCAACGGGCAAAAACATTCATTCTTGCCATTCCAGCCGAAGAATCGTTCGGTGAATCCCGATTGCCGTTGCAAACATTATGATTTCTAGAAAGATCAGCAGAAGAGCCGCCGCCATTTTTCCGTCAAACGGCAGCACAAACACATTCACAATTTCTCCCAAAATTGCAACTCCGGAGCAAAGAGCCGTCAAAAAGCTGCGGCCCGGAAGCTGTTTTGCCGTCGCCTGAAAGACATATTCCCGGATTTGTTCTCCTGCCATGGACAGTCTGCAAATCGCCCAGATTTCTGACGCACAAGCCACCAAAGCAAGCACATATGGAAGCACCGCCCACACGGTCCCTTCCATGCCGGTTTGCGGAACACATCCGGCAAGCACACCGGCGAGCGCACCCGCTCCGGACAGTATCCACAATTTGACCAATGTCGGCTTGCGAGGGGCGCTCCAACCGATTTTTTTCCCGGTGTAGATGTATTCTCCCGCTACATTCGGCTTAAAATCATTCAGATAGGACCGGCGCCCGCCGGTTTTTTTCTTTTTTTCCTTTGGTTCCTGGCCCATATCAAGCAATCCCGGTCAGGTCGAAGTGCTCCAACCATTCCTTAGCCGCTGCACACACGCTCTGGAGGCAGTGCTCATCGAAGGGGCTCTCCAGACCGGCATTTTTCAACAGATCCGTAAAGGTTTCGCTGCCGCCCTGCAAGGTGTAGGCCATGTAGCGCTCCCAAGCCTGCTTCGGGTCCTTCTGGAGCAGTGCCCAAATCTGGAGTGCCACCGTCTGCGCCAGACAGTAGTCGATGTAGTAGAAGGGGCTGGAATAGATATGGTGCTGACGCTGCCAGCCCTCCCCCTCGGAGTAGAAGGGAATCTCTCCATCCAGACGCATCCAAGGCATATAAACTTCCAGCAGCTCCTTCCACACCTGATGGCGCTGCTTGGGGGTCATCTCGGGATGGGCATAGACCTCATGCTGGAAATGATCCACCATGGTGCCATAGGGGATGAAGGTCAGCGCACCGGACAGGTGGCTGTAATAGAACTTGCGGGTCTGCTCCCCGAAGAACCCCTCTTCCCAAGGCCATGCCAGGAATTCCATGGACATGGAGTGGACTTCACAGCTTTCCATACTGGGCCAAACCGTGCTCAACGGGATGCGATCTCGGTTCATGTAGCACTCAAAAGCGTGGCCTGCCTCGTGGGTGACCACCTCCACATCGCCCTGCGTACCGTTGAAGTTGGCGAAGATGAAAGGCACGCCGTAATCCGGAATGCCGGTGCAGTAGCCGCCACTGGCCTTGCCCTCGGTGGACAGCACATCCAGCAGCTCACCGTCCAGCATTGTGTGCCAGAACTGGCTGGTTTCCGGGGACAGCTCGTCATAGAATTTGGTGGCATGGGCCAAAATATCCTCCGCAGAACCCTGCGGACGGGGATTGCCGGAACGGAACTCCAAGGCATTATCGGCAAAGCTCATGGGATAGGTCTTGCCCAGCCGCTTGGCCTGCTCCCGATAGATGCTGTCTGCCACAGGTACCAAATACTTCCGGACAGCGGCACGGAACCGCTCCACATCTTCCTTGGTATAGCAGTTGCGGCCCATACGGTAGTAACCCAGCTCCGTATAGCCGTCATAGCCCAGCTTCCGACCCATGGCATCCCGGAGATGGACCAGCTGATCGTACAAATCATCCAGCTGCGCCTGATTCTCCTTGTACCAACGGCCCTCTGCCTGCCATGCAGCCAGACGGCGCCGGTCATCCGCATCGGACTTAAACGGGGTCAGCTGACTCAGGGTGTAGATACCGCCTTCAAAAGGGATCTGCGCCGAAGCCAACAGCTTCTCATATTCCTGCGTCAGGTCGTTTTCCTTCTGCAGTTCAGGAATGATCTCCGGGGAAAATGTTTTCAGCTCCAGCTCTGCATTGGTAAACATCACCTGACAGAATTCCTCTGCAAACTCCGCACGGAAGGGGCTCTTCAGCAGCGCCATGGTCCACGCTTGCTCATACTCCTGCACCTCCGGCACCGCTGCATTCCAGAACTTCATTTCCTCATTATAAAAGGCATCCCGGGTATCAATGCTGTGGCGGGTGTGGGCCAGCGTCTGCATGGTTTCCACATGCTTTCCCAGCGTCTCCTTTTCCAGGAAGACGGCACGGGCCTCCTCATAGCTCTCCGCCTGCTCCAAACGGGCGGTCAGATCCGTCAGCTGTGCCTTGACCTGCTCCATATCCGGACGCTCATAGGGCATTTCTTTGAACTTCACGAAAATCACTCCTCACTTATCTATATTTAATATGTATGGCTTGTCTTTTATGCTTGTACTGCATTTTATATATTAGTCCAGCATTTTAACAGTTTATACTATATTTTCCCCAGTGTCAAACTCATTTTACTTCGTTTTACGAACTTCTACAAGATTTGTATGCTGTCCGTTCCCCTTGGCGTACGGGGTTGCTTTCAACGAAGTCAGTACATTCACGCAGCCTCGCTGATCCACCCCATCTTTATCCGGTGTGTACCATGCCCCTTGTCCAACCGCCACAACCCCCGGCATAATGTCCTCCGTGATATGAATCGGCACTTCCATGGCACCCCGATCGTTCCAGACACGCACCCGGTCTTTGTCGCAGAGACCACGCCGAGCCGCATCCGCAGGATGGATCCACAGCCGCTGTGGGTCGATCCGCTCCATAGCCGGATTGTTGTCATGGATCGAGTGGCAACGCCGACGGGTGTGCCAACTGATCAGCTGCAAGGGATACTCCCCTTCTCTGGCCTGCTCCACCCCTTCCGGCACGGGAACATAGCACGGAATGGCCGGAAATGGTTCCTGATAGGTGGTTTCGTATACCTTTCGCGAGAACAGCTCCACCTTACCGCTCGGTGTAGGAAATTGGCGGTCTGCAAAGGCAATGCGAGGCGGTTTTGGCGGATAACGATGCACTCCGGCGGCACAAAAATCAGCAAAATCCGGCAGGGTCGGTTCCTCCCGGCGAAGATCCTCGTAAATCCACTCCAACCACTGCCGAGTGTCCCGTCCGCAGGTGAACGCCTCCTCCAATCCCAGCCGCTGCGCCACCTCACGCAGCCAGTCGTATTCAAACCGCCCCTCGTAGAGCGGTTCTACCACCTGATTGTTATAGCCTAAAAAGTCCCCCCACACCCACGGGAAGGTAATGTTTTCGCACTCCAAGAAGGACACACCGGGCAGCAAAATATCCGCAAATTTGGCGCTTGCTGTCATAAACAGGTCACTGCACAAAATGAATTCGCATTTGGAGGTGTCCTTCAACAGCTCCGCTGTGCGATTGATGTCTCCGTGCTGATTGATGAGGCAATTCCCCGCCAAATTGACAATCATTTTAATATCGGAAGTCAGTCTTTCTCCGCCCTTCACCCCGTCCAGCTCCGTCATTCGACTTCCGTGATCCACCGCATCCGTCCAGCAATAGGAAGGAATTTCCATGCCATAGGGGTTCGGAACCGGAGGAAGTCCCGGCTCTCGGTGGGTGGCACAATAGCCACTTCCGGCCGCCCAACCGCCTCGCACCCCCACATTTCCGGTCATGCAGGCCAACAGGATGCACCCACGCACCCCCTGTTCTCCATAGGCATGGCGCTGAGGTCCCCAGCCTTGAATGAGCGCCGCAGGCTTGGCCGTGGCATAGCGGCGAGCCAGTGAAACTATGGTTTGTGCCGGTATCCCGGTAATCGCTTCGGCCCATTCCGGCGTTTTGGGCACCCCATCCCGTTGTCCCAGCAGATAGGACAGCACACTTTCTCCGGCAGGAATCCCTTCCGGCAGATGTGCTTCGTCAAAGCCCACCGTGCATTCCTCTAAAAAGTCCCGGTCTGCCAGCCCCTCGGTCCAGATGATATAGGCCATGGCATCCGCCAGAGCCGCATCTGTCGCCGGACGAATGGGGATCCACTCTGCCCCCAGTGCCCGCACCGTATCATTTTTCCGTGGGTCCATGACCACAATGGGAATCCCTTTCTCCTTCGCTTTACGAAGATAGTGCATGGTGATGCTGTCAAATTTTGTTTCCGCCGGATTATGTCCCCAAAGCAAAATAAAATGACTGTCCAGCCAAGTTTCCGGGGAATTTCCACTGTCTGCGGTCCCGTACATCAGCTCCGTCGCCGGTGTGATACAGGCCGTAGAATAGGAATTATAATAATCCAAAAAGCCCCCATCCAGACTCAGCAGTCGCTTGGCCAGTTCCCTCGGCGTAAAGGCCGCACTGACCCCAGTGGCATAAGTCACATAGCGGGAGCCCGGACCATAGGTATCTCGAATCCGAATCCACTCCCGGCTGATCCGATCCACTGCTTCTTCCCAGGAAATCGGCTGAAATTTGCCTTCTCCCCGTTCTCCAACACGCAGCAGCGGAGTCCGGAGCCGCTGCTCATTCAAATATGTTTTATGATAGTTCATGCCCCGCTGACACGCCGACAACGGCACACCGCAGCCCGCCTGCTCTTTGGAATCTGTCGTCAATTTTAAAATGCGTCCCTGCTGCACATGGGCATAAATCAAACATCGCCCGCCGCAGTTATTGCGCCCGGTGGTGGGAATCACACGCACTTCCCCGTTCATATGTTGTCCCTCCTTGCGGAATCCTATGATTGTTCTAACAATATCCGCAACCCTTTCACTTGTCAAGGAATCCGTCTTCTTCGTTCTCATTTCCACCAGCGGCACGCATTTGATCTCGCTTGAAAAAACTGGCAAACAAAAAAATACATACTTCTCGCTGCTATGTCCAAACTACTCTCGAACCTTTCCTCTGGTGGAACGGTTTCAATGTATAAGAGAGGAGATATTCAACATGTATAATTCCAATGCTCAGTCTGGTAAGCAGAAAATCAGTCCCGAGGGCCGTGAGGCTCTGAATAAGTTCAAGATGGAGTCCGCCTCCGAGGTTGGTGTTGAGCTCAAGCAGGGCTACAACGGCCACCTGACTTCCCGTGAGGCTGGCAGCGTGGGCGGTCAGATGGTCAAGAAGATGGTGGAAGCCTACGAAAAGGATCTGAAGTAAGCTCCTTTCCCCTCTGGCTTGCCTTAGCAACGGCAAAAAATCGGTCAGACCCCATGGTCTGACCGATTTTTGCGCAAGGATACTTCAATTTGTTGTCATTCCGCCAAGTGCATAATCCGGGCAACCGTTTCCACCGACTCATACACCAGCTGGTCGCAGTGCGCCTGCCGAGAGCCGCCGCACTCTGCATTGACCCGGAGCAAATCTTTGCAATCCGTCAGATTACAATGCATTTGCCGCATGGCGGTCAAATACGCCTTGGACGCCTCTTGTCCGCCGCCCAACAGCCCGATCACCATCAATCCACCCACCATGGCCCCACAGGTGGCCCCCAGATTCATGCCATGCCCAAAATGAGCACCCAGCTGAAACACTTTGCCCTCGCTGAGACCACAGTCGGCCGCAAACGCTGCCAGCACTGCCTGTGCACAGTTATAGTGAACATCGGGATTCTGCCGAAAATCTCTCGCTCGGCGTACATACTTGTTTTCCATCTTGTTTTCCTCTGCTTTCTCTCGATTTTAGTTGAATATATCGGGATTTTCCTCAAACAGCCGTCTGGTCCGCTCCAGCACGACCCGATGCTCCGGCCGTACCAGTGCCGGGTCCTCTCCCAACAACCGTTTGGCCGCCTCTCGGGCCTGAACCAAAATTCGGGTGTCACAGGCCAGATCCGCCATTTGCAGCTGAGGCAATCCGTGCTGCCGTGCGCCAAAAAAGTCGCCCGGCCCACGCAATTCCAGATCTTTTTCCGCAATTCGGAAGCCATCGTTGGTCTGACACAGCGCTTTCAGCCGCTGACGGGTATCCTCATTTTTCGATGAGGACACCAGCACGCAGAATGACTGTGCTGTGCCGCGCCCCACGCGTCCCCGCAGCTGGTGGAGCTGGGACAGGCCAAACCGATCGGCATCTTCAATCACCATCAGCGTGGCATTGGGTGCATCCACTCCCACCTCGATCACAGTGGTCGATACCAAAATCTCCACCGTTCCCTGTAAGAAAGCCTCCATCACCACTTCTTTTTCCTTCGGTTTCATCCGGCCGTGGATCAGGCCCACCCGCAGATCCGGGAAGGCCTGTTGGAGTACCATGGCATGATCGGTGGCGTTTTTCACCTTACCGGAAGTTTCCTCTGTCTCCTCCACCGCCGGACAAACCACATACACCTGATGTCCTTCCTGCACCTGCTTACGGATAAAGCCCATCATCCGCCGGCGCTTATCCTCTCCGATCAGGAAGGTTTCCACATCCTGCCGTCCCGGTGGCCGCTCCCCGATGACGGACACATCCAAATCTCCGTAAATGATCAGCGCCAGTGTGCGGGGAATGGGGGTGGCGGACATCACCAGCACATGGGGTTTTTGTGCTCCGGCCTTTGCCGACAGAGCAGAGCGCTGCTCCACGCCAAATCGGTGCTGTTCATCGGTGATGACCAGTCCTAACCGGGCAAAAGTTACCCCTTCGCTAAGCAGCGCATGGGTTCCCACCACCAAATCCAGCGTCCCATCCGCTATCTGCTGTCGGACCCTGCGTTTTTCAGCCGCCTTGCTGCTGCCGGTCAACAGCCCCACTCGGATCCCATCCGGTGCCAGCAATGTGGTCAGGGTGTGGTAGTGCTGCATCGCAAGCAGCTCCGTAGGCGCCATCAGGGCGCACTGCCCACCGGAGCGAACGCATTGCCACACCGCCCCGGCCGCCACCGCCGTCTTGCCGCTGCCCACATCGCCCTGCACCAAGCGGTTCATGATTTTCCCGGAGGCCTGATCCACAAAAATCTGTTGCAGGGTCTTCCGCTGCGCCTCGGTGAGTGTAAAGGGCAGAAGCCGTTCAAAGTCCGCCACCGGCAGCACGGTGCATCGGAAGCCCGCTCCCGCCACACGCCGGGTATGCAGCAGCTCCAAGCCCGTCGTGAGATAGAACAGTTCCTCGAAGACCAGCCGCTCCCTCGCCCGGGTCAGATCTTCAAAAGAATCCGGTCGATGGACGGTGCGGATGGCCCAATTTCGTTCCGCCAGTCCATTTTCACTGCGCACCTCCGCCGGCAAATCCTCCGGCAGCAGCGCACACTCCTCCACAGCCAAATCGATCCACTCTGCCAGCTGTCGGGCCGACACCCCCGCCGTCAGCGGATAGATCGGCACAATACGACCTGTCAGTTCCCCTCGGCCTTCCGGCTCATAGATGGGATTGGTCATACTGAGCCGCTGCCCCATGCGCTCGATTTTTCCGCAAAAGAGATAACTTTCCCCCACTTTCAACTTTCCGGCGGTGTAGGCCTGATTAAAAAAGGTCAGATACAGCAATCCGGAGCGATCAAACACCTGCAGCCGGGTGGTGGAAAGCCCTTTTCGGGGGTATGCGGTCAAGGGTCTCTGTGCCACGACGCCGCAGATGCAGACCTCCTCCCCTTCCGGTGCGTGCCGAATGGGCCAGACCTTCCGGCGGTCCACATAGCGCCTCGGAAACCAATGCTGCAAATCCTCCAGTGTGCGAATCCCCAATTTCCCCAGCAACTGGGCTTTCTTCTCCCCGATTCCGGGCAGCACCGTCACCGGATCCTGCAATGCATACATATCTTCACCCCGCTCCTTTTGCCGTGTCGTGCCATTTTGTCAGTTGCTGCATATTATAGCATAGATCCTACCAAAATGGTATCCGCTTTCACCGTCGCCTCCCGGCATCGCACACCGGTTCGCTGTTTTCCGGTTATGCATCAGGTCAGGCGCTCATCCGCCTAATCCCGTTCTATTTTCCCGTTTTTCCACGGTTTTTCCTTTTTTGTACGGCTCATACAGTTGCAATTCATAAAAAGTATGGTAAAATGTAATCTGATATTGAATGCGTTTTCAAAAAGACTTTATGGAATCGCCTTGCCATTTTGAAATGGCCGGAACGAGGAGTGAATGTTTCATGGTTTCCTATAATACCGCTGAGTTAAGAAAGCAGAATCGCAACCGTGTCTTCCGCTATATTTATAGCTCGGAGACCCCTGTGTCCAAGCAGGATGTGGCCCGCAGCCTCTCCCTCAGCCTGCCGACGGTAGGACAGAACCTGCGGGAGCTGCTGGATTCCGGTCTGCTGGAACTGCAGGGCACCTTTGATTCCACCGGCGGCAGAAAACCCAAAGCGATCGGCATTACCGCCAACTATCGCTACTCTGTGGGCATTATGATTTCCAGCCGTCACATCCACATCACCTGTATCGACCTGCGTGCCCACCAGATTTGCAGTAAAGCCATCGTAAAGCCCTTTATCACCGGCGGCGAGTACTGCAAAGAGCTGGGGCAGATTCTGGAAAACTTCTTGGATGAAAACAACATTGACCGCAGCCGTCTGTTGGGTGTGGGCGTGGCATTGCCCGGTATTCCCAACGAGGAAGAAGGCTGTGTCCATCTGTCTCACGCCGTCATTCCCCGCACCATCGAAATCGATGAAATCAAGAAGTATATCCCTTACCCCTGCTTTATCGAAAACGATGCCAATGCCGGCGGTGTCGCAGAGTGGTGGAACAACAGCGAGAATGCCACCATGGTTTACCTCTGCGTGCAGAAAGGCGTGGGCGGTGCAGTGCTGCTGAATGACGCAAATTATATGTACACCCATCCTCATTCCGGCGAATTTGGTCATATGTGCATCGTCCCCGGCGGCCGCCCCTGCGGCTGTGGAAAAAAGGGCTGTCTGGAAGCCTACTGCTCCACTGCTCGCTTCAGCGATGACATCGGCATCACCCGGGAGGATTTCTTTGCCAAACTGGAGGAAGGCAATGCGGACTATGCCGCCCTGTGGGACGATTATCTGAACCACTTGGCCCTTGGTATCTATAACATCCACACGGTTCTGGACTGCGACATCGTGCTGGGCGGTGTGCTGGCCCAGTACATCGACCCCTACATGGACGATCTGCGCCACCGCATCAGCGAAGTGTCCGCTTTCCCCACCGACGCCTCCTACCTGCGCTTCTCCAAGTATCGCAAGTGGACCAGCTGCGTGGGTGTGGCGCTCCATTTCATCTCTGATTTTATTGATACCATCTAACCTGCAAGCGATCCCCTGTTCCAGTACACCACCGCCGGCCGCATCCCCGCAGCCGGCGGTTTTTCAAAGCAACGGCCTGAACGATTTCCTCGTGCGGCCCACGGACGAAGAGAGTGAGAGAAAAAACACCATGAATGCAAGAAAATTGTCCGGTGCACCCATGCTGCTGCTCACCGCCATGATTTGGGGCGGTGCGTTCGTAGCGCAGAGCATGAGCACCGATTTTGTCGGCCCCTTCACCTTCAACACTGCCCGCTATACCATTGGTGCCGTGGTATTGCTGCCCATCATTTTCCTGACGGATCGCCGCAACCCCGGCCGCCCGGAGGAACTGGGCTGGCGCAACCCCAAGCTGTGGATTGCCGGTGTGCTCTGCGGTTTTCTGATTGCTATTGCCGCCGCCTTCCAACAGGCCGGAATTCAATACACCACAGTGGGCAAGGCCGGCTTCATCACCACGCTGTATGTGATCCTCGTCCCCATTTTCAGTATTTTTCTGAAGAAAAAACCCTCCCCGCTGATCTGGCTGTGTGTTCTGCTGGCCGTCTGCGGCCTGTATCTGCTTTGTATGTCTGAAACCGCTTCCATCAACTTCGGCGACCTTTTGGTGCTTTGCAGCGGCTTGGGCTTTGCCATTCAGATCCTCGTGGTGGACCACTATGTGCTGCACATGGACGGCGTCAAGCTTAGCTTCCTGCAATTCTTCTTCAGCGCTGTGTTCTCTCTGCTGCCCGCACTGTTCTTTGAATCTCCCACGACCGCCGGACTGCTGGGTGCATGGAAGCCTCTGTTCTACACCGGTGTCCTTTCCTGCGGCATAGGCTATACCTTCCAGATTCTGGGGCAGCAGCGCACCGATCCCACCGTTGCCTCCATCCTGATGTGTATGGAATCCGTGTTCAGCGTTCTGTTTGGCTGGCTGATTTTGCATCAGGCCCTCTCCCCTCGGGAGCTGTTCGGCTGCGCTCTGATGTTTGTGGCGGTCCTTCTGGCGCAACTGCCCTCCCCCAAGCAAAAAGCAGCCGCCGCAAATTGTGACTGAATGTAAAAAACTTGCAAGACACAGAACTTGTGTCTTGCAAGTTTTTCCTTTTTTTACTATAATGAAGAAACCGAATTTCGGCACAATTTTACTGTAAAGGAGCAATTCCCATGAGCAACAACTGGCATCCTGAAACAAACTGCATCCAGGCAGGCTACACCCCCAAGAACGGTGAACCGCGCATGATGCCGATCGTCCAAAGCACCACCTTCAAGTACGACACCTCTGCTGGCATGGGCGCTCTGTTTGATCTGGAGGCCGACGGCTACTTTTATACCCGTCTGGCAAACCCCACCTCTGACGCTGTGGCTGCAAAAATTGCCGCTTTGGAAGGTGGCACGGCCGCCCTGCTGACCTCTTCCGGTCAGGCCGCCAACTTCTTTGCCGTGTTCAACCTCTGTTCGGCCGGCGATCATCTGGTCTGTTCTTCCACGGTCTATGGCGGCACCTTCAACCTGTTTGCTGTGACCCTCAAGCGGATGGGCATTGAATGCACCTTTATTGACCCTGACTGCACCGACAAGGAACTAGATGCAGCCTTCCGGCCCAACACCAAACTGGTGTTCGGTGAATCCATCGCAAACCCTGCACTCATCATTCTGGACATCGAGCGTTTTGCCAAGGCAGCTCATGCCCATGGTGTCCCCCTGATTATCGACAACACCTTCCCCACCCCCTTGAACTGCCGTCCCTTCGAGTGGGGCGCTGACATTGTGACCCACTCCACCACCAAGTATCTGGACGGCCACGACGCCACGGTGGGCGGCTGCATTGTGGACAGCGGCAACTTCGACTGGATGGCCCATGCAGACAAGTTCCCCGGCCTCACCACTCCGGACGAAAGCTATCACGGTGTCACCTATGCCGAGCGCTTTGGACAGGCCGGTGCTTTCATCACCAAATGCGGCGCCCAGCTGATGCGGGATCTGGGCTGCACTCCGGCTCCTATGAATGCCTATCTGCTGAACATGGGCATCGAAACCCTCCATGTCCGTATGCCTCGCCACTGTGAGAACGCACAGAAGGTGGCCGAGTTCCTGCAAGGCCACGAAAAGGTGACTTGGGTCAACTACGCCGGTCTGCCGGACAACAAGTACCACGCATTGGCTCAGAAGTATATGCCCAACGGCACCTGCGGTGTGGTTTCCTTCGGCGTGAAGGGCGGTCGTGCTGCCGCAGAGCAGTTCATGGCCGGGCTGAAGCTGTGCATGATCGCCACCCATGTGGCCGATGCACACACCTGTGTCCTGCATCCGGCCTCTTCCACCCACCGGCAGATGTCCGATGCGGAACTGGTGGCCGCCGGAGTCAGCCCCGATCTGATCCGCCTCAGCGTGGGTATCGAAAGCATCGAGGACATTCTGGCGGATGTGGCTCATGCACTGGATACCATCTAAATTTGTATCATCTTCCTTTTGGGGCGTGATTCCGGTCGGAATCACGCCCTATTTTTGCAAAAACTTTAGAAAGAAACCTGCTTTTGTCGATTGATTCCTACCATTTGAATATAGTATAATTTTATCAATCATTTTGAACATTCAGAACGGAGGTTGCCTATGAACACCAAGAGAGACTTTTCTGCCCTGACCCCTGAAATCATCGCCCTGTCCAAGCACTGTTCCGAAGACTGTGTGATCGACAAATCTCTGTACGCCCTGCACAAAGTAAACCGTGGCCTGCGTGATCTGAACGGCAACGGCGTTCTGACCGGTCTGACAGAGATTTCAGAAATTCAGGCCAAGACCCCTGACGGCGAAAGCTGTGAAGGCCAGCTGTTTTATCGTGGATACAATGTAAAGGATCTGGTGCACGGTTTTTTGCAGGATGGTCGGTTTGGATTTGAAGAGATCACTTATCTGCTGCTGTTCGGTTCGTTGCCCAATGCGGACGAGCTGGCCGATTTCGGTCAGGTACTGGCCAGCTACCGCAGCCTGCCAAACTCTTTTGTCCGTGACATCATCATGAAGGCGCCCAGCACGGACATCATGAACTCCATCGCCCGAAGTGTGCTGACCCTGTACTCCTACGATAACAAGCCGGACGACACCTCACTGCCCAATGTGCTGCGCCAGTGTTTACAGCTGATTTCCCTGTTCCCACAGCTGGCTTTGTATGCCTATCAGGCCTACGATTACTACAAAAAGGACAACGACCAGTTCTTTATCCACAATCCGCTTCCGGAGCTGTCTACCGCCGAAAACATTCTGCATATGCTCCGCCAGGATATGTCCTATACCCCTACCGAGGCCCGGGTACTGGATATGGCTCTGGTCATCCATGCCGAGCACGGCGGCGGCAACAACTCCAGCTTTACCACTCATGTGGTCACCTCCTCCGGCACGGACACCTACTCCGCCATTGCTGCCGCTCTGGGCAGCTTGAAGGGCCCCAAGCACGGCGGTGCCAACATCAAGGTGTGCCACATGTTCAACGACATCAAGTCCGCCGTTTCCGACTGGAAGGACGAGGATGAGGTGCGGCACTACCTCACCAAGATCCTGCACGGCGATGCCTTTGATCGCAGCGGTTTGATTTACGGTGTGGGCCATGCCGTCTACTCCAAATCCGATCCCCGTGCCGAGATTTTCAAGGGCTTTGTTCATATGCTGGCCAACGAAAAGGGCCGTGAGGATGAGTTTGCCCTCTATGATGCCGTGGAACGCATCGCCCCTCAGATCATCAGCGACGAACGCAAAATCTACAAAGGCGTCAGCGTCAATGTGGACTTCTATTCCGGCTTCGTGTATCAGATGCTGGGTATCCCCGAGGAGTTGTTCACTCCCTTGTTCGCCATCGCCCGTATTGTCGGATGGAGCGCACATCGTCTGGAAGAGCTGATCAACGGCAACCGCATCATCCGTCCTGCCTACAAGGCCATTTCTCCCCGCCGGGATTATGTGGACATTCACCACCGCTGAACCCTCATCCACAACAAACAGAAACCGCACCCCCACGCTGTGGGGGTGCGGTTTTTTCCTTGCTTACCAAAGGGCTCGATAGAGATTTGCCAGATCTTCCGGGGTTGCGTTCCGAGGGTTGTCCGGGGTACACCGATCCCGCAGTGCTGCCTCCACCATGGTGGGAATGGCAGCCTCGTAAGCCTCCTTGGTACAGACCCCGGTTTCGCTCACGCAGGTGTGCATATCCATTTCCTTCATCATGAACTGTGTCCACGCCACCAGCGCACGGACCGTGGTGATGGTATTGAAGTTCTGGAGGCCCAGCACCCGGGCCAGCGTCTCATACCGGCGGACGGTCTGGCTGTATGTGGGACGGCTCTTCGACCGAGCGGAAATCTCCGAGTTGAATTCAATGATATGGGGCAGCAGCATGGCATTGGCCGCCCCATGAGGAATGTGGAACTGCGCCCCCAGCTGATGGGCCAGACTGTGGTTCAGGCCCAGCCCGGAGGAATTAAAGGCCAATCCTGCCAGCGTGGATGCCACATGCATTTTCTGCCGGGCATGGGTGTCGTTGTGATCCAAATAGCTGCGCAACAGCCAGCTGCCGCAAATCTCCACCGCTTTCTCGGCCAATGCGGCGCTGAACTCGTTGCAGCGCAGGCTCACATAGCTTTCCAGTGCATGGGTGAACACATCCATACCGGTATTGGCTGTAATGCCCGCCGGCACACTCTTGACCATCTCCACATCCAGAATCGCCTCATCCGGAAGCAGGTCGTCAGACACCAGCGGATACTTCGTGTGCTCCTCCGGATTGGAAATGACACTGAAACTGGTCACTTCGCTGCCTGTTCCGCTGGTGGTGGGAATGGCGATCATCGGCAGCCGCTTCATATGTGTGGTACGAGCTCCGATTTCCCGAATGGCTTTCGCCGAATCAATGGCACTGCCGCCGCCCACCGCAAGGATGCTGTCGGGCCGATACTCCGCCAGTGCCTGTACCCCCTCCACAATCTTGTCCAACGGTGCATCCGGCACCACATGGTCAAAGATGCGGTAGGCAATCCCCTTCTCCTCCAGAGGGTCGGTCACACGCTTGATCAGACCGCTGGTCACAACAAAGGGATCCGTGACAACCAGAGCACGGTGATAGGGCAGCTGCTTCAACCGCTCCAAAGCTCCGGCGCCGAAGTAAATTTTTGTTTTGATGTCAAATTCCTTCATGCGGCAAACCTCGCTTTCCGTTTTGCAACATTTTACCACATTTTACATCATTTCACAAGTAATTGTGAAATGATTAACAGTTATTTTCCCTTGGAATCACATCAAAATCTGCCAATTCCGCCGGATCAGCCCATACGGTCCGAACCAACGCCCGATGCGCACGGAGAATCCGCCGCCCCCCTTGATCTCCGGTCAAGGCCAACAGCTCCGGAAAGTATGCACGGGAAAACCAACCGGGATTCCCCCACCCCTCCGGACCTTCCAGGCAGCCCAGCTCTGCTTGATGCTCCGCACACACCTGCAAAAACCGGCGGATGGTCGATTCTCGCAGTCCCGGCTGATCGGCCACAAAAAACACGGCGGCATCCACCTCCGGCAGCGCCTGCAAGCCAGCCCGGATACTGTGAGCGATACCCTGCTCCGCCTGCGGACTGGCCGCCACAGAAATCCCCCGTCGTTCACATTCCGTCCGAATCTCCGGCGCATTGGCCACCGTCACCAGCGTAAAGTGGGCCACTCTTCAAAGAACACGACAGAGGGAGGGGCTGGAAGGGGCATTTACGGGCTGTCTGTACTTGGGAAGAGGTGAGTTCTTCCCTTCAAGGCCACCCTACCTTTGGCAA
>JARIAU010000037.1 GCA_029257695.1 Oscillospiraceae bacterium
AGAGGCTTACCAAACGCCGAGCAACACGTGCTTCAAATTTATGATCGAGAGAAGTAATGGGATCATCAAAGATAAAAGGATTTATCCGTTTCCAAGAAGATAAATCTGCCAAAAACGCAGCAAGCGAAACAACACGGAATTCTCCCTCACTTAATATCTCCCCGTTTTTGTGTTTGCCAATAGCACATGCACCTTTCAACGAAATCTCATGATATGACTTCCCTTTGCGAGGCGACTTGGCAACAAGTTGAACCTTGATTTGATTATTGGGATCGAGAATTTTCATCTCCTGTGAAAATTTAGCGATATACGCATCCGTAATAAGTAGAGTAGAAAGGGATTTCTTGAGAGTAGTAAGAGAATTCGTTTTACATTTGGTTATTATAGTACTCAAGACAAGAGAAGTTTCTTTGTGTGATAGATTAGCATGGCACCATTGAATAGAACTTAACTCCAAAGCACGCTGAGTTTGGCTTTCTCTATTTGCATATGTTTTTTCTAATGCATCAATTTCTTTTTTTAATTGGGTTGTAATAGCTTTGAAAGTTTCTATAATATCGTCAAGAGCGTACAGTTTAGGACGCTCAAGAGGTAGATCATCATTATAATCCAGCAAATAATTACACCGTTGTAAAATATTGGTGTAGTACGCCAATATTGTTTCTCTGATTTCGTCAGAGATAGCGCTAGTGCGTAACAATTCATCGATTTCTTCAACATTGATTTTATTCTCGACATTAGTTTGAAGTTCCCGAACAGCTTTCTTAAATGTTTCAAAAGCGTTATGGGCTGCAGACATCGCATCGGATTTAAGAAAATCACTAAAAGAACCAACTCTAGCTTGCGTTGTAGCGGATAGTTCCTGTTGGCATAAAGCACAATGATTATCACTAGATACAGGAAGATCTCGTGAGGGTTCCGTTCTCTGAATGTACTTAAGGGCAGAATCCCACATGGCAAGCCATTCTTCGGAACCGAAATCTTCAAACAGAGAATTCTTTTTGCAATTCTCAATAGCCGTGTCAGCCAGTTTTTTGGTATTTATTTGCTCAGTGCGCTTCTTCAAAAATGACTGACACTTTTCATCGGTGACAAATTTGTGCAATTCCAGAATGCAATAACCATGTTGCTGAATAATACGCAACTGAGCACTTTTTTGCTCGGCAACTTTTTGGGGATCTTGTTCTTGTAAACTAAGTAGGATCGAAGCAAGGTCTGTAGCTAAAGTATCGTTCCAAGGATGCTTTTGAAAGAATGTTTTAGCTTCATTGAGCGTTGCAATTGAAGTAAAATCAAGTATTATAGGGTGCTCTTGGCATTCTTTTTGTATTGGAGAGAAATTCCGTGCATTCGTTTCAAAATTAGACCTATAATCTTGGGATAAAAGTTCGAGAATATGGGCCATTTTTGTAATAATGGCAAGAACTTTAGGCTCATATAGAACTTCATTTTCTTTGTCCACAAATTGCTTAGCAGCAGCGGTATCATATATGTGCAGAGGATGTTTTAAAGGAGTTCGTTTTGACCATTTAATTTCAGAGTCTACACCATCTGCAACAAAATGGATAGTCGCTTCTGGATCTACATCATTTTGGATAAAAACATTGCCAAACACAGAATTGGAGCACTCCGGATTCTCAAGGGCTTTCAAAATTCTAACATAAGAGGATTTTCCACATCCATTTTCGCCATATACAACATTTAGACCATTACTAAAATTCAGCGGTTCATTAGGGCATAACGCACCGACTCCATGTACATTACTGATGCTTTTGAGCATGGATCCAGAAGTTTTCATTTGCGACAATTCTAAATTAGATGGAAAAGTTGTATTGGGAGATAACCGATGATTTCTGGAAAAATATTCTTGATCTAGTAATTTATGAGCACGGTCAGTTAATAAACTGTCATCAGTACAGCCGTTCCAAATAGCATTAAATAAATCTTTCTGCCAGGAGGGTGCTTTGCTAAACCAAGTTTCTAACATTGTCTGCGCTTGCTGGTTATATGGATCCATTATAATAACCCCCTTGTTTGATTGTTCTGAATTTTAACGTTCTTCTAAGAAAATCTAACACTTCCACATACTAAAGTGCTGTTGTTATTTACTATATCATATTTATGTAATATAGGAAAGTCACATATAACGCAAGCAAACTCTCACTTATAAAATAGTCCTGCTACAACAACTCAAAAGCCCACTGGCACAATTGCTTTGGAGTAATTTGCAACACTTTTTGCAACACTAGCTCGTCTAACCAGTATAATACAGAGAAAAATGGCTTAAAAATTGGCTGTTTTTCTAATAAAAGCTAACAGATATAGCCCTTGCCAAAGGACAGGGAAAGAGTGGGAATAAAACATTAGGCTAACAGAAAACCCGAAAACCATTGCACCGCAACGGTTTTCGGGTTTTCTTTTTGAAGTGCACAGGTATATTAAGGGCGCTTCTTCTATGGGTTTGACCCTTAGCACCAATTGGTCCTAAATCGCTTTACTTACCGAGATGGTGCCAGTATAATAAGCAATATACTAGGTTGAGCGGCAAGTGATTTCGAGCAGCTGATCCATCTGGTATTCTAACCGAATGTTCGGGTTTGTATTAGAAAGAAGTGTATCGATTATGAGATGTCCAAACTGCGGCAGTCCTGTGATGGTATACGCAAATCGTTGGGAATGCGGCTACTGCGGTGACTGTGGTGTTCTGCGCACCAGGCAAACTGCGCCGGAACCGGCCCAGACGCAAACAATCACTCTGTCCTTTCAGTTTGTCAGCAAGCTGGATTTTGACAATACATGGTCAGAAATGAAGAATGTAATTTCACAGAATGCCGAAAAACTGCTTCCGCAGCTGGGCAATGTGTTGATTTATGAGATTTCCCATGCCATGGCAACTCCAGGACACACCACTGACAACGAAAAATTTCAGGAGCTGGATGAATTTTTGCACAGTGATCCCATTCTGAGGGACGGGCCGAACATTCGGGACATCATTCATGCGGCCAAGCAGGGTGAAGAGCTTTGTGTCGCAGAAGGCAAGCTGACAGAGGATGCCTGCGGCGGTTTCTGGCAGCAGCTGATTCGGACGCTTCCCTCCGGGGATGATCCGGAGGAGTTTGAAGATCTCCTGTACGGACTTGGGGCCTTCTATCAGTATTTTGTTTCGGATGAATGGGGAGGCAAAAACTTGACACGGTTCCGCGAACTACGGGATGCCTTTGCGTATCACCGGTGCCGTCATCGGTATTTTTCTCCTGACCCTGGGGCAGCCATTGCAAGGCTGCAAAGTGATGATGTCCGACAGTTAGATGAGGATTGCAGAGATATTCTGGTATCGACCTATCCCGATTATTTCCGGGAATACACCTTGGACGATATGGAATATTTCCAGTGCAACTGCTTTTTTGAGGATCTTGCAGAGGAAGATCCCGCCCTTGCCCGAGTCATGTGGGAAACCCTGCTCGCCGCCGCCGGACCCGATTTTACAAAAAATCCTACCGTCGAAGAATATTTGATGGAAAATAATCCCTTTGCAGATGGCAACTAACTTCTTAGAGAGGGAGTGCATACAATGAAATTCTGGCAGATTCTCCTGGTTTTTATTGCCGTTGATTTTATCATCGCCTTGGCCGGAGGCCCCGGAGCCGCCTTGGTCTGTGGCGTGGTTTTTGCCGTTGCGTGGTTTATTTACGGCGAAATAAAATGCCTAAATACCCCAAAAGGTCGAAAACAGAATCAGGAGCAGCAAAAGAAAGAAAAAGAAAGCGAGGATTACTGGGGAACGATCGATTGAGCGGACAGACGCCTTTGCCGGTGGCAATTATGAGGGAATCAAAACCATGCACATCGCTGACTTCCTATTGAGCAGTGAATACTAATCCGAAGTTTCTTCCATTTTAAGTACAAGATTCGATTGAGTACCACTGAGTGCTTTAGAGTCCTGAAAAGTCTTGCAATCAAGGCTTTTCGGGACTCTTTGCTTTTGTATGGAAATTGCAGCAGACTTTTATAATGGGTCGAAGGGTGGACTGGCTTGGTGGAAACGGTTGGTTCTTTTTATTCCTCAAACATCAGTGCGCCGCCCTTACTGGTGATGATAGACATGGAGGAGCGGAATTTGCATGATTGTATCCATACAAATGTGACTGTACCCGAAGGAGTGGGACAATCCCCGTGAAATGCGGGCGGCATGTTCCAAATGCGGTCTCCTTGAAGTTGTGGATAGGAGGCGTTGTGCTGTTACGGAGGAGCGGCGGTTTTGAAGGGGAATGGCGGCAAGTTTTTTTGAAAAAGGAGAAAAAAACCAAAAAAGACCAAAAAAAGACGAGGATGTAATGCTTTGTGTAATGGTCCATTTTGTATACTGGTGCAATATTATGGGATGGACTGTCTGAATCTGGTTCATCCGTCTGAAGATACAATCAAATAATAGGTGATATATATGATGGAACATAAAGATTTGAAGAAACTGAAGCGCACAGATTTGCTGGAGATTTTGCTGCAGCAGAATCGGGAGATTGAGCGCCTCAAGCAGGAACTGGAGCGGGTGGAAGAGCAGTTGGCCAGCCGGAAGATTCTGATTGCGGAATCCGGCTCCATTGCGGAGGCGGCGCTGAGTCTGAACGGAGTGTTTACGGCGGCGCAGCTGGCCTGTGAGCAGTATGTGGAAAATGTCAAGCAGCGCAGCCAGCAGCAGGAAGAGATCTGTGCGGAGATGGAGCGAGTCACCCGGGCAAAGTGTGACCGCATGATCGCGGACGCACAGAAGCAGGCAGACCTGCACTGGACGCAGGTGGAAGAGAAAATTAAGCAGATGCTCGATGAGTCGGAAGACCTGAAAAAGCTGCTATCTCGTTGAAGTACAAAGGGGACAGTATGAAACGACAGGAACTGACGGAACTGCCTTCTACACAGGCACTGGAAGCAGAATTGCAACGGGTGAAGAAGCGCTCCAGCCATCACTCCGCACTGCGCCGCATGGTCTATTTGCTGCTGGTGGTGGCTGCGGCGGCTATTTTGGTGGCGACCCGGTTTATGCCGGTCCTGCGGATTTATGGAACCTCAATGGCGCCGACCATGAACAACGGCGATATTGCCGTGTCGATTCGGACAGCAGGCATTGATTCGGGCGATGTCATCGCATTTTACAGTAACAACAAGGTGCTGGTAAAGCGAGTCATCGGAACGGCGGGAGACTGGATCGATATGGACGAAAACGGAGTGGTTCAAGTCAATGGGGAACCATTGGAAGAACCGTATGTCATGAGTCTGGCATATGGCGATACCGACATTGAACTGCCCTACCAGGTTCCGGAAGGAAAATTTTTTGTGATGGGCGACCAGCGAGCCGGCTCGGTAGACTCCCGTAATACTGCTGTGGGCAGCGTGAGTCAGGAGCAGATCGTTGGAAAAGTGGTGCTGCGGATCTGGCCGCTGCCGCAACTTGGTGCAATTCGATAAGGGGGACCCTGTGGATATACACAAGAAAACAAAGCGATCGGTATGGAAAACCGTGGGAATCAGCTTGGCCTGTGCGATTGCCATTTCAACGGTGGGCGCATTGATGCTGCCGGCCATTGCAATGGAAAAAGAGTGCGGTTTGCAGGAGCATCAGCACACCCAAGCATGCTACGAATGGATTTCTGCCACTGGTTCGGAAGAGAAGCCTGTTGCGGAACCGATTCTGAGCGATGCGGAGGAACCGCAGCAGATGGAGGCCCGTTTGGAAACGGAGGGGCAGACCGAGCCACAGGAAGTGGGAGAATGGAAGCTGGTGTGTGAACGCCCTGAGCACATCCACACAGAGGCTTGCGAGCGTAAAGCAGAGGAAGCGCTGCATGGGCCGGAAGTCGCCGCGGAAGCGGTGGAGCCCCTTCCGGAGAGCAGCGTGGAGCCCTCGGCTCCGAGCCAGTCCACCGACACCACGCAGGCGGAACTCCCGGCGGTACCGGATGCGGAGCGGCCTTCGGAGATTGCCGAACATGTGGATGATACAGAAGACGATGATTTCACGGGAACAAAAACCCCGATTGATTTGGGAGATGCCAAAGCTCGTTACATTCACAAGCTGACGCTGAAATACAGAGCCCAGACGGGGATCGGAAGCTGGCAGGAGATGCAGCCTGGCGTGCCCATTCCGGGGGATTCCAAACTGCGGTTGGAGGTCCAGTATAAAAATGTTCGAATTGAAGAATTGCTGGATCACAGCAGGCAGCTGCAATTTGCCATGCCGGATTTTATGCGAGATCCGGAAGCACAAGGTGAAATCAAAAGCGGCGACGAAGTGGTCGGCACCACGGCTGTGGCGGGCAACCTTCTGACCCTTACCTTCGATGAAGCGTGGCTGCGCCAACTGCAGGCGCAGGTTGATGTTCTACGGGGCGATTTTTATGTGGAAAGCACCGTTAAGCTGTCTGCAATTCCCGGTGATGGCACCAGTCTGGACATTGTATATGGCGATGTGCATCTGAACCCTACTTTTGATATGGATGCGGTTGCTCGTTATGGGACATTGACGATCGAGAAAAAGGTTTCCGAGCATGTAATCGAAACGGACGGCGAGCATTATTTGGATTACACCGTGAAGGTCACCGCAGGGGAGTATGGAAACCCGGCAGTTCGGGTGGTGGACTCCTTTACTAGCCACGGAGAGTATGCGGAATACATCGGTATCACCACTGCCCCTAAGACGCTGACCACCACCGGATTTCCAAGAGAGGAGATTGGCGAGGGGCAGAGCCACGGCCAGATTTATCAGGGCAGCAGACCCACGGAGCAAGTGCCGATCCCGCCGGAAAATGACCCGAACATTCAAGCACCTGGCAGTTTGATCTGGAACATTGGAAACATGGATGCCAATGAGGTGCGTATCCTGACCTACCGTGTGCATATGAAGGACAGTCAGGCGCAGCACACCAGCCATCAGTCCCTTCGAAATCAGGCAGAGGCATTCAGCAAGGAATATAAGAAAGCGCACGCTACGGCGGATTTCATTCCCAAAATGGACATGGGGATGAAGAAATCACACAGCGCACCGCAGAAACTGGACAATGGGGATTACAAGATCACCTATACGGTTTGGTTTGAGACACCCAACAGCAACAACCATGTGGTGGATCAGGTTCGGGTGACGGACCGGCTGGAAGGAACGGATCCTAAGATTCTGCCCTATGTGCACTATGCGGAGGACTCCTTCCGGCTGTATGGATCCAAGGTGCCGCAGGGGACTCCCATTTCCTGCAATCCGGAAGGAGGGGGGCTGCCCACTCTGGTTTATGATGCGGATGGAAAAGGATTTGCCCTGACGGTGGGTGATATGGAACCGGGCAGAGCGTATTCGTTCCAGTATGATGTGATTGTGGAAAGCAAGGTGTTTGGTGCCAATCAGTTGAAGGGGCTGACGGTGCAAAACCGAGCGATTATTTATGCGGATAATGCCACCCTTCCCACGGAGGACTTTTTGCAGGCCTATACAGACCGCTGCAACCTCGGCTATCAAAACTGGATCCAGAAAAAAGTCGACGGGCCTCTGTCGGAGGCGGTAGTTGTGCCGCTGCCCGCCGATGCTTTGGTGTATGAATACGATGCAGATGGGTCCGTCGTGTTGGAGCGTGGTCATCCGGAACAGTTCGAGGTGCCGGCAGGAAGCTTTTACTACACCGTGGAGTTGAACCAACTGGGTGACTGGGATGTGACGCAGGCCACGATCAAAGACATACTGAACAAGCAGTATTTGCAGTACAGCGGATACCTTCGGGTGGATGCGTACGATGCCAAACAGACCGCCGAGGATGCTCTGGGCACGAAAGTGGATACGCGATGGCTCAATGTGGACGGAAGAAATTCATTTGAGTTCCAGCTGTCTGCCCTCGGTCTGGACGGAAATTCGTATGCGTATCGATTGACCTATTATGCGGCTCCGGCCAATCACGGCGGCATTATCCAGAGTTCCGTTCGAAACGAGGTTCATCTGAGCGGCCCGGTTTTGCGGGAGAACGAACGCTTTGAAGTGGATTTCAGCTCCGGGGTAGAGGTCACCGTGCATGGTGGACACTCCTTCCAAGCAATGAAGCGGCCTTGGTTTTACGAACGGTCCCAGCGGTCTTCCGGAGATTGGTCCAAGGGTGCGATTTATTGGGTGGTGGAAGCCACCGGCACGCAGCTGCATGAAGGGACTCTGATCCGAGATCATGTGAAAAACGAATATACGCACCATGAACGAGGCCGGATCGTATTTCATGATGACTCCTTTGTGGGCGTATACCGGGGACGCATTCCGGATGGGAAAACGGTGACAGATTACGGCGATTTGCAGGAACTTTTGGACAGCGGACTGGTTACGGAGATGCCCAAGGACGAGTACTGCGATGTGACCTATGAAAATCATTTGAATTTCCAGCAGCCAAATTCCTTCAGCCGAGTGGACATCCGAATGAAGAAGCCGGTGGAGATGGGAGAAAATTCGGTTTTCTTCGTTTTGCGGGCAGAACCGGACCGGTTGCCGACCGGAAGCAGGACACAGATGCTGTACACTAATTATCTGGATTTTGGTGATGATGCGAATAACCTGATTGGGGGAGGCTCGGCGACCAAGGTTCTGTACGGCGGACAAAATATCATGAAGGAGTTCAGCAGTTACTTCAAATACGACGGAAAAGAGATTGAAGTAATCAACCGAAAGGCTTTTGTGCCGAAGGAGCATCTGCCCGAACCGGGACATTACATTGCGTGGGGTGTCAAGGTGAACTATGGCGGAGATTTGGCCGGACGCTATCGTGTGATTGACGAGATTCCGGAGGGTGTGGACCTCGGGTTTATGCGGCTTCAGTGGTTGGGTGAAAAAACCAGAAATCATAATGTAAGTATGCCACGGATCGAACATTATGCCGAAGAACTGGGTGAAGGCTGGACGGAGCATGAAATTACAGCCGAGATGGACGCAAACCTAGGCCCTGCCACCGGCTACTACTACACCAATGGGAAGCAGATCCTTTGGGAAGTGGACAACTTGCAGGCGGGACATGAGAAAGATGCGTATGCCGTGGACTTCCAAGTGGTCTGCCGAGTGACAGATCCGGAGGTGCTTCTGGGCGGAGCGGAGAAGGAGTTTGTCAACCAAGTGACCCTGCACCACAACGGAAAGCAGATTGACCGTGGTTCCAATGGTGTGCGGGTGACGGCGGGCAACATCAGCAAAACTGCGGTCCCCAATGGAAACACCGTTCCGTTTACAATCGAAGTCAACCAGACAGGAGAAGATCTGGTGGCAGGCAGTGATACCATCACGCTGGTGGATGAAATGAGCAGCACCTTGAGCGTGAATGTGGAAAGTGTCAAGGTAGTGAACTCCAGAGATCAGAGTCCGGTGGATGTGCGTATTAGACTGGACGGACAGCAGCTCACAGTGACCATGCCGGACAATCTGCCGCTCACTATTTCCTATACTGCACATGTCCATGCGGTTCCCGGCAGCTACATTACGCTTTCGAATGCTGCATACTGGCTTGGTTATGCCCCATCGGGCGGCAGTAATGTGGAAATTCGGGATTTCTACTATACAATTGGCGGCAATGCAAGCGGTGCAGAGACACCGGAGGTCAAAATCCTCAAGTTCAATAAAAACAACATTTTGGAACACCTGCCGGGGGCCGAATTCCGTATGGAGGAAGGCGAGATCGTCAACGGTCAGTTCCAGGGCAACGGAATGGTGTGGACTGGAACCACGGAAAGCAATGGCGAGCTGATTTTTGGCGCAGGGAAAAAGCATATGCGCTACAATACGGTTTATCGGGTCACGGAGACCCGTGCGCCGGAAGGGTATCTGTTGGATCCGACGCCCTATGACTTTATCATGGCGGAAAAGAATGCGGATGGACAGTATCCGGAGTATCCGGAGGGCATTCATGTGCATTACGCCTCTGCAACCCACACAATCAAGGCCCCGAACAGCAAGGGCGAGGCCTATGTGCAGAAGGAGTTCCGGAATCTAGGGGGACAACCCATCCGGCCCATCCCCGGGCAGTACCGCTTCGGGCTGTTCGACAATCCGGATGGCACAGGGGAGCCGTTGCAGGAAGTGACCCTCATTTACCGTGCCGAGGACGGCGATCAGCCGCTGCAAAAGGGTGCCTTTGTAGATTTGGATTTGGACAAAACGTACTATGTCTTTGAGTTGGATCAGGATCGCAATCCCATCCTGCCGGGACATAAGGGCTATGTCAATCAAATTCCCTTCCGGGTGGAGTATCACTCGGAAGTCCGTGCAGCCGTGCAAGGCGTGCAAAATGGCACAACGGTGACGGTGACCAACCAGCTGGGTATGGAAGGTATGCCGGAGACCGGCGGTACGGGAACGACTTCCTTTGCCTTGCTGGGTGCAGGATTGATGAGTGCCGCCCTGCTGGGTGCGGGCATCCGACGCAGAGATAAAAAACGAAACAAGACCTCGATATACTAACAGAGGAAGAAAGGGACAAGACTATGAAACGGATTTTTAGTTTCTTCACTGCACTGGCGATTGCATTGTCGCTGGGTGTGGTTCCTATGACCGCCGGAGCAGTCGCTCCGACGGCGGGGGACCAGTATTCCATCGTCATTGAAAATACCAATGACAAGCACACCTACGAAGCGTATCAGATTTTTTCTGCGGATCTGTCCGCGGACGGCACCATTTTGAGCAATATCAAGTGGGGGTCCGGTGTGAGTGCAGCCGGACAGACGGCCATGAAGGATGCGGCCAAGAAAGCCGAGTCTCTGACGGATGAGGCGGCAGCAAAGGCGTTTGCACAGGAAGTGGACGCCTATTTGGAGGCAGCCAAGGCGGTCACGGGTACTTACTCCAACGGAACATATACCATCAGCGGCCTGACTTCCGGTTATTACCTGATCAAGGACAAGACCATCGACGGCAATGCCCATGAGTCTTACACCTCCTACATTCTGCAGGTGGTGGGCAATGTGAAGGTCAGTCCGAAGTCCGGTGTGCCTCAAAGTGAGAAGAAGGTGCAGGACATCAACGATTCCACCGACACCAATAAGACCGGCTGGCAGGATTCTGCGGACTATGACATCAACGACCAGGTTCCGTTCCTTTTGAAGGCCACGCTGCCCAGCAATGTGTCCAGCTACAAGACTTATAAAATCGTGTTCCACGATCAGCTGTCGGATGGTCTGACCTATGATAGCAACGCTCGGGTGATGTTTGATGGTCAGGATGTGACCAATCACTTTACGGTTCAGTACGACGATGCAAAGGACACGCTGACCATCAGCTGCAACGATGTGAAGGCATTCAATGCCGGTGACAATGCCGTTATCACGGTGGAGTATACCGCAACGCTGAACGACCGTGCAGTCATCGGTGCCGCAGGTAACCCCAATAAGATGACGCTGGAGTTCTCCAACAACCCCAATGTCGGCGGAGAAGGCAGCACCGGCAAGACTCCGGAAGATAAGGTCACGGTCTTTACGTATCAGCTGCAGGTGGACAAGGTGAACGAGTCCAACGCACCTCTGAAGGGCGCCGGCTTCACCCTGTACAAGAAGTCTGCTGACGGTGGAGATTACCGGCAGGTGGGCAATGAGGTCAAGGGAACCGATTTGACCAGCTTTGTGTGGAAGGGTCTGGATGACGGCGAGTACAAGCTGGTGGAAACCACGGTGCCCGACGGTTACAACAAGGCCGAGGATTTGCTCTTCACCATTACGGCAGATCACGAGGTCCAGTCGGACGACCCCAAACTGAAAACCTTGAACGGTAGCAACCATATCAGCGGCGATGCTGCCACTGGTGTGCTGAAGGGAACGATCATGAACCGTCCCGGCCTGAAGCTGCCCGGTACCGGCGGCATGGGTACCACCCTGTTCTACACGGTGGGCGGCGCATTTGTGCTGGTGGCAGGAGCACTGCTGCTGGTGATGAAGCGCAAGAACAGCAAGGGCTGATTTTATTCAGAGAAAGCATATCCCTCGGGGAGTAAAATACTCCCCGAGGGACAGGCGTAAGGAGACCCCAATGAAGCAGAAACTATTGACAATTTTTCTTACTTGCATCTTTTTGATTGGTGTGTCCTTACTTCTGTATCCAGTGGTCAGCGACCTCTGGAATGCAAAGCATCAATCCAGAATTATTGCCTCCTATCAGACGGAGGTGGAGACCATGGACCACAGCCGGTATCAGGAATTGTGGGGGGCGGCAGAGGCCTACAATCAGGCGTTGCAGCAGCGGGGGAGTCTGGCCATGCCGGATGATACCCAGAGGGCCGATTACGATGCGCTGCTGAATGTCGGCGGAACGGGAATC
>JARIAU010000076.1 GCA_029257695.1 Oscillospiraceae bacterium
GTGCATACCTTCCTGATGGCGGGAGGAAAGTTTATTTTTGACATCAATAGCCCTTAAAAGCTAAAAAGCTTGGATGGACAGACTTTTTTGGATGAAACAGAGGATGTCTACTGTGTCTGGAGGGCGGATTATGATGCCAGAAGTCGCATCTGTTCCTACGGATTTGATTTGTTCGAGCGAGAAGGGGACCATTGGAATCGGGATGGCGAGCTGCACGAAGAAAAGGCCTGGACCACGGAGGAGCTGAAACGCTGGCTGGAACAGGCTGGATTTATCAATATTAAACTGTATGGCGATCGAAAACTGCGTGCTCCCAAAGAGGAGGAGCTTCGCATCTTTTTTGTCGCAGAGAAGGAACCGCAGACGGAGGAAGAATTTGCCGCTGCATTTGCAAAGGAGTACCATAGATGGGAGAAATCGTCCGAATCATAACTTCTGATGGCGCTGTGATGGCCAGTGCAATCACCGGAACCGATCTGGTGGAACGGGCTCGCAGCATCCATCACACCACCCCCACCGCAACGGCGGCACTGGGGCGCAGCCTGTTGGCCTGCTCAATGATGGGCAACCAGCTGAAGGGGGAGGGCAACAGCCTTACGCTGCAAATTCGTGGAGAAGGCCCCCTGGGCGGCATTACCTGCGTATCGGACTACGATGGCAATGTCCGTGGCTTTGTGGTCCACCCGGAGATGGATGTGGCCCGGAAAGAAGAGGGAAAGCTGGATGTCGGTGCTGCGGTCGGTCCGGAGGGCTCACTGACGGTCATTAAAGATTTGGGGATGCGTGATCCGTATGTAGGCAGTATTCGACTGGTCAGCGGTGAGATCGCCGAAGATGTAACGGCGTATTTTGCTGAGAGCGAACAGATCCCTACCGCTTGCGCACTCGGTGTACTGGTGCATAAAGAGACCGGGGAGGTGCTCACTGCCGGCGGATATCTGATCCAGCTGCTGCCCGGTGCAGACGAGGAGACCATTGATAAGGTGGAGCGTGGCCTGAAAAAGGTGGGTTATGTGTCCGGTCGCCTGAGTGAAGGAGCTTCTGCACTGGATCTGATTGGAGAAGTGCTGAACGAATTTGAACTGGAGGTTCTGGAACGGAATCCGGTGGAATATCGTTGTTATTGTGATCGGGAACGTGTGGTGCGTGCACTCATCAGCATGGGCAGCGAGGAACTGCGCAGCTTGATCGAGGAGCAGGGTGAGGCGGAAATGACATGCCAATTCTGTGATGCGGTGTACCATTTTGATCGGGAACAGCTGGAAGAAATTTACAGAGATATGCAGCCCGAAACATAACTTTCAAAAAAAGAAGAAAAAATCGAAAATAGGGGTTGACATTCATGTCGCCCCTATGTATAATAACCAATGTTGATTGGCACAACACGAACACGAACAATGGGAGCATAGCTCAGCTGGTTAGAGCACATGCCTTACAAGCATGGGGTCACAGGTTCGAGTCCTGTTGTTCCCACCATTGGTTCTTATTTGGCCCGGTAGTTCAGTTGGTTAGAACGCCAGCCTGTCACGCTGGAGGTCGACGGTTCGAGCCCGTTCCGGGTCGCCATTTAAGATCATCACACTTCCGTGTGTTTGATATAGGCTCCATTAGGAGCCAACCATTTGCCTCTGTAGCTCAGTTGGTAGAGCAGGGGACTGAAAATCCCCGTGTCATTGGTTCGATTCCGATCGGAGGCACCATCTCGCAGAAGTTTCTGCGAGAATTTTGCGGGAGTAGCTCATCTGG
>JARIAU010000078.1 GCA_029257695.1 Oscillospiraceae bacterium
CAGGCCGACCACAGTGTAATCAGGACCAGTACACCGCCCATCACAGGCAAGAAATACGATCTTCTTCGCATGGTTTTCCCTCTCCTCACGCCGCTTTTTTAGTGAAGGAGGCTCTGATCCACTTCAAAGCCATAAAATTCCTGATAGAACGCACTGACATCCTTCCGGAAGTCCTCGGTGGAATACACATCCCCATGGAGCACACTGGCCGTCCACAGCACACCCAGCATTCCGGACGGAATGGGCGAATCCCACTCTTCGATCTGGTTGGGCATCTGATACACTGCCCCCTGCTTCACCGCCGTAACCTCCTGCAGCTGGGCATCTGCCAGCACATCATCCACAGTATAATCCGCCTTGCTGGGCAGCAGGATCACTTCAGGGTCTTCCGCCAGCAGGGTTTCATAGGAAATCTCGGTCCAATAATCTCCATCCAGATCCTCCGCCACATTCACTCCGTTGGCCAGCCGGATCAGATCAGACTGATACATTTTTCCGGTTGCCGTGGACAGGTAAGAAGCATTGCCGCCCAGATACACCCGGGGCGCCTTCTCCCCCTTCAGACGATCCGCCAAGTCTGCTCTCTTCTCCGCATAGTAGCGGAGCAGCTGCTCCGCCTTGTCTTCCACACCGCAAGCCTTGGCAATCAGGGTCAGCATTTCCTCCATCTGCTCTTGAGACTCCGGATTTACCACCAGCACCGGGATACCCAGTTCCGTGAGTGTATCCGCATGATCGGCCAACTTCTTGGGCATCAGCACCAGTTCCGGCTGCAGCGCTGCCACAGCCTCCACATTGAACTCCTTCATGGTACCCACCTGCTCCTGTTCCAGCAGCCAAGGTGCAGCCATGGAGTAAATCGGGCGAGTGTCCGCCTTCTTCTCCAGACCAATCACCCGGTCGGACACACCCAGCGCCAAAGTGGCGTAAGTAGTGATGTAATAGCAGCTCACGATCGATTCTGCGGGGTGATTCAGCGTGACCGTCCGACCGGCCTGATCGACCAGCGAAATGCCGGTTTCCTGCGTTGTGCTGTGGTTTGCCGAACCAGAGGCAGTGCCGGAACGACTCTCTTGTCCTCCGCAGGCCGCAAGGGAAAGCACCAGCGCCGCACTCAGCAGCAGGGCAAGGCTTCGTTTCATCCAATTCTGTTTCATAGTATCCTCCTGTGTCTTTTATCTTCAAAAACCGTCCGTTATTCTAGCACAAGAATAACGACCTGTCAAAAAGGATCGGTTTCGAGCTTCATCCCCGGAACCGATTCCAAAATTCCTCCCCAAAATGGGCGGCAAAGGCCGTCTCTGTGCAGGCAGACACCTCTGCCAGCATCGCTTCATAGGCCGCAAGGATTTGCTGTCCTGCCGAAGTCAGCTTGGAGCCTCCCCCCTGCCGTCCTCCGGTGTGGCGTTCCATCAACGGAGTACCCCACTGTCGTTCCAGCGCCTGTATCATGTTCCATGCTTTCGAATAGGACATCCCCAATGCCGATGCACTTTGATGCAGAGACCCACTGCGCTCAACTCCACGCAGCAGCTGCATCGGGCCGGGTCCAAAGCACTTTTCCTCTCCCATCAGCGTCAGGGTCAAATGATACCGCAATTCCTTCATTTCAGAAATACCTCCTGAATTCTCTCCCAAGCTTCCTCCCGGGTCAGGACATCCAAATCCACCAAACACACATCTGTTCGGGCTTTCATGGATTCCAAATAGGGCAGTTCCTCCTGTTTCAGCACAGCCACCACTTGCTGCACTTCCGAAAACGCTTCGTCAATCGCAGCAAGAAATCGACCGCTGCTGCGTTCAAATCGCCCAATTTCATCCAGCAGCAGAATAGGCGCATCAGATGCCGAAGCATCCCGTATCACCTTTGTTCCAAAGGAATCAAAGGTCTTCGGAATGCCAACCATCCGGTCCCCTTCCCTCCGAGAAATGGGCCGGCACTCTCCTGTCCGCAGGTCTTGCATTTCATAGACAGGGCCAACCTCTGTCTGTTCCCGAACCTTGGTTCGATACCCGGCATAGGGCAGCCCCCGTGCCGTCAAATAGCGGTTGGCCAGCGTCGATTTCCCCCTCTGTCTGGCCCCCGTAATCAGCAGATGCAGCATCATCTTCCCCTCCATTCCCTCGGTTCTGCTCTTATTGTATCGGTTTTTCGTCCGATTGCAACCCAATCCTTCTCATTCGTCTCAAACGCAAAACAGGAGTGAATCTCAAATGAGATTCACTCCTGTTGCAAATACAATCGTTTGTTCTGCCTTTCGGCATAACACAGAAGTATTCAGCGAAGCTTACTTCACGATGGTGGTGCCGCTCTCGCCCTTGCAAGCCTTACCGGCGTTCTCCAGAGAAGCGATGATGGCCTTGCCGCCGGCAGCAGCGAAGCCCATAGCAGCCTGCACCTTGGGCAGCATGGAACCGGGAGCGAAGTGGCCCTCGTCGATGTACTTCTGAGCCTCTTCCAGGTTGATGGTCTCCAGCAGCTGCTGGTTGGGCTTGCCGAAGTTGATGGCAACGCGGTCAACAGCAGTCAGGATGATCAGCATATCGGCATCGACCAGCTCAGCCAGCTTAGCGGAAGCGAAGTCCTTGTCGATAACGGAGGGAACACCAAACAGCTTGCCGTCCTTCTTGATGACGGGAATGCCGCCGCCGCCAACGGTGATGACGATCTGGCCAGCCTCGATCAGGGACTTAACAGCGTCCTTCTCGACGACATCGACGGGCTTGGGAGAGGGAACGACCTGACGATAGCCACGGCCAGCGTCCTCAACCATGGTGTAGCCCTTCTCAGCAGCGATCTTGTCAGCCTGCTCCTTGGTGTAGAAAGCACCGATGGGCTTGGTGGGATTCTTGAAAGCAGGATCGTTCTCGTCAACCAGAACCTGGGTGACGACAGTCACAGCGGACTTGTTGATCTTACGGGCAGCCAGCTCGTTCTGGATGCTGTTCTGCAGGTGATAGCCGATGTAGCCCTGGCTCATAGCGCCGCACTCGGGGAAAGGCATAGCAGCCTTGATGGCGCCGGCCTCAGCAGCGGTGGACATGCCCAGGTTGATCATGCCAACCTGAGGGCCGTTGCCGTGAGCGATAACGACATCGTTGCCAGCCTCGACCAGGTCGACGATGGACTTAGCGGTCTCGGTGACCAGCTGCAGCTGCTCCTCGGGGGTGTTACCCAGAGCGTTGCCGCCCAGTGCAATAACGATCTTAGACATAATGTTAGTGCCTCCTTGAATTTTTCATCCAATCTTTTCTGAAAAGCTTAGTGAGAACTACAATGAGACAAAACCAAAAAATCAGTTTTGCCTCACTCACAACGACACGGTGGACCCGGCGCACAGCCTCTCTGCCTGACAAAAAAATCCAGTCAAGTCTGCTCCTTCGGAGCCAAGTGACGGCGGCCTATCCATATTGTGTAGTTACACTTTATCTTTTTCGCCCTCTTCTGTCAATAACCTTGATATAACCCAAACACACTTTGTTTGTTTTCACAAATTAAGGTACTTTTATCTATATATTTTATACAACTTGACAAGAAATCAACATTCATTCTCCTTGCATCAACCTTCCTTTTCCATCCGGTTTATGGCTGGTTTAGAGCCAGACCACAGATCACTCCTATGGATGAGGCATTCCCTTTCCAGCGGCATCGTGTTTCGTCGGCACAAACAGAGGAACGGAATCCTTTTTCTCTCTTCCCAACAGCAAAAAGCGGCAGCCCCCGGCCAAAGGGCTGCCACCTTGATCGTTGTCAGATATGGAAGTATTTCTGGAGCATCTTCTCCGGTCCCAGAACCAGGATCGAGGTGCCGGGCATCAGAACGGTTTCCGAGGTGATGTTCATGTCCAGCTTACCCTTGCTGCGGATTCCCAGCATATTGATGCCGTACTTGTTCCGGACATCCAACTGCACCACCGTCTTGCCAATCCAGCTGGTCGGCACATCCAGTTCAAAAATCGAATACTCCGAATCCAGCTCAATGTAGTCCAGCAGATGGTCTCCAGTGTAACGAATCGCCGTCCATGCAGCCAGCTGCTTTTCCGGATAGACCACTTCATCCGCTCCGTTGCGCAGCAGGAACTTTTCCTGCACACCGGTGGCCGCTCTCGCCACCACCTTCTTGGCTCCCATCTCTTTTAGGAGGGAAGCCGTCTCCAACGAATTCTGGAAATCATCCCCGATGGCAACAATGCAGACATCAAAATTACGAATGCCCAGCGAGGCCAAAAATTCCTCATTGGATGCGTCACCGATTTGAGCATTGGTCACATAAGGCAGCACGGCGTTGACTCGTTCCTCGTCGACATCCACCGCCATCACCTGATGGTTCAGCTCATTGAGCTTCATGGCCACATGACGGCCAAATCTGCCCAGTCCAATCAACAATACAACCTTCATATGCTTTCTCCTCTTCATCCTACCGTCAGTTTGCCCTGCGGCAGTCTTGCAGTATTGCCCTGATGCCCTGCCACCGTGGCAAAGATCAAGGTAAGTCCGCCAACGCGGCCGAAATACATCAATGCAATCAGAATGATCCGGGACAGCTGTCCCAATTCCGGTGTGATTCCCATCGAAAGACCCACCGTACCTACCGCAGAACCGGTTTCAAACAAACAGGTCAACAGCGGCAGCCCCTCTACACGACTGATGATGAACCCACCGGTCATAAACATGGCAAAATACATGGTCACCAGCGTGGCAGCCGAGCGCACCACGCTCTCATCAATACGGCGGCCGAAGAACTGGGTATGCTCTCTCCGACGGAACACCGCTCCGGCATTGGCCAGCATCACCGCAAGGGTGGTGGTTTTGAAACCACCGGCCGTGGAGCCGGGCGATCCGCCAACCACCATCAGCAGGATCATAATACCCACGCCCACCTCGCTTACCGTGGTCAGATCCAAGGTATTGAAGCCGGCGGTGCGGAGGGTCACTGACTGGAAAAGGGAGCCCAGAATGCGCTCCTGCATCGGCAGATTGGAAAATTCAAAGAAAAAGAGGTAGATGGCAGGCAGGAAAATCAGTGCGGCCGTGACCGACAGGATCACCTTGCTCTGCATCCGATAGCGATGGAACTTCAAGCGATTGACCTTGATGTCGTCCCATGTAATAAAGCCGATACCTCCAATAATGATCAATGCCATGATAACGATGTTGATGATCGGCTGCTGCGAGAATCCGGTGAGCGAAGAATATGGTGCCCGCACCCCCATCAGGTCAAAGCCCGCATTGCAGAATGCGGAAATGGAATGGAACACACTGTACCAGATGCCCTTCCCAAGTCCAAACTCCTTGCAAAACACCGGAGCCATCAGCAATGCACCGAGCAATTCAAAAATCACCGTCATTTTCAAAATGAAGTAGGTCAGCTTCACAATGCCGCCTACCTGATGGGCGGAGATGGATTCCTGCATGGTACTGCGCTGCCGCAGGTTGATTTTACGCCCCGACACCAGCGACAACGCCACGGAGACCGTCACCACGCCCATGCCGCCGATTTGGATCAGCAGCAGAATAATACTCTGGCCAAATGTTGACCAGTAGCTGGCCGTATCCCGAACTACCAGTCCGGTCACACAGACAGCGGAGGTGGCGGTAAATAATGTGTCCGAAAAAGGGGTCACAACCCCGGCTTGCGACGAAATCGGCAGCATCAACAACAAGCTGCCCGTCAAAATAACCCCGGCAAAGCCGAGGATAATAATCTGAGCAGATGACAGCTTCTTTTTTCTGGTCACCGTAGTTACACCTTCTCTTTATGCGTTCTCTGCACCATTATCTCACACCTGTCAAGACCATCTCTCCCTTGTTTCGACCACCGCCAAAACATTTTCCTTTCTCTGGAAAAAAGGGTGAAGTTCTGGATATAACTCCAAAGGATTTATTTGATTTTAGAGATTGAGCATACCCACAGAAATAAGGCATCATTGACCTTCCAGCCATTTCCGCAAAAACAAAAACCTGGCGTTGACCACGCCAGGTTTTTATCCCAATCTATTTGATTTAGCCTTTCAGTTCTGCTTCCTTTTTTCTCCAAGGGCCAACATGGTAAAACCACAGCGTAATGGCCGTGGCTACCGTCCAGCCAATGGGCCATGCACACCAGATACCGGTGGCACCCAACACGGTTTTTGCCAGCACAAAGGCCAGCACCACACGCAGGATCAGATCCGTGAAGGTAGCCGCCATAAACTGCTTCATCAGTCCGGCGCCACGGAGGATGCCGTCACCCACCAGCTTCACCGACACCACAAAGTAGAAGGGCGCCAGGATCCGCAGGAAGGACAGGCCCGTATGGATGGCCAATTCCGTCGGCTCGGTCATAAACAGCTGCAGCAGCATCTGACCACCGAAGAAGTAAAGCAAGCTCAAGGGTACGCACAGCACCCAGACCAGCTTGACTCCGGCTTTGAAGCCCTCTCGGACCCGGGGAAGCTTCTGCGCACCGATGTTCTGGGCGGCATAGTTGGACACACCGTTGCCCAAGGTAGTAAAGGATGTAATCACCAGATTATTCAGCTTCACCGCCGCAGAATAGCCGGCCATGACCGCCGGACCAAAGCCGTTGATGACACTCTGAATGGCAATATTACCGATGGAAATAAAGCTCTGCTGCAAAATGCTGGGGACAGCAATGACCGCCAGCCGGCCCAGCATCGGCACGGAGAACTTCTGCACAGCTCCATCCACATGGATCTTTTGCAGGCGGCGCATCACCACCACCATGGCCAGCACACAGCTGACTCCCTGGCAGAGGAAGGTGGCCCAAGCCACACCGGCCACACCCATGCGGAACCCTACAACAAAGAGCACATCCACCGCAATGTTGGTGGTGGAAGAAATTGCGAGGAACACAAAGGGTGTCTTGGAATCGCCCAATGCCGAGAAAATACCGGTGGCGATGTTATAGAAGAACACAAAAGGCAATCCCCACACATAGATGTCCAGATACAGCTTGGAATCCGCCATCAGGTTCTCTGGGGTGTTGATGAGATGCAGCAGACCCTCCGACCCCAAAATGCCGACACCCATCAGCACAGCACACAGTACCGCACTGCTGATGAGGGTAGTGGAGACCGCAGTTTTCATCTTGCCATACTTTTTGGCACCAAAATACTGGGACACGATCACCGAACAGCCAATGTTGCAGCCAAAGGCGAAGGCAATGTAGATCAGTGTGATTTCATAGCTGTTGCCCACGGCTGCCAACGCATTTTCTCCGATGAATTTACCGGCCACCAGACTGTCGGCAATGTTATACAGCTGCTGGAAGATAATGCTGCCAAACAGCGGCAGACAAAAATTCCACAGCACTTTTTCCGGTTTTCCCACCGTCAGATCCTTATTCATGCCGCGCCTCCCACTGCTTCCATCCAGCCAGAATCAACTCCGCACAGCCATCTACACCATGGGCATCGCTATCCAGCATCAGGTCATAGCTTTCCGGATGGCCCCAACGGGTATTGGCATAAAAGTCAAAATACTGCTTGCGCAGCCGCTCTACACGGCGCATCCGCTGGGCCGCCAGCTTATGGCTCAAATCGTTGCGGACCCGCACCCGCTCCAGGCGGGAATCCTCCGAGGCATAGATAAACACGGAATAGCAGTTGTCCCGGCCCAGAATGTCCGAGGCACAGCGGCCCACGATCACGCAGTCTCCCTGCTGAGCCAACCGGCAGATGGCATCCCGCTCCGCATCAAAAATGCGCTGACTTGGGGTGTAAAAATGATGAGCAATGGCAGCACTGTCCGCAAACGGATTGCCGCTGAGCAGCCACCCCGAACCATCCGTCCGTTCCTCTGCCTGACGAACGCACTCCTCCGTCATTCCGGTTTCCTTCGCTGCCTGGGAAACCAACACCTTATCATAATAGGGAATCCCCAATTTCTCTGCCAGACGCTGTCCGATCTCTCGACCGCCGCTTCCGTATTGCCGACCAATACAAATTGTCATGGTCACACCATACTCCCTTCTGCTCCATTCATTTGCTTTTTTGCATCCGGTGTATTATACTTCATGATATTGAATGTGTAAAAGCTATATTTGATATAGCATCTATATCAAATTGACATGAGGTATGTTATGGCCGTTTCCTATGATTACTACCGCATTTTTTACTATGTAGCCAAATATCGCAGCTTTACCAAGGCCGCACAGCAGCTGATGAACAGTCAGCCCAATATCACCCGGGCCATGAACAATTTGGAACACAGCCTCGGCTGCCGCTTGTTTTTGCGCACCCACCGTGGGGTCACGCTGACACCGGAGGGCGAGCATCTATACGCCCATGTCCGCATTGCCTTCGAGCATCTGCTGACCGGAGAGGCCGAGCTGACCAGTGCAAAAAATCTGGAACAGGGGCGCATCACCATCGGCGCCAGTGAAACCGCTCTGAATGGGCTGCTTTTGGATGTGCTAAGCCAATTTCACCGCACCTATCCCGGCATCCACATCCAAATTACCAATCAAACCACGCCGCAAGCCATCGAGGCCATCCGCTCCGGAGCGGCAGACTTGGCGGTGATCACCTCCCCGGCAGAGGTCAAGCGCCCCCTGCGGGCCTATCCCCTGCAAACCTTTCCCGAAGTGCTGATCGCCGGCCCTGGTTTTCTCTCCCTTAGTCAAGGCGTAGTATCCATCGCTCAGCTACAGGAATATCCCCTCATTGGATTGAATCCAGACACCACAACCTATGAATTTTACAGCGAACTGTTTTCCTCTCAGGGCTGTGTCTTTCATCCGGACATTGAATTGGCTACGGTGGATCAGATTCTCCCTCTGGTCAAGTACGATCTGGGGCTTGGCTTTCTGCCCCGTTTTTTTGCAGAAGATGCCATCCGCTCCGGCGAGGTGCTGGAAATCGCCCTCTCTACTCCCATTCCAACCCGCAATATCTGCATGATCCGGGATCACAGCAAGCCCCTCAGTGCCGCCGGATTGGCCCTGGAACAGATGATTTGGTCCGCAGCCGATCCCCAATACCGCACGGCTGCAGGTTCCCCTCATTCAACCAAATAAAACAAAATAGAAAAGAAGCGATAATTATGTTCCCCCATTGCTCAAAGTCCGTTTCCGTTGTGGTCTTTTCCCCCACCGGAGGCACAAAGAACGCAGCTTATTTGCTGGCCGCACAGTTTTGTACACGCCCCCGTATGCTGGATCAGACCAATCCGGCAGATCGATCTTTGACGCTCTCTTTTGATCCCGAGGAATTGGTCCTACTGGCTGCTCCCTCTTTTGGCGGCAAGGTCCCCTATGCCCCCGGCCTATTCACCAATCTGCACGGGCACAACACCCCCTGCATTCTGATTTGCACCTACGGCAACCGAGCCTGTGAACACAATCTGGCCCAAATGTATCGAACCGCCTCGGAACAAGGCTTCCTTGTGATCGGGGCCATCACTCTGATCACCCCCCACACGCTCGCCATTCGGGCCGGTCACAGCCGCCCGGATCTGCACGATCTGGAGCTCATGCGAGACTTTGCCGCAAACATTCAGCGCAAGCTGGCAGCCGGGTCCCTTCACCCGATCACCCCACCCCAAGGCGACCCAGCTCCCACGGAACACAAGCGGGCCAAGACATGCATTCCCAAACACCGCAGCGAGGACGCATGCGTCCACTGCGGACGCTGTGTGCGCTCCTGTCCGGAGGAGGCCATCCATCCGGACACACTGGACATTGACGAGGACCTCTGCATTCAGTGTCAGCGCTGTTCCTATATCTGCCCCACCGGCGCCCGATCTTACACCGCCGATTGGGATGCAGTGGATGCCCGATGCAGCTCTCCCAGAAACGAAATCACCTGTTTCATCTGAAGTTGGATTCCCTATGTATAACGAAACCCGCCCGACCGCTGTTGTGACAGCCATCGGGCGGGTTCCTTTTATGTGGACTTCTCCAAGAAGCACCCCGGTTCATGGGCATAAATGACCCCCACAGCCTGCAAATAGGCATACACAATGGTGGTGCCTACAAACCTCATCCCTCTTCGCTTTAAGTCGGCAGACAACGCATCGGAAAGCACAGAATGGGTTTTTCCCTGCTCTATCTGCTGCTTTCCGTCGGTCCATCCCCAAAGATAGGTGGAAAATCGGCCAAATTCGTTTTGAATCTCCAAAAACACCTTAGCATTGTCCACAGCAGCCGCAATTTTGCGGCGATTGCGGATGAGCTCTCGATTCTGCGCCAACGCCTCCTGCCGCTCCGGACCATAGGCTGCCACTTTCACCGGATCAAATCCATCCATCGCCGCACGGAACGCTTCCCGTTTGTTCAACACGCACTCCCAAGACAATCCCGCCTGAAAGCTCTCCAGTACCAGCAGCTCGAACAGCTTCGCATCCTCATAGACCGGAACCCCCCACTCCTCGTCGTGGTAATGGAGATACCGCTCGTTGTTGGGATTGCACCAGCTGCATCGACCCCTTCCATCCTTCCATTTCATGGCGTTTCAAGCTCCCTTCCAACCAATTTCTCTCTTACCGCAGCGCCACTGTCGCTTCTCCGCATCCCCGCTCCCTTTTGTTTTATCTTAGCACGCTCCCGCATCGGCTGTCATCCGCCTCTTGACTTTATCTTCCCACCGATTTATAATCAAAATACCCCATAGGGGTATATAAGGAGGTGTATACCGATGCATCCTTGCTGTGAAGAACGCAAAACGCTCCGCCCGGAGGAGCAGAAAAAGAAGCTGATGAACCGGCTGTCCCGTCTGGAGGGCCAGATCCGAGGCATCCGGGGAATGATTGAAAACGATGCCTACTGCACTGACATTCTGACCCAAAGTGCAGCTGCATCCGCTGCCCTGCACTCCTTCAATCGGGAGCTGCTTAACAGCCACATCCGAGGCTGTGTATCCGAAGGCATCCGCAACGGCGACGAGCAGGTGGTGGACGACCTGCTGGACACCCTTTACAAACTCATGAAATAACCCCACGGAGAAAGGAATCGCTATGACACAATTCAATGTGACCGGAATGAGCTGTGCTGCCTGCTCTGCCCGTGTCGAAAAGGCCGTGTCCTCCCTTCCGGGTGTGGACACCTGCTCCGTCAGCCTGCTGACCAACTCCATGGGTGTGGAAGGCTCCGCAGATCCCAGTGCCATCATTGCGGCCGTTGAAGCTGCCGGATATGGTGCCAGTCCCAAAGGGGCGGAAGTCCAATCCACCGCCATGGAGGAAGACGCTCTCAAGGATCGGGACACTCCGGTGCTTAAGCGCCGATTGATTGCCTCGCTGGGCTTTGTGGCCGTGCTGATGTATGTGGCCATGGGCCATATGTGGCACCTGCCCCTCCCTGCTGTGCTTGCCCACGATCCAGTATCCCTCGGTCTGCTGCAGCTGCTGCTTTCCGGCATCGTGATGGTCGTTAACCAGAAGTTTTTTATCAGCGGCTTTAAGGGACTCATCCACCGTGCCCCCAACATGGACACTTTGGTCGCCCTCGGCTCCACTGCCGCCTTTGGTTACAGCACTGCTGCTCTCTTTTATATGAGTCATCTTCAGTCCATGGGCCGCACGGAAGAAGCCATGGGCCTGCTGCACGAATTCTATTTCGAATCCGCCGCCATGATTTTGGCTCTCATCACGGTGGGCAAGCTGCTGGAGGCTCGATCCAAGGGCAAAACCACCGACGCACTGAAAAGCCTGATGCGCCTTGCCCCCCAATCGGCCACGGTAGAGCGCAGCGGTAAGGAATGCTCCGTCCCCATCGACCAAGTGCGCCGAGGTGACATTTTTCTGGTGCGTCCCGGAGAGCACATTCCGGTGGATGGCATCATTCTCTCCGGCGAGGCCGCCGTGGATGAAAGTGCCTTGACCGGAGAAAGCATCCCGGTGGACAAAGTCCCCGGCGACGGCGTTTCTGCCGCCACAGTCAACCAGTCCGGCTTCCTCCGCTGCGAAGCCACTCGAGTGGGACAGGACACCACTCTTTCCCAGATCATCCAGATGGTCAGCGATGCTGCCGCTACCAAGGCCCCCATTGCCAAGGTAGCAGACAAGGTATCCGGCATCTTTGTTCCCGCCGTCATCGGAATTTCCGTTGTGACCACGCTGGTGTGGCTGCTGCTGGGCCATCCCATCGGCTTTGCACTGGCCCGGGGCATTTCCGTTTTGGTCATCAGCTGCCCCTGTGCGCTGGGCCTGGCCACTCCGGTGGCCATCATGGTGGGCAACGGCAAAGGCGCCAAAAACGGCATCCTGTTCAAAACCGCCGTTTCTCTGGAAAAGACCGGCAAAATCCAGACTGTGGTTCTGGACAAAACCGGCACCATCACGCAGGGTCAGCCTGCGGTCACCGACCTGATCCCCGCTCCCGGCTGCGATAATGACCGTCTGCTCACTCTGGCCTTGGCCTTGGAGCAAAAAAGCGAACACCCCCTCTCCCGTGCCATCCTTACCTATGCGGAGGAGCATCAGACTTGCGCACCAGAGGTCAGCCAGTTCCAGATCCTTCCCGGCAACGGTCTGGCCGCTCAACTGGAGAAGGCCCCTCTGCTGGGCGGCAGTCTGAGCTTCATCGCTGAACAGGTTCCTGTCCCTGCTGACATGGAAGCCAAAGCCATTGCTCTGGCAGAAGAGGGCAAGACCCCCCTGCTGTTCTGCTATGACCACACCCTGCTGGGCATCATCGCCGTGGCGGACATCATCCGAACCGAAAGCCCCGAGGCCATTCGTCAGCTGCAGCACATGGGCTTGCGTGTGGTGATGTTGACCGGTGATAACCCCCGCACGGCCCAGGCCATCGGCAAGCTGGCCGGGGTGGATGAAGTCATTGCCGGCGTCCTTCCGCAGGGCAAGGAAGCCGCCATCCGACAGCTGCAGGAAAGCGGCCCCGTGGCCATGGTGGGAGACGGCATCAACGACGCTCCGGCCCTGACCCGGGCAGACATCGGCATCGCCATCGGTGCCGGTGCGGATGTGGCTGTTGACGCTGCCGATCTGGTGCTGATGAAGAGCCAACTGTCCGATGTACCCGCCGCCATTCGGCTAAGTCGGGCCACGCTGCGCAACATCCATGAAAACCTGTTCTGGGCCTTTTTCTACAACACCATTGGCATTCCGCTGGCCGCCGGACTGTTTATCCCCCTGTTCGGCTGGCAGCTCAACCCCATGTTTGGCGCAGCTGCCATGAGCCTGTCCAGCTTCTGCGTAGTGACCAATGCACTGCGGCTCAATCTGTTCGACCTGTACAATCCCAAGCACGACCACCCCATCCATTCCAAGAAACGGGGCAGCCACCCCGTGATGCAACCACAGGAGGAATCAAATAACATGGAAAAAACGATGCAAATTGAAGGTATGATGTGCCCTCACTGCGAGGGCCGTGTCAAGCAGGTGCTGGAGGCACTTCCCGAAGTGTCCGCCGCCCTCGTCAGCCACACATCCGGCACTGCGGTGGTGACGCTCTCCGCTGCCATTGCCGACGAAACCCTGAAATCCACCGTGGAAGAGCAGGGCTACAAAGTCACCGACATCCACTGATCCGTCCCCCGTTCGCACCGACAGCGCCGCCGAAAAACAGCGGTGCTGTCGGTGCTTTTTTTAGTGATATTTTTCTTGACACTCCTAGCATTTCCTGTTATCCTTTATTAGGTTAGGTTGTTCTAACTTTGTGTTTTACGAGGAGATGTTCTAAATGATGCCACTTTCCTATGCTACGGTAGGAGAAGAGAATATCGTCAAGCGAGTCGGTGGTTCACCGAAGGTGAAAAAGCATTTGGAAAATCTGGGCTTTGTCACCGGCAGCCGTGTGTGTGTTGTGAGCATGCTGGGCGGTAATCTGATTGTCAAAGTCAAAGAATCCCGCATTGCCATCAGTGAGGAAATGGCACGCAAAATTATGATTTGAGCAGGAGGGTAAGGGTATGAAAACACTGCGTCAGGTGAAAGTCGGCGAAACCGTCACGGTTGCAAAGCTTCACGGTGAGGGCGCTGTCAAGCGTCGTATCATGGACATGGGTATCACCAAGGGTGTTACGCTTCATGTCCGCAAGGTGGCTCCGCTGGGCGATCCCATCGAGCTGACCGTGCGTGGTTATGAGCTGTCGATCCGCAAGGCGGATGCAGAGATGATCGAAGTAACCAACAACTAACACTATCATCTTTTGGCGGGCCATTGCTCGCCCTATACTTTGATCGTGAGTTAGCGAATACTAATCAGAAGGAGAGAAACGGAATGAAACTGCGTATTGCCTTAGCCGGCAACCCGAACTGCGGTAAAACCACCCTGTTCAACGCTTTGACCGGTGCCAGCCAGTATGTGGGCAACTGGCCCGGTGTTACGGTGGAAAAAAAGGAAGGTAAGCTGAAACGGCACTCGGATGTGACCATCACGGACCTTCCCGGCATTTACTCCCTGTCCCCCTACACGCTGGAGGAAGTGGTGGCTCGTAACTATCTGGTCAACGAGCGTCCCGACGCCATCCTGAACATTGTGGACGGCACCAACCTGGAGCGCAACCTGTATCTGACCACCCAGCTGACCGAACTGGGCATCCCGGTGGTCATTGCGGTGAACATGATGGATCTGGTCCGCAAGAATGGCGACAAAATCGACACCAAGCAGCTGTCCGAGGCAACGGGCTGCAAGGTGGTGGAAATTTCCGCCTTGAAGAACGACGGTATCCTTGCCGCCGCAGAAGCCGCCATCGAGGCCGCTCAGCAGGGGGCAACCCGTCCCATGCACTCTTTCTCCGGCGTGGTGGAGCATGCCATCGCACACATTGAAGAAGCTGCCGTCCATCACCTGCCCGAGGAGCAGCAGCGCTGGTATGCCATCAAGCTCTTCGAGCGTGATGAGAAGGTGCTGGCGCAGCTGAAGCTGGCTCCCTCTGTGCTGGAACATATGGAAGAGGACATCACCCGTGCCGAGGAAGAGCTGGATGACGATGCCGAGTCCATCATCACCAACGAGCGCTATGTTTACATCAGCTCTCTGATGCAGCAAAGCTACAAGAAAAAGTCCGCCGGTGCGCTCTCCACTTCCGATAAGATCGACCGGATCCTGACCCATCGCATTCTGGCTCTGCCCATCTTTGTGGTGGTCATGTGGGTGGTCTACACCATCTCCATCGGCACCATCGGCGATGCTGTGACCGGATTCATGAATGACACTCTGTTCGGCGAGTGGATCGTGCCCGGTGTTTCCAACCTGCTTTCCGGCTGGGGCGTGGCCGATTGGCTGGACAGCCTGATTTCCGAAGGTATCATCGGCGGTGTGGGCGCCGTTCTGGGCTTTGTGCCTCAGATGCTTATTCTGTTCCTGATGCTGAGTATGCTGGAAGACTGCGGCTATATGGCTCGTGTTGCCTTCATTATGGACCGTGTGTTCCGTAAGTTCGGTCTGTCCGGTAAGTCCTTTATTCCCATGCTGGTGGCCTCCGGCTGCGGCGTGCCCGGCATCATGGCTTCCCGTACCATCGAGCAGGACCGTGACCGCAAAATGACCATCATGACCACCGGCTTTATCCCCTGCGGTGCAAAAATGCCCATCGTTGGTCTGATCTCCGCCGCTCTGTTCGGCGGCAGCGCTTGGGTCGCCACGGCTTCCTACTTCATCGGTGTGGCTGCCGTTATCGTGTCCGGCATCATCCTGAAGAAGACCAAAATCTTCATCGGCGATCCTGCTCCCTTCGTCATGGAGCTGCCCGCCTATCATCTGCCTGTGGCCGGCAATGTGCTGCGTGCCACTTGGGAGCGTGGCTGGAGCTTCATCAAGCGTGCCGGTACCGTCATTCTGACCGCCAGCGTTGTCATCTGGGTGCTGAACTCTCTGTCCTTTGAGGGCGGCTTCCACTACATCACCGAGGAAGTCGGCGGTGCCTCCATTCTGGAAGTCATCGGCAACGGCATTGCCTTCCTCTTCATTCCTCTGGGCTTTGGTTCCTGGCAGGCTGCTGTGGCTACCGTGCTGGGTCTGGTCGCCAAGGAAGAAGTCGTCGGCGTGTTCGGCTCCCTGTCCTCCATGGCAGATGCCGACCTGGCCATGGAGCTGGTCGAAGAGATGAACTCCGCAAAGCTGGCTCTGATCGGTCAGGAGTTCTTCAACGGCAGCCAGCTGGCCGGCTTCTCCTTCTTGATCTTTAACCTGCTGTGCGCTCCCTGCTTCGCTGCTATGGGTGCCATTAAGCGTGAGATGAACAACGGCAAGTGGACGGCCTTTGCCATTGGCTATATGTGCCTGTTCGCCTATGTCATCTCCCTGATCGTCTATCAGTTCGGTCTGATGTTCCAGGGAATCTTCTCCATCTGGACGGTTGTGGCCATCGCTGCCTTTATCGGCCTCATCTATATGCTGGTCCGCAAGCCCTCCAAGGCAAATCAGACCCTCGCTCACTAAGCAAAGGAGGTCCCTATGAATCTGCCTACATTGATTGTCGGTACGATTGTAGCCATCGTGTTTGTCGCCTGTCTCGTCCATGAGATCAAAAAGCGCCGCAAACCCGGCGGCAGCTGTTCCTGCGACTGCTCTTCCTGTGGAAGCTGCGGTGGCAGCTGCTGTGACCACAAATAAAAAAGTTCGAGGCGCAGAGCTTAGCTCTGCGCCTTGGTTTTTCTGCAAACGGTATGTCCGTCATCTTCCGTCAAATCTCCACCCGCATCCCTTCCTATTGGTATAAAAACGGCGAGTCCCGCACAATTTCATGTGTCGGACTCGCCGTTCGTTTTCCATAAATCATCCGCTCTTATTTGTCATTGGTCAGCAAACGGCTGTATGTCGCATCCATTCCGATTGCTCCCAAAGGAGCCGTAATCAGGATGGACACCACCGCCATGCTCAACACCAGATCGCCGCAGGGCAGGCCCATCGCCAGAGGCACCGCACCGATGGCCGCCTGAACCGTGGCCTTTGGCAAGTAGGCAATCACACAAAACAGCGTTTCCTTGACGGTAAACTTGCTGCCGATCAAGCTTAGCAGCACCCCCACCGTCCGGAAGCTCAAACTGATGACCAGCATCAACAACGCTCCCAAACCGGCTTGCAGCGTGTAGCGAATATCCACCGCTGCACCCACCAGCACAAAAAGCACCACTTCCGCCGCCAGCCACAGCTTGCCAAACTTTTCCTGCAGTCGCTGGGTTACCTCCGGCACCGTGTGCATCGCCAGCATCAGTGCCATGCTCATCACTGCCAGCAGGCCAGACACCGCTACCCTTCCCTTCAGCCAATCTTCCACTGCCAACAGCAGGAAGGCTGCGCCCAGCACAATAATGGTTTTGTTGCTATTCCGGACCATTTCATGTTTATCATAGCGATGTTGGAAAAACTTGGCCAGCAGGAATCCAGTCAGCACACCAAGCCCCACACCCAGCACGATAGACACCGGAATATCCAGCAATGCCGCCGCATGGACACCATCCCCCTGGGCCATGCCCACAAAGGTAGTGAACAGCACAATCACCACCACATCATCCATAGATGCCCCGCCCAGAATCATCTGGGGAATGCCTTTTTTCGTCCCTCGCTGCATCTCCATCAGCTGCACCATTCTGGGAACCACCACCGCAGGTGATACCGCACCCAGTACTGCTCCCATGACCGCCGCTTCCATATGGGAAACCCCGAAAATCAGGGGTGCAAACAGGACGCATCCTGCAATCTCGCAAACCGCCGGCAGAAATGCCATCAGCACTGCACTGTGTCCGACTCGTTTCAAATCCCGCAGGTCCAGCGAAAGCCCTGCTTTGATCAAAATGATGACCAATGCCATCTTGCGCAGTTCCGGGGAGATGTTCATGATCTTCTCATCCAGCAAACCCAATACATATGGACCCAAAATCACGCCTGTCAGCAGCATACCGATGATTTTGGGCAATCTGAGTTTCTGACAGATCGCCCCCATGGATAATCCAATCAAAAATACGAACGCCAACGAAGTCAGCACATCAATCAACCCCTGTCCGCAGAAAAAAACGCTGTTCGGCAACAGCGTTTTGAATGTCTCCTTTTTTCTCGTTCATTTTATTTCTTTTTGCATTGATTGTCAAGAAAGCGAGAATCTTTTCCCTTGTTTTAATTTATATCCGAACAATCTGATCTTCCCCATTCCAACCATATGGAAACACTTCCGGGTCCCCTCGCTCAAAAAATGTACCATGAGTTATGAAATTATTATTAAATATCCCGTTTTACTCTTGCGTTCTACGCATTGTAACGATATGATACCCTTGTATTATACTGAGAGGAGGAGTTCCATGGATGTGGATTACCGCAACTTCCGGCTGAGCAAGCTCAACACACCGGAGTTCCGCCACATTTACTTGCTTTTATTCTGGCCGATATATGGTCTGGTCTTTTTTTATCTGGAGCGCATTCGCCCAGTCGAGGAATATCATGTCATGTACTGTGCGTTGGACGATCACATTCCTTTCTGCGAATGGTTCGTTTTCCCCTATCTTCTGTGGTTTTTGTTCTTCGGCGGCATGGTTGCCCTCACCTTCTTTATTGATGTGAAGGCCTTCAAGCACATGATGCAGTTCATCATCCTCACCCATGCCATTGCTATCCTGATCTTTTTTGTCTTTCCCAACAGTCAGAACCTGCGGCCGGAGGTGTTTCCCCGAGACAATGCACTGACCCGTTTCATGGCGGGCTTCTATGCGTTTGACACCAACACCAATGTATGCCCCTCCCTCCATGTGGTGGGTTCGGTTGCGGCTATGTTCGCCGGTTGGGACAGCAAGTACTTCTCTTCCCGTGGTTGGAAAATCGTGTTTGCCGTCACCACGGTTCTGATCAGTATTTCCACCGTATTTCTCAAGCAGCACTCTGCTTTGGATGTACTGACCGCCATTCCCATCTGCCTGCTGGGCTACTGGGTGGTATACCGCCTGCCCAAAACGCTGGCAGACCGGGCAGATGTCCCCGTCTTTTCCGAACAGGAAGAAACCCGTGTCTGATTGGGGAATAACCTGCCGGTTCGCTCCCTCTTTGCATCCGAGGTCGGCTCCATATGGGGCGCCTCGGGTGCTTTTTTGCGTTCCGTGCATCAAATACACCAAGACCGCATTTTGCCACGAACCCAGTCGAAGGAATTTTTCTTCTATTTTCGAAATTTTCACTGTTTGGTCACAATCTTGTGATACGCTAAATCTGCAATGAAATTGCAATGGCAAATTGCAATCCAATGGAGGAACCCTCATGAATCTTGCAAAACTGATGATCCCCAAGTACAACACCGCCTGCCTGCAGGAAACCAGCACCGTGCGGCAAGGTCTGGAGATCATGCGCCACCGTGGTTACACCGCCATCCCTGTGCTGGACAGCAATGGCCTCTATGTGGGCAGCGTCACCGAAGGCGATTTCCTGCGCCATATCCTGCGCATCGGCGATACCGATCTGAAAACCCATGAACGCTATCAGGTGAAACACATTTTCCGCCCGGATTTCTGCCCTCCGCTGACCATTGATGCCGGAGAAGAGGATGTGGTCAACGCCGTAGTCAATCAGAACTATGTCCCCATTGTGGATGACCGTGGTTGTCTGTGCGGCATCGTGACCCGCAAGGCCGTCATTCAATATTTGGCCGCAAAACCGTCGATTCCCGAACCGACTCTGGTGTGTGTCTGACACCATTTATTTGAATGTGCCAAAAGCGGCGCAGTCGTTGCTTCGACTGCGCCGCTTTCTTTGTTTTCATCCGTGATTACCGCAGGAACCCTTCCAAGATTTTCTCCTCTGCTTCCTCCGCAGTAAAGCCCAAGGTCTGCAGCTTGAGGATCTGCTCTCCGGCAATCTTGCCGATGGCAGCCTCGTGGACCAAGCTGGCTTCTCCGTGGTTGGCCGCAATTGCGGGAATGCTCTTCACCCGGCCGCTGCCCATAATAATGGAATCGCACTGGACATGGCCGAAGCAGGGGGCATTGCCTTCCAAGCGGGGGTAAAACACCTGGCTGGAGGTTTCCTTCGCCACACTGCGGGAAATGATGCGAGCTTTGCTGTCCTGTCCATTGAGGTAGACATCCAGCTCGGAATCCGCCGTCTGCTCCCCGTGGGTCATCATCTTTTCCGTAATCAGCGCTTCGCTCCGGTCACCGTCGCAGTTGACCCGGGTGTAACGCTGGGTGGAATCCACACCGCCGATCTGGCTGGAATCCATCACAATGACGGCATCCTCCGCCAGATGGACCACCGTCTGGGGGTTGAGGATACGACCGCCGGTGCCGTTGCCGGAGCCGTAATGCACCTCCACATAAGACACATGAGAATTCTTTCCCACATAAAAGGTGTGAATCCCGTTGTGCTTGGACGCCTCGCAGCCACAATTATGAATGCCGCAGCCGGCGATGATGGTCACATCACAGTTTTCTCCGATGTAAAAGTCATTGTATACCAAATCATCCACGCCGCTCTTGGTCACCACCACCGGAATAAACATGGTTTCATCCTTGGTGCCGTCTTCAATGTGGATGTCGATGCCCTGCTTGTCGGTCTTGCCGGTGATCTTGATGTGTTTGGAATCCTGGCGTTCCGCACCCTTGCCGTCGATGCGGATGTTGTAAGCCCCCTCCGGAGTGCTCTTCAACCCGGCAATCTTGGCAAGCATGCCCTGAACGACTTCGCTATACTGTTCGATCATGGCTGTTCCCCCCTCAGATGCAGCAGCAGCTGTTGTTGTCCGACTGGATCTGATCCAGCATGCTGGATGCCGACCCATGTCCGGTCACCATCCCGCCGGACACCATCACAACCTCATCCGCCAAGCGGATGATCCGCTCCTGATGCGAAATAATAATCATAGCGGCGCTGTGGCTGCGATGGATCGCCTGGAAGGTCTCCGTCAGGCGGCCGAAGCTCCAAAGGTCGATGCCTGCCTCCGGCTCGTCAAAAATCATCAACGAACCCTTGCGGGCCAGAATGGTGGCAATTTCGATGCGCTTGAGCTCACCGCCGGACAGACTTGCGTCCACATCCCGGTCGATGTACTCATGGCTGCACAGACCCACCTGCGCCAGATAATGACAGCACTTCTCCTTGCCCAAATCGGTTCCGGCGGCACATTCCAGCAGATCCCGCACCTTCATTCCTTTGAACCGGGGCGGCTGCTGAAATCCGTAGCTGATGCCCTTGCGGGCACGCTCAGTCACATTCAATTCATCCATACATTCGCCGTTATAGAGAATGGAGCCGGAAGTAGCCTGCTCCAAACCCATGATGACACGGGCCAGCGTCGATTTACCGCCGCCGTTAGGACCGGTGATAACCACCAGTTTTCCGTCCGGAACGGTCAAATTGATGTGATTCAAAATATCGATCCGCTTTCCGTCTCCCGGGACGGAAAAGCAGAGATCACGAAGCTCTAACATAAAAATCACTCACTGCCTTTAATAGGATACATTCCAATTCAACGAAACATGCATCATTTATTATACCTATCATTCCCACTGCATGCAAGTTGAAAACGGAAAATTTAGCTCTGGTTTCCCCGGTTCTCTTGGAACTGCGACAGGAAATCCAACACTCTGGGGGCCGCAATCAGGAACCAAGGGGTGAATTTGCAGGGTTCCTCCACCAGCTGCCGCCGCAGCTCCGCCATCGGCATCCAAACGCTGTCCTCTGCCTCTTGGGGATCAAACCGGAACGGCTCGGTGCATCGACCCAAGTACACATGATCGTATTCGTATTCCCAGAGATCCTCACGAAACTTGGCGCAGTATATAAAGTCAAAAATTTCCCGCACCTCCGGTGCGCAGCCCACTTCTTCCCGCAGACGACGGGGCACCGCTTCTTCCAACGATTCTCCGAACCGAGGATGGGAGCAGCAGGCATTGGTCCAAAGGCCACCGGAGTGGTACTTGTCCCGATGGCGCTTTTGCAGCAGCATCCGGTCCCCGTCGTACAAAAACACTGAAAACGCTCGGTGCAGAACCGGCTTTGTGTGTGCCTGCGCTTTTTCCATGGAGCCGATCACCCGATCTTCCGTATCGACCAAAGTCAATTCTTCCATTTTGCTCCCCCCTTCTTCAATTCTTTTATTTTACCACAATTTTGTGCCTCCGTCACCGGATGTACCGGAACAAATGCAAAAAAGGCACCCGGAGATTCCGAGTGCCTTTGCTTCGATTGATTTTATACCCCAGACAATCTTACCGAACGGCCGATGCCTTCCGGTTCTGGATTGCCTTCATCAGCAGCAGATAGCCAATGACCAAAGCAGCACCCACCGGCAGGCAGATCCAGGCGCTCTGGACAAAGCCAGCCAGCAGATAGGTCAGGAAAGAAATCAGTGCCACCGACAGTGCATAAGGCAGCTGCGTGGACACATGCTGCACATGGTTGCACTGGGCACCTGCCGAAGCCATAATGGTGGTGTCGGAGATGGGGGAGCAGTGATCGCCGCAGACCGCACCGGCCATACAGGCGGAGATGGCAATGATCATCAGGGTGTGATTGGTGCTGAAGGCATCCACAACAATGGGGATCAGAATGCCGAAGGTACCCCAGCTGGTGCCGGTGGCAAAGGCCAGGAAGCAGGCAATCACAAAGATGATGGCGGGCAGGAACATCATCAGGTTCTGGGCAGAACCCTTGATGAGACCCTCCACGAAGGGGGCGGCACCCAGACTATCGGTCATCGCCTTCAGCGTCCAGGCAAACGTCAGGATCAGGATGGCCGGAACCATGGTCTTAAAGCCTTCCGGCACACAGTCCATCATCTCTTCCATGTTCATCACACGGCGGATACCGAAGAAAATCAGGGTCAGAATCAGGGCCACCACACTGCCCATGGCCAGACCCAGAGAAGCGGTGCTGTTGGCAAAGGACTCCACAAAGCTGGTGCCGGAGAAGAAGCCGCCAGTGTAAATGATGCCAACCACACAGCAGACAATCAGAAGCAGGATGGGCAGGACCAGGTTGATGACCCGTCCATTGGCCGGCACTTCCGTGGGCGTGGCAGTTTCCTCATTCTCCACTTCATAGGTGCCTTCCATGGCCTGCCGCTCGTAAGTGGCCATGGGTCCGAAGTCTACCTTCATCAGGATCAGCCCCACCAGCATGACGATGGTCAGCAGAGCGTAGAAGTTGAAGGGAATGGCCTGCACAAAGAGGCTCATGCTGTCCTCCCCGTCCACAAATCCGGCCACGGCCGCTGCCCAGGAAGAGATGGGGGCAATGATGCAGACCGGTGCTGCGGTGGAGTCAATCAGATAGGCCAGCTTGGCTCGGGACACCTTGTGTCCGTCCGTCACCGGGCGCATAACCGAGCCCACCGTCAAGCAGTTAAAGTAGTCATCCACAAAAATGAACACACCCAGCAGCATAGTGGCCAGCTGTGCGCCCACACGGGACTTGATATGGGTGGAGGCCCAAGCACCGAAGGCGGCACTGCCGCCGGCTCGGTTCATCAGGCAGACCAGAATGCCAAGCACCACCAGGAAAATAATAATGCCGATATTTCCGGGATCGGTCAGCACCTGAATCATGCCCTCTTCAAAGACATGGATCATAGTGCCCTCAAAGCTGAAGCCGGAATAGAACAGCGCACCGACCACAATGCCGATGAACAGGGACGAATACACTTCCTTGGTCGCCAATGCCAGACCGATGGCTACCACCGGGGGAACCAAAGCCCATGCAGTTGCATACATACTACCGGCAGGATGGGTGGCCGCATAGACGGCACCGGCCAGAACGGTGAAAATCACAGCCGCAATCAGTACGGCCTGGATCACCCGCCCCAGCTTCTTTTTCGTTGTTGCGTTCATGTTAAAACCTCTCCTTTTTCATTTCGCAAAAAGAAAAATCGCCCGAATTGCCTTCCAGAAGGCGTTTCATGGCGACCTCAAACACAGACATAGAACGCATACACACCCAACATCCAAAACAATGCACAGATGGATACACTGCCCCTATACCCGACGAATCCAAACCTACCATGATAGCGCTTCACCGAAAACGGTGACAGTCCGACGCATATTCTGCGGCGACCCAGGAAACACACCCCTTGGCACGATGCATTCCTTCGGCGGTAATTCCTTTCCCAGTGAGCAGATGCCAGTCCTTGCCCACCGATACTCTTAATCCCCGCGCCTCTATCGAAGACGATTGATCTATTCACATTTCGTTAATATATTATCATACTACACCTGTCTTGTCAAGGCGATTTACCACTTTTGACAAATCGCCCTCCGGACCGCACCATCTGGTCTCTCCAAATTGCCTTACTTTCCTTCCATGTTCGAAGCAAGTTTTTATTGACGGAACTTTCCCGGATGACTAAAATGTAAGCATCAATCAACAAGGGGGTTCTCTGCCATGCTGCAGGCAATTTTATATGATTTGGACGGCACGCTGCTGCCCATGGACAACGATTATTTCACCAAGGTCTACCTTCATATGCTGGCCAAAGCAGCCATGCCCTGGGGCTATGCGCCGGACGCTTTGATGCAGGCCATGTGGGCCGGTGTAAAGGCCATGGTGACCAACGATGGCACCCGCTCCAACCAAACTGCTTTCTGGACCACCTTCTCCGAGGCCATCGGCAGAGATGCCACCGAGGATGAGGTCAAATTCAACGAATTTTACACCAAAGAATTTATGGATGCCAAAGCTGCCACCGGAGAAGCGCCTCTGGCCCAGACCGTACTGGAGCTGTCCCGCCGGAAGGCACAGCATGTCATTCTGGCCACCAACCCTATTTTTCCGCCGGTTGCAGACGAATCCCGGCTCCGCTGGATCGGTCTGAATATGGAGGACTTCGATTTGGTCACCGACTACTGCAACTCCTCCTACTGCAAGCCAAACCCCGCCTACTATCGCTCCATTCTGGACCAGTTCCATCTGGACCCGGCCCAATGCCTGATGGTAGGCAACCATGTGACCGAGGACTGGCAGGCCGCTTCTGCCGCCGGAATTCCCTGCTATCTCGTGACCGATCACCTCATCAACCCCGACGGCCGTCCCATCACCTGCCCCAACGGCAGCTATGCGGACTTGGTTTCCTATCTCGAGCAGCTCTAATCAACAACCCCCTGCACAGAGCGAGTGCTGTGCAGGGGGTTCTGTCTTATTCCAATCCAACGGTCGCTTTGACCGCATTGGCTGCTTCCTCAATGGTGCAATTCTCCAGATGGACCGTCCGATCCGCCACCTGTTCATAGATCGGTGTGCGGACATCATAGAGGTCTTTCAGGGTTTGTCCCGGCCGGAGGGTGATTCCCCGAGACTCCAAATTATGAATGTGACCCTCGATTTCCTCATACGGGTGCTCCAGATAGACCAACCGTCCCAGCTGGCGCAGCTTGGCCAACCCTCTGGGATGCAGCACTGCACTTCCGCCGGTGGCAATAATGGTATGGCTGCACTTCAAACTCTCCACCGCATCCGCTTCCCGCTCCAAAAAGCCTTCGTTGCCCAACTGGGCAATCATTTCCTGCAGCCGTTTGCCGCTCCGATTCTGGATCACCAAATCCACATCCACAAAATCCCATCCCAGCATCTTGGCCAGAACGATTCCCACCGTGCTTTTGCCGCAGCCCGGCATACCAACCAGCACCAGATTGTCCCCATGCACTTCCTCAAAACGGTAGGTCTGTGTCACTTCCGGATATTTTTCCCGATCCACTTCACTCAAAAACATCTCCAACGGTCGGGCATAGATGTCCCCGGCCCCATACAGCTGCTGATAAATCACCAGGGTTTCTTCCGTTTCACTGTGGATGGCCGTGGTCAGGACCCGATAAAGCTTATTCTTAAAGTGGCGATAGGTTCCGCCGATCTGCAACTCACGCATGTTGTGTTCCTCCCGTCGAAGTAACTGTACTGTTATTTATTATATCGGCTTTTCTTCATCGGTGCAATGCCCTGCCCAAAGCTGACCTTATTGCAAATACAAAATCTCTTTTTCTTTCCCATGCCAGATGCTATAATGAATGAAATTTCTGTGGAGGCGGACCTATGCTGACTTATTCCTTTGAATCCATTGGCTCATGCAGTTTGTACGAGCATCTATACCGCTGCATTCAGGCAGATATTCGGGCCGGCCGGCTGGCCCCCGACGAAAAACTCCCCAGCAAGCGCAGCTTTGCCCGTCATTTGGGGGTCAGCGTCATTACCGTAGAGAATGCCTATGCCCAGCTGATGGCAGAGGGCTACATTTACTCTCTGCCCAAGCGGGGCTTCTTTGTGGAGCCTTTGCCCCCCGCTCTACCGGTACAAATGCCGGCACCAACGCCTCCTCCGGCAGCACCGGTCTCCCCTTGGGCGGCCGATTTCGTCACCAATCAAATTCCACCGGAAAATTTCCCCTTCTCCACTTGGACCAGGCTGCTGCGCACGGTTCTGCGGCAGGAGGACAAACACCGGATGCAAACGCCTTCCTCCCAAGGCTGTCGAGAACTGCAAACCGCCATTGCGCAACATCTCTACGCCTTTCGTGGGATGCAGGTACGGCCGGAGCAAATCGTGGTCGGTGCCGGCACAGAATACCTCTGCGGTCTGCTGGTTCAGCTGCTGGGTCGGGATGCGGTTTACGGAGTAGAAGACCCCTGTTATCAGAAACCCGCTAAAATCTACGAGGCCTGTGGGGCCGCTTGCGTGTCCATTCCTATGGACCGAGACGGGGTGCGTGTGGATGCGGTGCAGACCTCCAGAGCAAACATCCTGCATCTGTCTCCGTCCCATCACTTTCCCACCGGAATTGTGATGCCGGTGAGCCGGCGGCTCCAGCTGCTCCACTGGTGTGCCCAGCAGCCGGGGCGATACATTTTGGAGGATGACTACGACTGCGAATTCCGCACCAACGGCAAACCCATTCCCACCCTGCAAAGCATTGATCCCACCGGCCGGGTCATCTACATCAACACCTTTTCCAAAACGCTCGCTTCCACCATGCGAATCAGCTATATGGTGCTTCCTCTGCCGCTGGTAGAGCGGTTTCAGCAAACCCTTGGCTTCTACACCTGCACCGTATCCTCCTTCGAGCAGCTGGCTCTGGCGGAATTCATTCAAAGCGGCGCCTTTGAATCCCACCTGAACCGGATGCGGACCCACTACCGCACTCAAAAGGAGGCCATTCTCACCCAGCTGGCCGAAAGCTCCATCGCTTCCCGCTGCCGGGTTCGCATGGAAAACGAGGGCCTTCACTTTCTGCTGGAGGTGACCGGCCCAATCTCCGATGCCGCTCTGTTGTCCTGTGCAGCTCGGCATGGTGTGCGGATTTCCTGCCTGTCCCAATATTATCGGGGCACACCCGCCTGTCCTCCCACCCTCGTGGTCAACTATGCCGGACTGGGCGCAGATCACACCCACGCTGCCATTGCATTGCTGATTGACAGCATTGCCGAGGCACTTTCGCCGGAACCATCGCAAACGCCGGAGTGACCGCAGTCACCCCGGCGTTTTTCGCTTCGATTTATTCTGATACCGGTCGTATCACCGTTTAGCCGCAACCGCCGCAGGCATGGCAGTCATGGTCGCAGATCTGGCACTCCGGCGGCACCGGAAGGCCCTTGCGCTCATAGTAGTCCTTCAGCGCAGCCTTGATGGCCTCCTCTGCCAGCACCGAACAATGCACCTTCACCGCAGGCAGCCCGTCCAGTGCTTCCACAACCGCCTGATTGGTCAACTGCATGGCCTCAGTGACGGACTTACCCTTGATCAGCTCCGTTGCCATGGAGCTGGTCGCAATGGCTGCACCACAGCCAAAGGTGTTGAACTTCACATCTACGATGATGTCATCTTCAATTTTAAGATACATCTTCATAATATCGCCGCAGACGGCATTGCCCACCTGACCGACACCGTCGGCATCTTCCATCTTGCCCACATTGCGGGGATTTGCAAAGTGGTCCTGGACCTTCTCGCTATACATCATTGCCATAATTAGAATTCCTCCATTTTCACATTCCGGACGCTGCCTTCTGCCAGCATTTCTTCCCAAACCGGGCTCATCTGGCGCAGCTCAAATACAATCTCAGGCAGCCGCTTGAGCACCTCATTCACTTCTTCCTCCGTGTTCCACTCGCTAAGGGACAGACGCAGGGAGCCGTGAGCCACCTCCACCGGCAAGCCGATCGCCAACAGCACATGGCTGGGCTCCAGACTGCCGGAAGTGCAGGCACTGCCGGACGAACCACAGATGCCGGCCAGATCCAGCTTCAGCAGCAGCGATTCTCCCTCCACGCCCTCAAAACACATGGACACATTGCCGGGAACACGATGGGTCAGGTCTCCGTTGACTCGGCTGGCCGGAATCGGACGCAGCCCCTCAATCAGCTTGTCCCGCAGAGCGGTGACCTTCCGCATATTCTCCTCCATATGCTCCACCGACTCATGCAGGGCAGCCGCCATACCCAGAATATTGGGCAGGGCCTCGGTACCGCCACGCTTGCCACGCTCCTGCGCACCGCCCTCGATCAGATTGGTGAGATAAGCCCCTCTGCGGCAATACAGCACACCCACGCCCTTGGGGCCGTGGAACTTATGCCCGGACAGGCTCAGGTAGTCCACCTGATCTGCCTTTACATCCACCGGAATATGTCCCACTGCCTGAACGGCATCGGTGTGGAACAGAATCCGACGGGCCCGGCACAGGGCACCGATTTCCGGAATAGGCTGAATGGTGCCCACCTCATTGTTGGCATACATAATGGTGACCAAAGCGGTATCCTCCCGCAAGGCCGCCTCCACTTCCTCCACACGGATCAATCCGTCCGAATGGACCGGCAGCAGCGTTACCTCAAACCCCTGCCGTTCCAACTTTTTCAGGGTGTGCAGCACCGCATGATGCTCAAACGCAGTGGAAATAATGTGTTTCTTCCCACGCCGAGCCCCCAGCTCTGCCGCTTTCGTGATGGCCCAGTTATCCGCCTCGCTTCCGCCGGAGGTGAAATAAATTTCACTGGGCTCCGCATTCAGGTCCCTTGCAATGGAGGCTCTTGCCTCCTCCAGACGCTCATTGGCGCTGACGCCCTTCCGATGCAGACTGGAGGGGTTTCCATACTCCTCCGTCAGGGCCACCATCATGGCCTCTCGTGCCGCCGGGCTCACCGGGGTCGTTGCAGCGTTATCGAAATATATATCCATGAGAATTCCTCCTTAATTCCTATTTCTTCTATAGGATATACGCTCGCAGCTGCTTTGTCAAGAATCATTCTCAATTATTTTTTGTTTCTGCATCAAAAACCGGGCAGACCCTGTCAGGATCTGCCCGGTTCTTGGTGTTTCATATGTCTTTTACTGCTTTTGTTGCGCCGGATTACGGATGATCCAGAAAATCCTGCAGCGTGTATCGGTCCACATAGGCATTGATGGCCTCATCCATGCCCTGCCAAAACCACAGT
>JARIAU010000098.1 GCA_029257695.1 Oscillospiraceae bacterium
CCGTGAGTTATGAACTACCATATGATGGAGCCAAGGAAATGCTTTTAGTTGATGACATAGACAACAAGGCCTTTCTCCGCAATCTATTTCTTTCCATGTATGATGAACTGCCAGCTCCAAAGAAAAAACGAACAACAAAATAAAAAAAGGTCTTACCGACAAAAATCGGTAAGACCTTTTCTTTATAGATAAGTTGTGAGGCACACTTGCAAGCCACTCGTTATCCTGAAAATAAATCAGTAAACGGCTTTTTTGCAAGTGCTATCAATCTGCTATCAAACAGAGAAGAAATCCTCGCTAAATTGCCACTTTTCCGGCTCAAGAGCCGTGTTTTTCAGCAATTAGATAAGATTTTCTTATTCCCACTCAATGGTTCCGGTGGGCTTGGGCGTCATGTCAAACAGGACACGGTTGACACCGGAAACCTCATTGGTAATGCGAGCGGTGATATGATTCAGCAGCTCAAAGGGCACATTCTCCACCGTTGCAGTCATGGCATCCACGGTATTCACGGCACGGATGATGACGCACCATGCCTCGGTACGCTTACCGTCCTTGCTAACACCCACGCTCTTCATATCGGGGATTGCGGTGAAGTACTGCCAGACTTTGCCTTCCAGACCGTTCTTTGCGAACTCCTCACGCAGGATGGCATCGGACTCACGGACAGCCTCCAGGCGGTCACGAGTGATGGCACCCAGGCAGCGGACACCCAGACCGGGGCCGGGGAAGGGCTGACGGAAGACCATGCTGTCGGGCAGACCCAGAGCCAGACCGACCATACGGACCTCGTCCTTGAACAGCAGGCGGAGAGGCTCCACCAGCTCAAACTTCATATCCTCAGGCAGGCCGCCCACATTGTGGTGTGCCTTAACGCCATCAGACTCCAGAATATCGGGATAGATGGTACCCTGAGCCAGGAATTCCACGCCTTCCTGCTTGCGAGCTTCTTCCTCAAACACACGGATGAACTCAGCGCCGATGATCTTACGCTTCTGCTCAGGATTGGAAACACCCTCCAGCTTGTTCAGGAAGCGATCCACAGCGTCCACATAGACCAGATTTGCGTTCATCTGGTTGCGGAACACCTCGATCACCTGCTCGGGCTCACCCTTGCGCAGCAGACCATGATTGACATGGACGCACACAAGCTGCTTGCCGATAGCCTTGATCAGCAGAGCGGCAACAACCGAAGAGTCCACACCGCCGGACAGTGCCAGCAGGACCTTCTTGTCACCGATCTGGGCGCGGAGCTCCGTCAGCTGCTCCTCGATAAATGCCTGAGCCAGTTCAGGCGTAGTGATGCGCTCCATGGTTTCAGGGCGAACATTATTTGCCATTATTGTTTCCTCCATCCTATGAATATAGAGTTTCCTTAACTTCGCTTATTATACTCGCCAAATTCCCACAGTGCAATGATTTCTCTCTTATTTTTTTACACAAAACAGAATATTATCCAAGGCACCTTCACAGTATAAGTAAACAAAATTGAGGAGTGTCTGCCATGGTAATCGCATTTTTTCGCACAATCATCCTCTATCTCCTGTTGATTGTCGGCATACGGCTGTTGGGAAAGCGGCAGGTCGGGGAACTGGAGCCGGCCGAACTGGTGCTGACCATGATCCTCAGCGACTTGGCTGCCGTCCCCATGCAGGACTTTGGCTTACCCTTGGTCTATGGCGTTGTTCCCATTATTACGCTGCTCTGTCTGACCATGATCCTAAGCGTACTGACCATGCGCAGTGTCCGGCTGCGCGCGATCCTGTGCGGCAAGCCCAGCATCGTTCTGCGCAACGGGCGGCTTTGTCAAAATGAAATGAGAAAGGTACGCATGACTGTGGATGAGCTGCTGGAAGAGCTCCGATTGCAGGGAATTACGGATCTGACGACCGTCAAATATGCCATTTTGGAAACCAGTGGCAGCCTGTCCGTCCTTCTCTATGAGGAACATCAGCCTCTCACTCCGCAACAGCTGTCCATCCCGTGTACGACCCCCTCCCTTCCGATTATCATCATCAACGACGGTCGGGTGCTGGATAAACAGCTGCACTGGCTGGGGTACAATCGAACTTGGCTGCAAAAACAACTGCGAGAACGAAACTTTTCTGACCCAAAGCAAGTGTTTCTGCTTACCGCAGATGAGACTGGGGTGGTCTTTTGCGTTGGAAAGGAGTGATTTCTCATGCACCGCATCCGTATCTGTACCTGTATTCTGGTTTTTTTGGCCGCTGCAACACTGCTCAATGGGTGCTATCTGCGCTCGCTGACTGACACCATGACCAAAGCTTTGGAAGATGCCAGTGCATCGGTATCCACCGGCGATTGGGACACCGCCCTCCGCCAAACCAAAGAAAGCAAGGCAATCTGGGACAAGCATCAGCTATACTTCTGCATCACTCTGCGCCGCACAGACACAGATGCTGTGGATCTGAACTTTCAGCAGATCGAGCCGCTGCTGCAGTGGGAGGAAGAGGCCGACTACACCGCAGCAAATGCCGAGCTGATCGCTAACATCCGCCTGCTCAACGGCACCGAATCTTTAGACCTAAAAAACCTCCTATAGCAACGCATGCCCGGACTGCACTCCGCAGTCCGGGCGTCTGTGATTATCGCAGATTTGCTTCCTTCAACAGTTCCGCTACACGGTCGGGATAATTGGAAATAATGCCATCCACACCGAGCGCAATCATATGCCGGATGTCTTCCGGCTGATTAACGGTCCATGTGTTAATTTGAATGGAATGCGCCTTTAGATCGGCCAACGCTTTCACCGTCAACATATGGAACTCCGGATGATAAGCCTCCACACCATAGGATTCGACATAGTCCCCCACATCCAAGATCCAAGTGTCCGACAAAAAGCCGCAGGCCAGCTCCGGTGCAAGCGCCTTCATCCGCAGGACCGAATGGTGATTGAAGGACGAGATCACCACCTTCTTCTCCATATGGTAGGCCCGAATCTGTTCATAGACCGCCGCCTCAATTCCGGGATATTCATACACGCCGGTTTTCAGTTCCAGATTTGTCACAATATCCCGTTCCTGCACCAATTCAAAGTATTCTCTTAGGGTGGGAATCCGCTGTACTCCATACTGCCCACCAAAACGATACGACACATCCACCTGCTGCAATTCTGCATAGGTCATATCCTTGACCGTCCCGCTCTGGTGAGAGGTGCGATCTACGGTTTCATCATGAAGAATGACCACTTCCCCATCCCGGCTCAGATGTACATCGAATTCGATCCCTTCGCAGCCTGCTTTCAGTGCCTGCTCAAAGGCCAGCATTGTATTTTCCGGATAGGCTCCGCTGAACCCACGGTGTGCATAGTTTCTGCACTTCATCTTCGCTCATCCCCCTTTCCTTGTCCACTTCTGCCGTTATGATACTCCCTTCTCCTTCTCAGAGCAAGCGGTTCTCACCTTGACCTCGGCCCTCCAACTTCGTATAATTGGCTCATACGAGCCGACATCCGGTCGCTCCATTCCACGAGGTGAATCTTTTATGAAAGCTCTTGTTCTTCTTCTCTTTGCACTGCTGATCCTGTTTCTGCTGTTCACCGAGGAACTTTACCGCTATGTATTCTGCCGCCGGAGTTCCAAGCTGTTCGCCCGGCTGTTTGATGCCCCGGGTCATGAGCCGGCATATTTTCAGGCCCGAGATGCAGCCGCCACACGCCTGCAATCCCTCCCCTGTGAAGAATACACCCTGCGAAACGAGCGGGGAGAGACATTGAAAGGCTTTTACTATCCCTGCGGTAGTGAGGGGAAGAAAATTGTCTTTCTAATTCACGGCTACCGCTCCAACCATCTGGATGCCGCCGGTCTTTTCTACGATTATTATAAAAGCCGGGGCATCGACCTGTTCTGCTGTGACCACACGGCACACGGGCAGAGTGAAGGCCGCTTCATTGGATTTGATGTACTGGAAGCCAGGGACTGCCTGCGGTGGATTGATGTTCTCTGCGAAAAATTCGGTCCGGAGACCCAAATTTTGCTTCACGGCTTTTCCATGGGTGGTGCAACGGTGCTGCAAATGAGCGGTCACTGTCCGGAACAGGTGAAATGCATCATCGCCGACAGCGGATACAAAAACGCCCGAGCCTCTCTGGAGCACCAGATTGGTCCTATGTACACCCCTCTTCGACTCATCAACCGCCTGATTGCCGGCTATGATTGGAACGACTCCGATGTGACTGCCAGCCTTGCCGTCTCCCATGTCCCCATCCTGTTTGTCCATGGTCAACAAGATAAATTGGTCCCCTATGAAAACGGTCCGGAGCTGTACACCCTGTATTCCGGCGAAAAAGACTGCTTTTTCCCCACGCAGGCCCGCCATATTGAGGCCATCTATACCGACCCAGAGGCTTACGCCGAAAAAATGGACCACTGGATTCAAACCTATATCCACTAAGCAGAAAAGCCCCCGAGAACCTTCAATTTCTCGGGGGCTTTTGTTTGCAAAAATCCCGGAGGCAGAAACTCCGCCTCCGGGTCATTTACTTCTGTTTGTCTGCAAGAAGCTTATTCAGCTCCTCCATAAAGGTGTCGATGTCCTTAAACTGGCGATAGACCGAGGCAAACCGCACATACGCTACCTCATCCACATCCTTCATGTGACGCATAACCAGCTCACCAATTCGCTCGGTGCTCGTTTCCCGCTCCAGCGAGTTCTGGATCTCCTGCTCGATTTGATCGGCAATCTTCACCAGACGGTCCATAGTCACCGGACGCTTCTCACAGGCACGGATCATACCGCGCAGGACTTTATCCTTATCAAAGCTTTGACGGGAGCCATCCTTTTTCACCACTACCAACGGCAAGGACTCCATGGTTTCATAGGTGGTGAACCGTTTTCCACAGGCCAGACACTCTCGGCGGCGGCGGATGCTTGCGCCCTCGTCGGCAGGACGGGAATCCACAACTTTACTTTCCAGATTGGAACAATAGGGACACTTCATAGGGCACACTCCTAATCAACGATTCTACCAGATATTGTATCATCGTCCCTATATCGTGTCAACGAATTTTCCACTCAATCCCACAAAACCGGCATACCATCCGCATCCAGCCGCAGGGTCACGCATCGCCCCCACGGTCCCCGGGTCACACGGCAAAAGCAAAACAGGGCCGGAGCAGGAAACGGAGTGTGATCCGGCCACGGATGGCACATCTCCAGCCCCGCCTCCGTTGGTTTCCAGGACCAGCCGCCCTGCCCGAATAAGCAGCGCAAAAAGTCATCGCCACCGGGCACCCCCTGTGTCCGGTATCCTGCCGTTGGTTCTTCTCCTGTGCAAAGGATATGCTCCGGCGGAAAACTGCCGCCATGCTCCAGTGCTCGTTGGGACAGTGTGCGGCGGAGGAGCAATCCATCTTCTCCCGGCGCCGGTGTGCCCAGCAGAGTCTTGGTCCCCTGCCGCTCCAGCCACAACTTACAAACGGTGTGCCGTCCCGGAAGTCGGCATAAGAACCGGATGTGCAATCCTTCCTGTGCCCAGTGGCAGACCCCTACCACCGTGCCCTGTTCCAGAATGGGCAGTTCCATCCCGCTCCCCTCCTCTCTTCCCTTACACTCCTATGTGCGGAAGGAGCGGGATATGCGGATTACTTCAGTTGTTCTTCCAGCTGCCGGCGCACCAACTGGGGATTCCCCTGTCCCCGCAGTTTCCGCATGGCTTGCCCCATCAAAAAACCAAAGGCCTTCTGTTTTCCCGCCTTCCAGTCCGCCACCGATTGGGCCTGTTCTGCAAGAACCTGCGCAACCACAGCGGCAATGGCATCCGTGTCGGAAATCTGCTGCAAGCCGTGTTCCTGAATATACACCAACGGGTCCCCGTTCTGCCAAAACACGGCAGAAAACACCTCTGCCGCCGTGTTTCGATTGATGTCCCCCCTGATTACACAGGCAATCAGCGCCGCCAGATGCTCCGGAGCAAGCGGGATTTCTTCCCTGTTCGGCTGCTCCTTCTTCTCCCGCAGCACCTCGCCCAGCATCCAGTTGGCCGCCTCCTTCGGCGGCACCTCCAACGCTACCAGCCGTTCAAAGTAATGCGCGAAGATAGGCGTGACGGTCAACATCTCCGCATCATAGGCAGTCAGCCCGTATGCCGTCCGGTATCGCTGTCGTTTGGCCGGAGCCAATTCCGGCAAGCTGCGTTCTGCCTCCGCCACGGTGTCCGCTCCAATGCACAGGGCGGGCAGATCCGGGTCCGGAAAATAACGATAATCTTGAACGGACTCCTTGCTCCGCATGGCGTAGGAGCAATTTGCATCCTCGTCCCAGCGCCGCGTCTCCTGTACCACCATACCGCCGGCTTCCAACACCTTGATTTGCCGCTGCGCTTCCACCTCTACCGCTTTGGCGATAGCCCGAAAGGAGCTTAGATTTTTCAGCTCGGTTCGTGTTCCCAATGCGTTGCTTCCTTTGGGACGCACAGAGAGGTTCACATCACACCGAAGGGACCCTTCCTGCATTTTACAGTCAGACACTCCCAGATAAGTCAACATGGATTTCAGCTGTTCCAAATAGGCAACCACCTCTTCTCCCGTCCGAAAGTCCGGTTCGGTGACAATTTCCAGCAGCGGAACCCCACAACGATTATAGTCAATTCGGGTCCGCCCTTCCTCGTGGGTCAGCTTGCCCGCATCCTCCTCCATATGCATTTCGTGGATGCCGATGTCCCGCTCCCCTCCCTCCGTTTGAATGGCTACACTGCCACCCACACAGATGGGCAGATACAGCTGCGAAATCTGGTAGGCCTTGGGCAAATCCGGGTAAAAATAGTTTTTCCGATCAAAGCGAATCACCGGCGGAATTTGTCCCCCCAAGGCCACGCTGGTGCGGATGGCATACTCCACCACCGCTCGGTTCAGTGTCGGCAGTGCTCCGGGCATTCCGGTGCAGACCGGACAGCAATGGGTATTGGGTGCGCCACCGAACGCCGTGGTACAGCCGCAGAAAATCTTGGTTTTCGTATTCAATTCCACATGGGTTTCCAACCCCACAACGGTTTCCCATTCCATTTTACTTCACCTTGCCTTCCCCCGGTCTGCGCCGATGATACGGTGTATCCTGCTGTACGGCGTAAGCCGCATTGAGCACCGTTCCGTCTGCAAAGGCCCGTCCTATCAGCTGCACTCCCAACGGTAGTCCCTCTGCATCCGGTGTACAGGGAATGGAGATGGCCGGAAGTCCGGTCAAATTGGCCCCCACCGTAAACACATCCTCCCAGTACAGGGCCAACGGCTCTGCCACAGACCGCCCCAAGACCGGAGCAGCGCCGCCCGTCACCGGCATCAGCAGCAGATCATACCGCTCCAGACATTGGTTCCACGCCTGCCGGACCTGTGCCTGCGCCTTCCGTGCCTGCTCATATCCGGCATGATAATGCTCTGCCGAGAGGACAAAGGTTCCCATCAGGATGCGGCGCTGCACCTCTGCTCCAAAGCCTTGACTCCGGCTTCGGGTATACAGCTGCTCTTCCGTGACGGCCGTCTTATCCCGCCAGCCATACTTCACCCCGTCATAACGAGCCAAATTGGAGCTTGCCTGTGCAGAGGAGAGAATGTAATAGGCCGCCACGGCCTCCTTTGCCAGCGGCAGTTCACATTCCTCCACCACTGCCCCCCGTGCCCGGAGCACCTCTGCCGTTTCCAAAATGCCACGGCGTACTCCTTCCGACACGGATTCCAACGCCGCAGCCGGAACCCCGACCCGAAGCCCGGTCACCACTCCGGTCAGCTGCTCCAAAAGCGGCGGTCCAGACAACGGCACCGTGGTGCTATCTCTGGGGTCCTGTCCCCGGATCAGGTCCAGCACAGCCGCACAGTCCTCTGCCGTTCGGGCAATGGGACCAATCTGATCCAGAGAGGATGCGTGCGCAATCAATCCATAGCGGGACACGGAACCATAAGTGGGCTTCATCCCCGTCACCCCGCAGAAGGCCGACGGCTGGCGGATCGAACCTCCGGTATCACTGGCCAGTGCGTACCAACAGCTTCCCTCCGCCACGGCGGCTGCACTTCCCGAGGAAGAACCTCCGGCGGTGCGTGCAGAATCCCACGGATTTTTCACCGTGCCGAACCAGCTGGTTTCTCCGGTGGCTCCCATGGCAAACTCGTCCAGATTTTGCTTTCCCAGCAGGATTCCGCCTCCCGCTGTAAAACGCTCCACCACCGTGGCATCGTACGGAGCCACAAACTCCGCCAGCATACGAGAGGCACAGGTCGTTTTGATTCCTTTCGTGCATAGGTTATCCTTGATTCCGGCCGGTACGCCGGACAGTGGATGCTCCGGTCGCTGCTGCTCCCATTCCTTGGCCCGCTTCAGCGCCAATTCTTCTGTCACAGTAATATATGCCGGGTTGTCCTCCTGGCTCCGGCGGATGCAGTCCAATCCCTGCTGCACGGCCTCCGTGGGAGTCACTTCGCCCTTGCGAATGGCCTGTCCCAATTCCACCGCAGTCAAATCCATGAGCGTCATCGGGTTCCCTCCCTGGGCGTCCAAAATCCCATCTGAAACGGACTGTGTTCCATCAGCTGCTCTGCTGACAGCGATGCCTCCACGACATCCTCTCGCAGCTGCTGCAAAGTTACTGTCCCCGGATCCGTTTCCGCTGCCGCACATCCTTCCAAACACTCCATATAGTACAGCATCTGCTGCAATGCCTCCTGCATACGGTCTTCTTCCGCCGCCGGCACTTCCAATCGGGCCAGCTCCGCAGTCTGGCGCACCATCTCCCGGGTCACATCCACTCCGGTATCCTCCTTATAAAAAATGCCCGAACTGGGTCAAAACAGTTCGGGCAACAGTTTCTATTCGGATTTTAGTCCTGCTGCCGGGGGCTTGTCAAGACAAACTCCCGCTGCGGCAGTGGTTCCAGTGCCATTGCAGAGACCTCATATGCCGTTCGGGTCACCACCTGATCCTCCAACACCTTCGTGTAATTCCGACTCTGAAAACGGCCTCGCAGCTGCAAGCGGTCGCCCACCTGTAATTCTCCGGCCAACCGCGCCAATCCGCCCCAAGTAATACAGGGCAGATAGTCCGACCGTCCATAGCGGCGATTGACCGCCAGCGTCAGATCGGTGATTTCCCGTCCCATGGGGGTGTGCCGATAGATGGGCGGTTTGCACACCACGCCGCACAACATCACCTCGTTCCGGTCCTCGTCCGATCCGGCTGCCCGAAGACACCGGGCAAATACCGTCAGCACCAGCTTGGCCCCCACGCCGGAGCGATTGTTGAAGCTGCGGATCTCTCCCTCCACCTCCACCCGCTCCCCGGCCAACACCGGCATCTGCTCCAAGAGACTCCGACTGGCCAATACCGGAAGCACATCCTCCGTGCCGGACAGCCGCTCCACCTGCAGCGGAAACCGAAAGTAATCTTCCCCGTGGTTTTCATGGGAAAATGTAGGCTCATTCAGAATCAAGCCGGAAAACAGTCCTCGATTTTCATTCCACTCCATATGCATTTTGCCGCTCCTTTTCCTCTGTTATGGGGCATTGTATGCAACCCGTTTTCCCCATAGAACTCCGGTCAACCAGGCACTTTCCCCGAGTTTCATCCGGTATCCTCGAAGCAAAACTGCATTTTCTTGCGTTTTTCTGGATAGAATTGTGAGATTGAAGCGGAATAAACTGGTGAAAAAGCTGAAAAACAGATAGAAACCGGGATATTTGCCCGTTATCATCTTGAATTTCGCTGTATAAACGCATATAATATTTAAGTTATCTTCAGATGTACATGATTACATTGCAGGAGGCTCTTCCATGACCGTTTCTGAATGCAAAGCTTTATTAGTTCCCGGTAAGCGGGCCCATCTTGTGGGCATCGGCGGTGTTTCGATGGCACCTTTGGCCGAAGTGCTCCACGGCATGGGCCTGATTATTTCCGGCTCTGATATGAAGGAATCCGCTACGGTGGAACATCTGCGCTCGCTGGGAATCCATGTGGTCATCGGCCACTTTGCCGAAAATCCCAAGGGCTGCGATCTGGTGATCCGCACCTCTGCCGTCCACGACGACAATCCGGAAATCATCGGTGCCAACGCCGAACACATTCCCGTGTTCGAGCGGGCACAGGCTTGGGGCGCTCTGATGATGGACTACAAGCACGCTGTCTGTATCTCCGGCACCCACGGCAAGACTACCACCACCAGCATGACCGCCCACATTTTTATGGCCGCTGACACGGACCCCACCATTATGATCGGCGGCACCCTGCCGCTGCTCAATGCCGGCCATCGGGTGGGCAAGGGCGACACCATCGTGCTGGAGAGCTGTGAATACTGCAACAGCTTCCTTTCCTTCCGCCCCACCACGGCTGTCATTTTGGACATCGAGGAAGACCACTTGGACTTCTTTAAGGATTTGGCAGACATCGAGTGTTCCTTCCGTCGCTTTGCCAACTTGGTTCCCTCGGAAGACGGCGTGGTGGTTGCCAATGCGGACGACCGCAACACGATGGATACTTTGGACGGCATCGACCGCAACATTATCACCTTTGGCATGGGTCCCTATGCCGATGTGTATTGCGAAAATCTGGAGTATGTCCGCGGCATGGGCCACTTTGACCTGATGCAGGACGGTCTGCCCCTGACCCATGTGGAACTGAAGGTCCCCGGCGAGCACAATGTAAAGAACGCTCTGGCTGCTGCCGCTTCGGCCCTGACCGCCCACATCGCCCCCGATGCCATTGCTGCCGGTCTGAACTCCTACACCGGTGCCGGCCGACGCTTTGAGTACAAGGGCGAATACAACGGCGCTCAGGTTTATGACGATTATGCCCACCATCCCGGTGAGCTTCGTATGCTGCTGGACACTGCCAAAACTCTGGGCTACGACCGTGTGATCTGTGCCTTCCAGCCCCATACCTATTCCCGCACCAAGGCTTTCTTTGCTGACTTTGTCCGAGAGCTTGGCAAAGCCGACATCACTGTGATGCTGGAAATCTTTGCTGCCCGAGAGACCAACACGCTGGGCGTATCCTCCAAAGACATTGCAGATCGCTTGGAACACGGCCTCTATTGCGCCACTATGGATGATCTGACCAACCAGCTGGCCGAATTGGCTCAGCCCGGCGATTTGATCCTGACGGTGGGTGCCGGTGACATTTACCTTGCCGGTGAAGCTCTGGTTGCCAGAGACCGCTGATCCTGTTCAACAAAAAATCAACGCCGTCGTTCGAAATTCGAACGACGGCTGTTTTTTATGCTTGCATACGCTGTTCCAGCGCTTCAATCAACTGTTTTTCCACCGGCAGCAAATCCCGTCTGCGGTAAGCGGTGGTCATCCGGTCGTGGCATTCCTGTGCCTTTTCCGGCGTTAAATACGCAATCAACGGCAGGAATTGGGACACCATGGCCCGCTTCATCAAACCGGTCGTGGAGTTGGACTGACTGTCCACCGGGCAAATCATAATATCCGCCGCAACTGCGGTTGCTTCGGCTGCTTCCTCCGGTGCAGCCCCTTCCAGCGCCATCTGCAGCAGCTCCAGCTGGCCCTGTACCTTGCTCAAAAAGGTGTCGCACAGCGCATCTCTTGGTGTAGCAAGATGACTTCCGGCAATCCAACGCAGAAAACTGCCACCCATTTTACTGGTTCCGGCATGCCCCTTCGCCTTGCTGCCCAGACCGCTCACTGCGTCCGCAAACTCATCATAGCTTTCTTTCAGCTTTCCCGCCAGCTCCACCAGCGAGACCGCTCCGGTCTGTTCCTCCATAACACAATGCCCTTTCTGTTTGAGAATGCTATCATTATAGCCGTTTGCCCAAGGGATTGTCAATCCGACGCCTCTCACACGCATACCGATTCCACCTCCACCATACAGTGAAGGGTATCATCCGTGTGGAAGGAGGAATGGTTTTGTGTCCCGTCGTCCGTCTTTGACGCAGTCTGCTCTTTTGCTTACTCTGGTGGGACTCATCCGCCAATCCCTGACCTTTCTCTCCCACATCGCCATCGCTCGGCTGGTCGGCGCTCAGGCCATGGGACTGGTGCAGCTCATTCTGCCTGCCTATGCGGTAATGCAGTCCTTCTGCATTGCCGGGCTGTCCGTTTCAGTGGCTGTGCTTGCTTCAGAACTCCATGCCAAGCAAAACACGCTCGCCCTCCAACAGATGGTCAAAACGGCACTCCATGGATTGGTGCTGCTCTGGTTCCCCGTGGCACTGGTGGTGCTGACCAATGGCGATGTTCTTGCCCGAGTTGTACTGGGGGACAGCCGGACACGGGCCGGGCTGCTGCTTTTGCTGCCGGCCCTGCTGCTCACCGGCGTAGAGCATTTGCACAAGCAAGCCTGTTACGGCATCGGTCTGATTTCGCTTCCAGCGGTGTCCGAGGTGGCAGAGCAGTTGGCTCGATGTCTGGCAATTCTGGCCCTGCTGCTTGCAGTCCGACCACAGGATGACACCATCGCCGCCGCTTTGATCACCGCAGGAATGTTGGTCAGTGAGGTGGTGTCCTCTCTCTTTCTCACCCTGGGCCTGCACCGGCATCATCCCATACCGGCCGGACATCTTCTGCCCTCCACCCTGCTGCGCCGTCGAATGGGGGCGATCGCTCTGCCGGTGTCACTGACTGCATTACTGGGCAACCTGATGGAGTCGGCCACCGCCATTGCCCTTCCCAAACTGCTGGTCGTATATGGTCTTTCTCCCGCAGAAGCCATGTCAGAATTTGGAATTCTCATGGGCATGACTCTGCCCATGCTGTCCATCCCCACCGCCTTTGTGAATGGTCTGACCTTGGCTCTGCTGCCACGGCTGACCGAAGCTCGCACCTTGGGGCAACACAACGAATTTCAGCGGATCAGCGAAACCGCCATTCGCTCCGTCTCCTATGTCCTCCTGCCTTCCGTGGCCCTGATTGCCGTCTTTGCTCCTCGCTTAGGCACCCTGCTGTTCCACGAGCCGCAAGCTGCTTCTCACATCGGCGGATTGGCTGTGGTGGTCTGTGCGGAATGCTATCATATGTTACTGGTCTGCATTCTCCACGCCTTGGGCCGGCAGGGGGAAAGTGCGGTCATCTCTCTCTCTTGCGGCGGGGTACAGTTGGCAGTCACTCTGCTGCTGACCGGACATCTGGGGCTGACCGGATTTATTGCAGGCCGGGTGTTCTCCGACGCCATCGCCATTCCTCTCTGCCTGTTCCGCATCCATCGCACCACGACCCATGCCATTCCTTTGGGGCGCTGCTTTGTTGTGCCGATTCTGGCCGTTTTGATGGCTTGGGCCGTGGTTTCCTTCTTGATCCGCAGCGGATCGGATATACTTGCCCAACCGCTTCCCATTCTTGTCGTTGGCGGTGCAGTTTACCTTCTCACGCTCCATGCGCAAGGAGTGCCGATCGGCCACGCCATTCGAGAAAATTAGTTGATTTTCCCCTCTCTTTCCGCTATGCTGATGCAGGGGTGAACAATATGAAGAATTTTCGCATGAAAATCCAATACGAAGGCACTCGCTATCACGGATGGCAGGTGCAGGGCAACACCAACCAGACGATTCAAGGCAAACTCCAGCAGGTGCTCTCCTCCCTCAACGATGCAGAAGTGGAGGTCCACGGTTCCGGCCGCACGGATGCCGGTGTCCATGCCTTGGGCCAAGTGGCTAATGTCAAGCTGAAGGACTCCGTCACTTCTGCTCAAATTCTGGAGCATTGCGCCACCTACCTTCCTCGGGACATTGCAGTCACCGAGGTCACCGAGGTACCGGAGCGCTTTCACGCCCGGCTGAACGCCAAGCAAAAGACCTACTGCTACCGGCTCTGGACCTCTCCCATCCCCAATGTGTTTGAACGGCGTGTCCTGACGGACTATACCGAATCCTCGCTGGATGTGGAACGAATGCGACAGGCGGCCGCCGCACTGTGCGGCACCCACGATTTCCGCTCCTTTTGCGGACTGCGTCGCTTCAAAAAGTCCACCGTCCGCACCGTTTCAGACATCCAGATTCAGCAAATCGGATCGGAACTTCGGCTGACCTTCACCGGAAACGGATTTCTCAATCTGATGGTGCGCATTCTCACCGGAACACTGGTGGAAGTGGGCGCCGGACTGCGTGATCCCAACTCCATGCCCGATGTACTGGCGGCATTGGATCGCTCTGCCGCAGGTCCGGCCATGCCCCCCAACGGCCTTTGCCTTATGGAAGTCAATTACTAAGAAAACAGGCAAACAGGACCGCACTCTGCGGCCTGTTTGCCTGTTTTTGTTTTACTCTGCCTTGGAGACCGCTCGGGTGATGGTTCCTCCCCCAATGACGGTATCTCCGTCGTAAAGCACCACGGCCTGCCCGGGTGAAATGGCCCGCTGGGGCTGGTCAAATCGCACCGACAGTGTATTCTCATCGATCTGCTCTGCCGTGCAAGCCGCCTCGAAACGGCTGTGACGGATTTTGGCCGTGCAGCGGATGGCCGATGGCAGCCCGTCGCAGGCGATGAAGTTCAGATCCGTTGCCTCCAATGCCGGCGCAAACAGGTCCGCATTCTCTCCAATATAGACCAGATTTTGCTCCACATCCTTCCCCGTCACATAGACCCGATGGCCCATTGCCAGTTCCAGCCCTCTGCGCTGACCGATGGTGTAATGAATGTGGCCCTTATGCTCTCCCAGCACCTCGCCTTTCTGGTTTACATAGGTTCCATGCTCCGAAACCAGTCCCGTGTGCTTTTGCAGGAACGACACATAATCGCCGTCCGGCACAAAGCAAATATCCTGACTATCCCGTTTGCGTGCCGTGACAAAGTGCTGCTCCTCCGCAATTTCCCGCACTTCCTTCTTGGTCAGCTCTCCCAGCGGCAGCTGAAAGTGGGACAAAAAGTGCTGATTCATGTTGTAGAGAAAATAGCTTTGATCCTTGTCCCGGTCCACGCTCTTTTGAAGCAGCCAGCGATCCCCGGAGCGGGTACGGCGGGCATAGTGCCCCGTGGCCACATATTGGCAGCCATTCGCTTCGGCCGCCCGAAGCATCCCCGCAAACTTCAAATGACGGTTGCAGCGAATGCAGGGATTCGGGGTCTGCCCCTGCTCATAGCATCGGCAGAAGGGGTCCAGTACCTGTGTGCGGAATTCCTCCTGATAATCCAGCACACAGTGCTCGATCCCCATGCGCTGGGCCACCATCTTGGCATCGGCAATGTCCCGGGGCACTCCATCCACCAAGACCTCCTCCATACCATACGCTGCCTTATCAAACAGCCGCATAGTGGCTCCCATCACTTCAAATCCTTCTTGTAAGAGCAGCCAAGTGGCGACACTGCTGTCCACGCCGCCGCTCATACCGACCAATACACGCTCACTCACCGGCACTCACCAGGTGGACCAGCACCTCCAGCATCTTTTCCATGCTCTCCACGCAGACAAACTCATAGACTCCATGGAAATTTTCGCCGCCCGTGGACAGATTGGGGCAGGGCAGCCCCTCCCAGCTCAGCCGTGCACCATCGGTACCACCACGGATGGGAACCACCCGAGGCGTGACTCCGCACATCTCAAAGCACTGAAGTGCTCGGTCGATGAGGTGCATATGCGGCTCTACCTTCTCCCGCATATTGTAATAGCTGTCCTTTAGGATCAACTCAAAGGTACCCGCACCGTACACCCGGTTCAGATAGTCCACCGTCTCCTGCAAGAACGCCTTGCGTGCTTCAAACTTGGTGCGGTCATGGTCCCGAATGATCAGGTTGAGATACCCCTCTTCTTCCACTGCCTTGCAGTAGTTCACATGGTAGAACCCCTCATAGCCTTCGGTGTGAGCCGGGGTCTCCGCCGCAGGCAGCAGAGAAATAAAGTGGGCCGCCATCAGCACCGCATTCTTCATAATGTTCTTGGCACTGCCGGGATGGATGTTGCGGCCGTGGATCTTCACTCCCGCATTGGCAGCATTGAAGTTCTCATATTCCACCTCACCCAAGGTGCCGCCATCCACCGTGAAGGCGTAATCGGCACCAAACCGGGCATAGTCGAAGTGATCCGCACCGCAGCCGATCTCTTCATCCGGAGTAAAGGCCACCGCCAGAGGGCCGTGAGCCACCTCAGGGTGCTGAACCAGATATTCCATGGTCGACACGATTTCTGCTACACCGGCCTTGTCGTCTGCGCCCAGCAGTGTAGTGCCGTCCGTAACAATCAGGTGCTTGCCCTCATACTGCGCCAGATTGGGAAAATCCTTGCGTGTCATGACCACACCCAGTGCCTCATTCAGCACCACATCACCCCCCTCATAGTACACCGTGCGGGGATGGATGTTCTCGCCGGAGGCATCCGGTGCGGTGTCCATATGGGCAATCAGTCCATACACCGGCTTGTCCTCCATGCCCGGAGTGGCAGGCAGATGGGCATACACCCGTCCATAAGGATCCAGCATGGCATCACTCAGCCCCAATCCCTTCAGCTCCTCCACCAGTGCCTGTGCCAGCACCAGCTGACGCTGGGTGCTGGGTGCTGTTTCGGATTGTTCATCTGAAGTGGTGTGGAAGCTGACATAATGCAAAAAACGATCAATCATGTTCATTTTGATAACCTTCTTTATAAAAGTAGTTGACGAAATGATACCAAACAGGTAAACTGATATTCGGATTCGTCCGTACCATCATAACATATAATCGCAAGCTTTGTCATGTCTGCGCCATGGATTTTTCTTCCGCCGCAACCGCCGCCCCAAAGCAATCCAATTTCGATATGTCACCCAAGCACCAGTGTTTCGTCCGTGCGTTCTCCGGACCCACGCTGCTGCAACGAGAAAGGGATGTTAGATCTGCTATGTCGAATCAAGAATTGGAATATCTGACCTTGCTGTCAGAATCCTACCCCAATGTGGAATCCTGTGTCCGAGCCATCGTCAATATGAGCTCTATTTTGAAGCTGCCCAAAGGCACGGAATATTTTTTCAGTGATATTCACGGTGAAAACGATGCCTTTATCCAACTGCTCCGCTCCGCCTCCGGTGTAATCCGGGATAAAATCGACACCGTCTACTCCATTCTGCTGCCAAAAAAAGAGCGGGATGAACTGGCCGATCTGATCGCTCATCCTTACACCATGCTGTCCCAAAAGAAGCAGGAAGTGGAGGATTACAACAGCTGGTCTGCACTGGTAATTCATCGGTTGATTCAGGTAGCCCGTGAAATTGCCTCCAAATACAGCCGGGATCGGGTCATCAGCAGCATCAACCCGAAGCTGGTCAACATCATTGAAGATCTCATGATTGAAGATCCCACGGTCGCCAACAAAAGCAGCTATTACAAGGAACGGATCGACGCCTCCATTCGCTGCGGCATCGGAGATGATATGATTTTCTCCATCTGCCGGATGCTTCAGCAGATTGCCGTGGATCATCTGCACATTCTGGGCGACCTCTTCGACCGTGGTCCCAGAGCAGACCTTATCATCGACGAGCTGATGCGCCACCGCAGCGTGGACTTTCAGTGGGGCAACCACGACATCGACTGGATCGGTGCCGTGTCCGGAAACCGAGTCTGCATGTTTTCAGTTCTGCGCATCGGCCTTAGTTACAACAACTTTGACTGTCTGGAGGACGGCTATGGCATCAACCTGCGCCCCCTGTCTGTGTTTGCCGCCTCGGTCTATGCCAATGACGACTGCAAACCCTTCCGCCCCCATTTGCATGATTTGAATCGCTACGATCCGGTGGATGTGGCTTTGGCGGCAAAGATGCACAAGGCCGCCGCCGTCATCATGTTCAAACTGGAGGGCCAGCTGATCCAACGCCATCCGGAATACCATATGAATGACCGACTGCTGCTGGACAAGCTGGATTTGGAGCAGGGGACCGTGACCATTGACGGCACCTCCTACCCTCTCACCGACACCTTCTTCCCCACTGTGGACCCGGCTGACCCCTATGCCCTCACCAAGGAGGAGGAAGAGATCGCCGATGCCATTGCCGCCTCGTTTCTGCACTGTGAGCGGCTGCGCCGCCACATTGACTATCTGGTGGCCAACGGCAGCATGTATCTGTGCTACAACGGCAACCTGCTGTTCCACGGCTGCATTCCCATGAATGCCGACGGCACCTTCTCCAAATTGGAAGTGGACGGTAAAAAGTATGCTGGGCGGGCTCTGCTGGATGCTTTGGACCGCCGGGTGCGTCAGGCTTATTACAGCAGCAGCACCGAGAACAGCGATTTCTTCTGGTATCTTTGGTGCGGTGCCAACTCCCCCCTATTCGGCAAGGCCAGAGTCACCACCTTTGAGCGCTACTTCACCTCGGATCCCAAGCTTCGGGAGGAGCCAAAAGACCCCTATTACAAGCTGATTGACGATCCGCAGGCCGTGGCCCGTATCTTGAAGGAATTCGACTTGGACCCGGAGCGCAGCCATGTGGTCAACGGGCATATGCCGGTAAAACAGGGGGAAAGCCCCATCAAAGCCGGAGGCCGGCTGTTTGTCATTGATGGCGGCATTGCCAAATCCTATCGTCCCACCACCGGCATCGCCGGCTATACCCTGATTTATAACTCCACGGTCATCAAGCTGGCAGAGCACCTGCCCATTTTGGATGAGTCCGGCCGCCATGTCACCACCCAGACCAACACCCGGGTGGTAGAGCAGATGCCGCATCAGATCATGATGTCGGAAACCGATCTCGGCATGGAGTATCAGAACAAAATCGAAAAATTGGAAAAACTCATTCAACTGTACCGCAACGGCACATTGCGCCAGCGTTCCGACGGACGATGAGCCTCTTCACACGCAGGAACCTTTGCTTTTCCTGCGTGTGTTACTGTTTCCATCGCTGCTGCAAGGCATCCAACCATTCCAAGCAGCGAAACCGCAATTCATAGCCTGTCTCCTTCTCCTCCATCAGCTCCACATCCGATGCAGCGATCCCTCCGGAGACCGCCACCTCCTGCCATTCCGAGGCCGGCGCCACACACAAACCGGGAAATACCACGCACCACCAGTTATGGCCTTGTCCTTCTCCCAACACCACTCGCAACGCACGGTATTCGCCGGCCGGCAGTGCAAAGCCGTCGTAATACTTTGTGGGAAAGTGTACCTGCTCCAAGGATGCCTTCACCGGATAATGCATCCCAGATTCCTCCGCCACCTGCCTTCCGGCCTGCTCCAATTCTTCCAAATGACAAGACAGGATCGACTCGGCCTGTGCCGGCGAGTCCACTCCCTGCAGCCACTCTTCCGCACGAGATAACACCGCATCTCTTACCTTCAACTTCAGTGCCTGATCCGCCTCTCCGTCCGAGTTGGCAATCACATGTAAGCGCAGCATACTGTCCGCCAGCCGCTGCTGTTGGGCGGTCATCAGGCCCAGCCAAAGCACGGCTGCCGCCGTGACACACAGCAATGCCACTTCCCACCCTTTCAACTGGGTCTGTGGAGATGTAAAAAAAGAGTTCCACTTTTGTTTCATAAAAAAACACCGTCCTATGCAGATCATTTGTCTGCATTTTGGACGGTGTTTTGCTTCTTTATACCTTCTCAAAATTTATTGTTCTTGAAAAACAGGTAGTAGAAAAACGAGAACGGCAACAGAATCAGTTGAAATAAGCAACCCACAGCAATCACTCACTTTCTCCGTGCACGCATGGCGGATGCAGCAGTTGCGCCCAGAATCAAAATCAGGCCTGTCGCAGCCTGCATCACCGATCAGACAGGTCACTTTCGCATACAGTTCGGGTCAGGTAGGTTTCCGGATAGAACGCAGAAAGGGTGCGATAAACCTTCTCCGCCTTCTCCGGATGTTCAAAAATACCGAACACAGTTGGACCGGTCCCCGACATACAGGCACCCAAGGCACCGCCTCCGAGCATGGCACTCTTGATTTCCTCCACCTCTTCCCGTCGGGACTGGGGCAGAACCGCCTCGAACACATTGAACATCCGATGGCAAACACCCGGGAGATCGTTCTGCTCCAATGCGTGGATCATCCCCGCGGTATCCGGGTGCAGGTGCAGCTTGGTATCGTCGATTTTATGGAACAACTCCGGGGTAGAGATGGGAAAGGCGGGCTTGCAGAGCAAAATCGTACAATCCGGCAGCGACGGCAGTTTCGTCAGTACCTCACCCCGGCCCTCTGCTAAAGCCGTGCAGCCCAGCACACAGTATGGCACATCTGACCCCACTTTTTCACCCAGCTTGGCCAGTTCTTCCAGAGAAAGTCCGGTTTCAAACAACCGGTTCAGGCCTCGCAGCACTGCTGCGCCATCACTGCTGCCGCCCGCCGTTCCGGCACAGACCGGAATCTGCTTATGCAGATCGATGTGGATGCCGTCCAGCGACACTCCGGTATCATCTGCAAACGCACGGGCAGCCACGGCTGCAATATTTTTATCCGTTCCCGGCAGGAACCCCAAGTTGGTGGACAAACTTAGTCCGGTTCCTTCACGCTTGGTAATGGTCACGGTATCGGCCAGCGTAACGGACTGCATCACCATGCTCAGCTCATGAAAGCCGTCCGCCCGCTTGCCCAGCACATCCAAGGTCAGGTTGATTTTGGCATACGCCGGCAATCTCACTTCATTCATGCAGACTTCCTCCCTCTGCTCCGTGGTACAGCATCCATCCTCAGCGATGCTTGAGGAAGTGCTCCATCCGCTCCAATGCGGTGGCCAGATCATGCATCGACGCCGCATAACAGGCACGGACAAAGCCTTCTCCGCCGGGGCCAAAGGCGCTGCCGGGAATCACAGCCACATGCTCCGCCTCCAGGAACTTCATGCAGAAGGTGTCACTGTCCATGCCGGTGCTTTGGATCGAGGGGAACATATAGAACGCTCCCTTCGGCTCGAAGCAATCCAGTCCGATACTGCGCAACCCGTCCAGCAGGAATCTGCGACGACCATTGTACTCCTCCCGCATGGCGGCGATGTCCTCATCCCCGTACTGCATGGCCTCAATCGCAGCATACTGACTCATGGTTGGGGCCGACATAATGCCATACTGGTGAAGCTTGATGATTTGTCCAATCAGTTCCCGAGGACCACAGATGTACCCCATTCGCCAGCCGGTCATGGAATAAGCCTTGGAAAAGCCGTTGACCACGATGGTGCGCTCATACATACCGGGAATCTGGGCAATGGACACATGCGTCTCCTCCCCATAGGTCAGCTCGGCATAAATCTCATCCGAAATCACCAGAATATTGGTGCCTTCCAGCACCTCTGCAATGGCCTCCAAATCCTTTCGGGTCATAATACCGCCGGTCGGGTTACAGGGATAGGGCAGGACCAATGCCTTGGTCCTGGGCGTGATGGCCGCCTTCAATGCCTCCGGTGTCAGACGGAACTCATCCTCCACCTTGGTCTCCACATAGACCGGCGTACCCATGCTCATAGCTGCCAGAGGCCCATAGCACACAAAGGACGGTGTGGGAATAATCACCTCATCCCCCGGTTCAATGCAGCAGCGTAGGGCCAGATCCAACCCCTCACTGCCGCCCACGGTGACAATGATCTGTCCCACAGGATCATAAGTCAGCTGAAATCGCCGGCTCAAATAGCGGGAAATCTGCCGCCGCAGCTCCGAAAGGCCGGAGTTTGGCGTGTAGCGGGTGCGGCCCTTTTCCAGACTGCGGATACCTGCGTTGCGGATGTGCCAAGGGGTCACAAAATCCGGTTCCCCGATGCCCAGCGAAATGGCATCGGGCATATCCTCCAGAAGATCGAAAAATTTTCGAATTCCGGAAGGTGCCACCGCCTGAATCCGCTGATTCAATACGCTGGAATAATCAATCATACGAAATAGAACCCCTCTTCCTTCTCCTGCATGGGATCCATAATCAAGTGATTTTCCTTATATTTCTTGAGGATAAAGTGGGTTGCGGTGGACTTCACAGCCTCAATGGTGGACAGCTTCTGAGACACGAAGCTTGCCACCTCCTGCAAGGTTCGGCCGGAGATGATCACCGTCATATCAAAGTCACCGCTCATCAGATAGCAGCTTTCCACCTCTTCATACTGATAGATGCGCTCTGCCACTCGGTCAAAGCCGTCCCCCAGCTGTGGCTCCACCTTGACCTCGATCAGTGCCGTCACACCTTCCCGGCTGGTCTGATCCCAGTTGATAACAGCCTTGTAACCCTTGATGACGCCCTCTTCTTCCAGCCGCTTCAACTCTTCTGCGACCTTTTCTTCCGAAGTGCCAATCATGGCTGCCAGCTGCTTATTGGTCAGGGTGCAATCGGCTTCTATCAAACGAAGTAACTGTTCCATCGTTCTTCCTCCTTGTTCACTGCTCTTTTTCGATTCCAATCGGCAAAGAGTTATGTAAAACCATTATATTTCTTTCCCCCCAAAAAAGCAATGTCTGTTTCCTTAGAACGCCCAGTTTTCCATGCCCTCCGCAGAGGGTTTTGACTCCTCCGGCCGAAACCGAGCCAAAAACTGTCGGGTCCGCAGCTCCTTTGGGTGATTGAGGACTGCATCCGGTGTTCCCTGCTCCACCACCGACCCGGCATCCAGAAACAGCACCCGATCTGCCACATCCCGTGCAAAAGCCATTTCGTGGGTGACAATGACCATCGTGGTCTGTTTCTCCGCCAGCGCACGGATGACCTTCAGCACTTCTCCGGTCAGCTCTGGGTCCAATGCGGAGGTAGGCTCATCAAAGCACAGTATGTCCGGCTTCATGGCCAGCGCACGGGCAATGGCCACCCGCTGCTGCTGCCCTCCGGACAACTGGTGTGGGTAGCAATTCGCCCGATCACCCAATCCCACCTGTTCCAGCAGTGCCTGTGCCTCCCGCCGCAGCTGTTCCAGCCGTTCCGCTTTGTGCTTCTTGTAGTCCGGCTGCTGCTTTGCCTGCAGTTGGGGTGCAAGCATCACATTCTGCAGCGCCGTATATTGCGGAAACAGGTGGAACGCCTGAAATACAAACCCAAGGCGCAGCCGATTTTCTCTCCGCTCCCGCTCTGTTTGAGCCACCGGATGGTTCGCATCCAGTACCACTCTTCCATCCACCCAAACCGTTCCCTCCGTGGCCTGCTCCAACTGATTGATGCAGCGAAGCAAGGTGGTTTTTCCGCTGCCGGAGGCTCCGATTATGGCCAATACCTGTCCCCGCTCCAAGGAAAAATCAATCCCCTTCAGTACATCCTGACCACCAAAGGTCTTTCGAATGCCCTTCACTTCTAACATTGCCATATAACAGCCTCCTCACCCCTTGAAATAACTCAAGTTTCGTTCCACCCATTGGAAGAACAGCGTCAGCAATCCATTGAACACCAAATAGAACAGCCCGGTATAGAACAACGGCCAGAGAAGTCCGTCGCTTTTCATAAAGCGCTCTCCGCAGCGAATCAGCTCACTGATGGCCACCACACGGGCCAGCGAGGTGTCCTTCACCAGCGTGATGATTTCGTTGGACATGGGCGGCACAATGCGCTTCACCATGGGCAGCAGTGTGATACGGAAGAAGATCTGGGTTCGGCTCAATCCCAGCACTTCTCCGGCTTCTCGCTGACCTTCCGGCACACTGTCCATCCCTCCACGGAAAATCACTGCAAAATAACAGGCATAGTTGATGACAAAGGCCAGCACACAGGGCAGCATCCGGGTTCGCCCCCAAGGGTTATGGTCCATCAGCAGGCCCGGCCCGTAGTAAACAACAAACAGCTGAAGCATGAGCGGAGTTCCACGCATGACCCAAACCAACAACTGAACCAGACCACGAACGGGGCGGAACCGAGCCATCCGGCGGCCCACCCATCGCCCTCCGTGGTTCAGAGGGGCCCATTGGCTTCGCAGACAAAAGGCCAGCCCCAGGCCTAACGGGAGCGAAAACAGCAGCGTCAGACCAAACAACTCCAACGCTGTGCCAAACCCTTCCAGCAGGGCTTGTGTGACAGTCCAAAACATAGGATATTCCTCCATTTTCTCTGATGTTCAGCAAAGGACAAACGGCAGAGAGAATCCGCTCCTCTCTGCCGTTGTTTCTCCTCTGACCCGCTTACACTCCGGGCTCCACAATCACCTGTGCATTGCGGCAATAAGGTGCGGTACAGTTGGCTCCGCTGCGAACCTCCTCCGTGAGTGTCATGCCGTTCCACAGCACATCCACCGCTTTGGATTCCAGTTCCATCAGCTTGCTGTCCCACTCGATCTCTACAAATTCAATTTGCACCCCCAGTTCTTCTGCCACCAACCGGGCCAATTCCGCATCAAAGCCAATCCATTCACCCTGCTCATTGCGATAATCCAATGGTGCAAACGCAGTAGTTCCGACCAACAGGGTGCCCTTCTGCTGGATATAGCGGACATCGCTGGTGTCAGTCGTATCCCCGGAAGGCTCAAACGCTGCGGTCTCCTCCAACTCCACCAGCATAGACTCAAGTCCGTACCTCTTGGCCAAAGCGGTGACGGTTCCGTCGGCATACCGCTCCGCAAGCACCCACTGGATCAGATCCTTCAAGTCCGAATTTTTGCGGCAGCCCACCGCATAGAACTCTTCCGTCAGAGACTCTCCCAACACCAAATCCGGATAGCTGGTACCATCTCCGATCATCGCCCCTGCCATCAGCTGATCCACGACCGCCCGATCCGAAGTCCCCGACTGAACTTCCATCAAGGCCGCCGCCTGGCTGGAAACCGCTCGGATTTCCCAGCCCTGTTCCAGTGCCGCCGCCTCTCCGGCCGAGCCGGCTTCCACTGCATAGACGGCATCCCCTCTATGGGTTCCACCACAGGATGCAAGACCCAGCATCAGGGCCACAGTCAGTATCAACATCAAACCTCGCTTCGTTCGTCTCATTGGAGCTTCCTCCCTTTTCTTTGCTTTTGTGTATTATCATGTTAGCACACTAAATCACAAATGTAAAGACATTTTGAAGATTTTCTGAAGTTTGGGCCGCTGCCTTTTGTCTGTTCCCTGCGTCTGGGCCTCTTTTTTGCAGCCAGAGTCATTCTTTCATTCATAACAGCGCTTTTTCTTTGTATTTTTTCGTTTTATCTCTTCGAAATGAAATTTTTATTGATTTTTCTTTCATTATAGACTATACTTAGTCTATATGAATCCGACGATTGCAGTCCGGAGAGGATTGTGTTTCGATGTCGTCTCCCCTTTGGCGGCGACGCCGATCAATATCTGGAAAGGAAGATTTGTCTATGGCTATCCGCAACGCATACTTGAATGGTATCTACGAAGAGCTGCAGGGTCGTTATCCCGAGCAGCACGAGTTTCTGGAGGCAGTGCATGAGGTTCTGGAAACGCTGATCCCTGTGGTGGAGAGTGATCCCCGCTATGAGCAGCAGAACATCATCGGCCGCATGGTGGAGCCGGAGCGCATCATTACCTTCCGTGTCTCCTGGGTGGACGATGCCGGCAAGGTGCAGGTCAACCGGGGCTACCGTGTGCAGTATAATTCCGCCATCGGCCCCTACAAGGGCGGCATCCGTTTCCGTGACAATGTCAACCTGTCCATCATCAAGTTCCTGGGCTTTGAGCAGGTCTTCAAAAATGCCCTCACCACCCTGCCCATGGGCGGCGGCAAAGGTGGTTCCGACTTTGATCCCAAGGGCAAGAGCGACGGCGAGGTCATGCGTTTCTGCCAGAGCTTTATGACGGAACTGTCCAAGCACATTGGCGAGGATACCGATGTGCCTGCCGGCGACATTGGCGTGGGCGCCCGTGAGGTGGGCTATATGTTCGGCCAGTACAAGCGTCTCACCAACACCTGGACCGGCGTGATGACCGGCAAGGGCCTGAGCTATGGCGGCTCTCTGGCCCGCAAAGAGGCCACTGGTTTTGGCCTGTGCTATTTTGCCGATGCACAGCTCAAAGACAACGGCATGAGCTTTGAGGGCAAGCGTGTGGTCATTTCCGGTTCCGGCAATGTGGCCATTTACGCCAATCAGAAGGCCACTGCACTGGGCGGCAAGGTCATTGCCATGAGCGACTCCAATGGTTACATCGTGGACGAGAACGGCATCGACTATCAGGTCATCCGTGAGATCAAGGAAGTCAAGCGTGAGCGTATCCGCAGCTATGTGGACTATGTCCCCACGGCCAAGTATGTGGAGGGATGCTCCGGCATCTGGACGGTCCCCTGTGATCTGGCACTCCCCTGTGCCACCCAGAACGAGCTGGATTTGGACAGTGCCAAGGCCCTGATTGCCAACGGCTGCCTGGGTGTCTTTGAAGGTGCCAACATGCCCTGCACGCCGGAAGCGATTTCCGCCATCAAGGGTGCAGGTCTGCTGTACAGCCCCGGCAAGGCTTCCAATGCCGGCGGTGTTGCAACCTCCGGTCTGGAAATGAGCCAGAATGCCGGACACATCAGCTGGACCTTCGAGGAAGTGGACAGCAAGCTGAAGGGCATCATGGAAACCATTTATGCCGCCTGCGCCAGTGCCGCCGAGCAGTTCGGCATGAAGGGCGACATTCAGGCCGGTGCTAACATTGCCGGTTTCCTGAAGGTAGCCGACGCTATGCTGGCTCAGGGTGTCTGCTACTAATCCAACCAAACGGAATTCCAAACAAACAACGGGCGTGTATCGCAAATGCGATACACGCCCGTTTTGTCCATTCCTTTTCCTTGGCCTTTTCTGTATTCCCTTCTTTGCGGGACTGCCATTGCACGCAAAGGACTGCAACGACATGGTGTCCTCCGATAGGCCCCCTTCTCTAACCCACAGCTCCTAAAAAAATCGGTGCAGCCTGTGTTCCGGCTGCACCGATTTCAATTCAGTCAGGGTTCAATCAACCGACATAATCCATGGGATCCCGATAAGAGCCATTGACCATCACTCCAAAGTGAAGATGAGGGCCAGTGGAGATTCCGGTGCTTCCCACCGCAGCAATATGCTGTCCGGCGGACACCTGATCTCCGGCGCTGACATACAGAGCCATACAGTGCATATACACCGTCTTCATCCCATTGCCATGGCTGATCTCAATGTAAAAACCACGAGCCGAACTATATCCGGCACTTACCACCGTGCCACTGGCGGCCGCATAAATGGCGGAGCCGGCCGGTGCACCGATGTCGATGCCATTGTGATAGGACGAAGCTCCCGCCGTGGGGCTGTCTCGATGTCCAAAGGGAGATGTGACTCGATGGCTGCTGCACGGCCAGACCATGCCGGAAGGATTGGGCGCCGGCTTCTGCTCTTCCGGCTGATCCGGTTTCGCCGGAGGAGGCGGAGGAGGAGGGGGCGCAGGCTTGCGTTCCTCTTCGTAACGACGCTCGGCCGAAGCAATGTCACGGTCCAGCTTGGACGCTTCCTCCTGTAAATCAGCCAGCTGTCCGGCGTAAGCGTCCTGATTGGCCTGAATATCTGCCAAAGCAGCTTCAATTGCAGCTTCTTCCTCTGCCAGATTTTCCTTCTGCCGTTCCAAGTCCTTCTGCGTCTTTTCCTGGTCCGCCTGATTGGTCAGCAGATCATTTCGGGCCGTTTCCACTTCGCTGCGAATCTGACGCAGTTCTTCCAGCAGCTGATTGTCATACTGTGCCACCTCACGAACAAACACAAGGCGATCGAGTAAATCAGCAAAATTCGAGGAACTGAACAGAATGGACCAATAAGACAAAGGCCCCTGTTCCTCCATATCACGGAACCGGTCGCAGAACTCCTCATAGAAGGCACTTTCCTTGGCCGTAGCTTCTTCCAGTTCGACCTGATTCTGCTGAATCTGGTCCTCCAACTCTGCCAGCAGGCGCTCCGACACGGAAATCTGCCCCATCAGAACTCCCACCTGCTGTTCCAGCAGAGCCTTCTCCTCCAGCTTGGAGGAGGCATCGTTTTTCAACCGCTCCACCTTTCGGTTCATGTCGGACTCCTGCTTTTGCAGGTCCTCCGCCTGTTCCTTCAAGGCATTGATTTCTCCTTTGGTCACAGCCGCCGCCGGCATCACCAGCACCGTCATCAAAATCAGGAGCGACAAACCCATTGCCAGATAACGCTGGAGTTTTGGTACGATACGCTTCATGTGTTCTACCTCTTTCCGTTATGCAATGGACATCATCACAACCTGAACCAACATCAGCACAGCCATACCTCCGGCAATCGCCGCCATTGCGATACGGCGTTTATCCCAGCCGTAATTTTTCTTGGAATGCTTACTCAAAACAAATTCACCTTCATATCAAACCTGCAGATACTTGCGAATGGTCATCATACTGCCCATCACGCCAACCAACAGACCAATCACCACATAAATCAGAGCCACAAAGGGTGCCAGCGTGGTAAATGCCACCACATGGATCAGCTGGATCGAAGTAGCGCTGCTAAGCACCTGCAGCATCAAATTGTAAAGTCCCCACTGAAGGCCAAACCCAATGCCGGCGCTAAGCAGACCCAACAGCATACCTTCCACCACGAAGGGCATCCGGATGAAACCGTTGGTTGCACCACACATCTTCATAATAGCAATTTCCTGCTGGCGGGACAAGGTGGCCAGCTTGATGGTGTTGGACACAATGAACAGGGACACGATCAACAGCACACCCACCAGACCAACTGCCACCACGGCAATGGCATTGCGCAGATTGATGAAGCCATTGGCCACATCAATGGCGGCATTGGTGTCCGCCACACCGCTGATTTCACCCACCTTGGCAATGGTATCCTCCAACTTACTCAAGTCATTCACCCGAATGGAGTAGCGGTGGCGCAGCACACTGTCCGGCAGGCTGTTATACAGGTCATCCTCCGCTTCAATGCTTTCCAGATAGCTATTCTTGGCATCGCCACGGCTGATAAAGGTGACCTCCACCACATTGTCCACTGCTTCGATCTGGCTTTGCAGCTCCAACGCCTCTTCATCCGTCAGCGTTTCATCCACATACGCCAAAAACTCGTTTTCCGACATCAGTTTCGTCAGGTTATAATCAATATTCAGTGCAACCAAGGAAAAACTGCCGGTGACCAACAAGCAAGCTGCAATGATGGTGACGGCGGCCAAGGACATGAAGCCGTGTCCGATAAACCCTCGGAATCCTTCGCGCACATAGTAGCCGAAATTACGACCTCTTCTCTTCGTTCTCTTCTTCATAGATGTAGAATCCATCCTCCTTGTCGCTGACGACCTTGCCGTCTGCAATATGAATCACTCGCTTGTTGAAATGGTTGACCAGGCCCTGCTCATGGGTGACCACCAGCATAGAGGTGCCCAAGGCATTGATCCGCTCCAGGAGCGTCATAATCTCCAAAGAGCGCTCCGGGTCCAGGTTACCGGTAGGCTCGTCCGCAATGATCGTGCTGGGGTTATTCACCAGCGCACGGGCAATGGCCACACGCTGCTGCTCACCACCGGAAAGCTCGCCGGGATAGCGGTTCTCCTTGCCTTCCAGACCCACCAGTTCCAGCACATAAGGAATGCGGTTACGCATTTCTCTGGGCGATGCACCCAAAATCTGCATGGCAAAGGCCATGTTGTCATACACCGTCTTTTTTTCAATCAGACGGAAATCCTGAAAGACAATGCCAAGGCTGCGGCGCAGATAGGGCACCTGCTTGGGACGAATGGTGTTCAGGTTGTAACCATTGACCATCAGATTGCCGCTGCTGATCGGTTCTTCCGCCGTCAACAGGCTGAGGATCGTACTCTTACCTGCGCCGGAAGGTCCCACCAGAAAGGCAAATTCTCCGTCTTTCAGCTCAAACGACAGTCCCTTCAGGGCCACTGTCCCGTTGGAATATTTCTTTCTTACATTGCTGAATCGAATCATAGGATACCTCTCACACGAAATCGGTTAAATTTCTCCAAATACAAGGATAATTATACACACGGGGGATAATTATGTCAATTTAATTTCAATTTTCTACAAAAATTAACAATTAGAAACAGTGGGCCGGCAGCATTGCCGACCCACTGCAAAAAATGTCAATTATAAGTCAATTCCACGGGAAGTGAGGTACTTTTTAACCATCAATGCCACCTTGAAGGTGATTGCATCGTCAAACTCCCGCAGGTCCAGACCGGTGAGCTTTTTGATCTTCTCCAACCGATACACCAGCGTGTTTCGGTGGACGAACAGCTTACGGGCGGTTTCAGACACATTCAGGTTATTTTCAAAGAACTTGTTGATGGTGAACAGCGTCTCCTGATCCAGCGAATCAATCGGATTCTTCTTAAACACTTCCTGCAGGAACATATCGCACAGGGTGGTCGGCAGCTGATAGATCAGGCGGCCAATGCCCAGGTTCTCATAATTGATGACACTGCGCTCCGTCTCAAACACTTTGCCTACTTCAATGGCCATCTGGGCCTCCTGATAGGCACGGGCCAGATCACGCACATGGCCGACCACTGTGCCGATGCCGATGATGACCTTCACCTTCAGCTCGGTGGACACGGCCTCCTCGATGCCCTTTGCAATTTTATACAGTTCCTTGGTGGTGATGTTTTCCGGAACCTGCTTGACCAGGGCCACATCCGTCTCGCTGATGGAAATGACATAGTCATTCTGGCGGTCGGGGTACATATTCTGCACCACATCGATCACCGAAACATCCACACTCTCCTCCTGTCGGATCAAAAACACCGCGCGGGGAGCTTCCGCCACGAAATGCAGTTCCTTTGCACGAACATAAATGTCACCCAACAGAATGTTGTCCGACAAAATGCTCTTCACAAAGGTTGCTTTATCGTGCTTTTCATCAAAATAAGCCTTGGCTCCGTTCAGCGCCACCGCTGCCATGGAGCAAATCATGCCGGATGCATCATCTTCCCCGGCCACAAAGACGGCATAATCGAACTGCCCGCCCATACTGTGCAGTGCCTTGAATGTGTTTCCCTTATGGATAATCAGGCCGCCATGCTCCGCACTGATCACATCCACACTGCCGGTCAGGGTCTCCCCAATGCGATTCAGTTCGCTGCAGGCCACAATGGCACCGCTGGCATCGATCACACCGATCGCACGGGTGGTGCTCTCCTTCAACTGCAGGACTACGCTCTGAAAAACGCGGCTGGACATACTAAATCCTTCCTCCCTTAACAAAGTGCTTGTACAAACTCTCCAAAGATATTTATATCTTAGCATTTCTCCTTGTCTTTTTCAATAGGTTTGCAGGATTATTTTGTATAAAATGACGAAAATTTTTAGAGCTTTTTCAGTTCTGTCTCCTCCGCTTCCGTCAACGGCCGAAATTCACCCGGTTTCAGCCCCTCGTCCAGCCGAAGTGTACCCATAGAAAGCCGCTTCAATCCCACCACAGGCTTACCTCGAGAGGCCAGCATCCGCTTGACCTGATGGAATTTTCCTTCCCGCAGGGTGACCAGACATTTTCCCGCACCCAGCGATTCCAGTTCTGCCGGCAGGCATTTTGTTCCATCCCCCAGTACGATACCCGAACGAAATGCCGCACAGTCTGCTTCATCCACCTCTCCCTCAATGCAAGCCAGATAACATTTATCCACATGATGCTTGGGCGAGAGCAAATGATGGGCCAGTTCCCCGTCATCCGTCAGCAGCAGCAATCCCTCGGTATCCTTGTCCAACCGTCCGACCGGAAACAAATCCCGACAATCCGGCGGCAGCAGATCCAGCACCGTTTTCTGATGCCGATCTTCGGTCGCCGTCAGCACTCCGCCGGGTTTATGGAGCATCAGATACCGAAATTCTGCCCACCGCAGGCCTTCTCCATCCACTGTCACCACAGCAAGCTGGGGCTCCACCTTCCGATCCCCACTTTTTTCTACCGCACCGTCCACCTTCACTCTTCCCTGCTTGAGCAGCAGCTTCGCTTCCTTTCGGCTCCACCGTCCGGTGTCCGCCAACAATTTATCCAAACGAAGTTGTTTTCCCATACCCTTCCTCCGCTTCTAACCGATGCCACCTCCGCATATACTAAGGGTGAGGTGGACAAGATGTTTATTGTATATAAGGTAAAAAAACGCAACCTGATTCTGGCCGCCGGAGCCATCGGACTGCTTCTGCTGGGTCTGCTGCTGTTTTCCCGCGCCGGCTCCGCACCCGCCAGTGCCCCCATCAACGAAGTATCGCTTTGTCTTGAAACATTGGAGCAGATGGGCTGGCAAGTGGACCCAAACCCGCTCTCCAGCGAGGATTTTTGCTTGGACAAGCAGTTGAGCGAAGACTTTCTGGACCTTCAGCGCTCCGCCGGGTTCGATCTACAGGATGATTTAGGACAGCCGGTCCGGCGCTACACCTTCTCCGTACTGAACTACCCCAGCGGAGACCCCAATGTACTGGCCGACCTGCTGGTACGAGAGGGACAGGTGGTAGGCGGAGACCTTCGCAGTGCCTCCCTCACAGGATTCATTCGCAGCCTCAAGCCATAAAAAGCGGCGCAGTTCCCAAGAGAACTGCGCCGTTTTCTCATTCGCTTGCGATTACTCGATGGAAATCAGGTAATAGTACACAGGCTGACCACCGGCGATGGTGGACACCTCTGCATCGGGGCAGATCTCAGCAAACAGAGCCTCTGCCTGTGCCGCCTGTTCCTCCGTCACATCCTCGCCGTAAAACAGCGTAATGAACTCTGCATCCGCTTCTTTGGCGGAGTTGGCCAAAGCGGTCAGCGTCTCGGTGATGTCGGGGGATGTGCCATGCAGCTTGCCGTTCAGCAGCGCCAAATAGTCGCCTTCCTTGATGCTCAGTCCATCCATGTCGGAATTGCGCGCCGCATAGGTGATCTGGGCAGTCTGGACACTTTCCGCAGCCTCCATCATGGCAGCTGCCAGAACATCCTCATTTTCCGCATCCAGATCCACAGCCATCATCGCTGCAATGCCCTGGGGCACGGTTTTGGTCTCCACAACCACAACCTTCTTGGTCTCAGACAGCGGGATGCACTGCTGCGCGGCCATGATGATGTTCTTGTTGTTGGGCAGGACAAAAACCACTTCTGCGGGCGTGGCATCCACCATCTTCAGCAGGTCCTCCGTGGAGGGGTTCATCGTCTGACCGCCGGACACCATGGCATCCACGCCCAGATCCTTGAACACTTCGTTCAGTCCCTCGCCAGCGCAGACAGAGACGAAGCCGTACTTCTTCTCATTGGGTGCGATCTTGCGTGCGCCGTCCTCTTCCTGCTGGGCCTCACCCATTTCGGACATCAGTTCCGTGTGCTGCTCACGCATATTCTCGATCTTCACCTTCAGCAGTGCACCATAGGTGAGTGCCTCTTCCAGCACCTTACCGGGGTGGTTGGTGTGGACATGTACTTTAATGATTTCCTCGTCATCCACCAGCACCATGCTGTCACCCAGATCGTTCAGGAAGGTGCGCAGAGCACTGGGGTCCTTCTCGTTATCACGGGAGCAGATAAACTCGGTGCAGTAGCCAAACTTGATCTCGCCGGTCTCGAAGGTGGTAAAGTCCGCCTTCGCCTTGACTTCCACTTCTTCGCCGCCCTCGGCCATGGGCTCGCCCTTCAGGAAGGACAGCATACCGCCCAGAATAACCAAGAAGCCCTTACCACCGGCATCCACAACACCGGCCTTCTTCAGCACCGGGTTCTGATTGACGGTATCTGCCAAAGCCTCTTCACCACGGGCCAGCACAGCCTCCAACACATACTGGAAGCTGGTGTCCTCCATGCAGGCTTCGGCAGCACGATCTGCCGACAGACGGGCCACCGTCAGAATGGTGCCCTCAGCGGGCTTCATCACAGCACCGTATGCAGCAGAAACACCTTCGCACAGAGCGGAGGCAAAATCCACACCATCCATGGTCTCCTTGCCCTTCAGAGAGCGGGAAATGCCACGGAACAGCAGGGACAGGATGACGCCGGAGTTGCCGCGCGCACCACGCAGCAGCGCAGAGGCGTTCGCAGCGGCGATGTCGCTCACATTGCCGGACTTGTTGGCCAGTGCCGTCACGGCAGCGCCAATCGTCATGCTCATATTGGTTCCGGTATCGCCGTCAGGCACAGGGAACACATTCAAATCATTGATTGCCTGCTTCTCAGCCTGAATAGCGGCAGCGCCGTATCGGATCATGCTGCGCAGCTGTTCACCTTCGATAATATCAATCATAAATCGGTTTCTTCCTTTCCGTTATCCATTCACTCGCCGAATCCAAAGCAGGATCAGGCAAACGAGACGGAGTCGATAAAGATCTCCACGCTGCTTACCTCAACACCGGTAAACTGCTTGACCTTATAAGCAACTTCCTTGGTAATTGCACTGCTGATCGCAGCGATATTCACGCCGCTGTCCACAATGATATGCAGATCAATGGTGACGGTGCCGTCCTCGTTGGGAGTCACCTTCACGCCCTTCGACATGGACTCACGGCGGAGCAAATGGACCAGACCATCGGTCTTGGAACGAACCGCCATACCCTTGACGCCAAAGCAATTAGTTGCAACTGCGCCTGCAATCTGGGTGAACACATCGTTGCCGATAATGACCCAGCCGTTTTCCATCTGAATTCTCATTCCGGAGCACTTCCTTTCCTCGCCGTAAAAACGGCGCGTACAATTTCACAGAAACTCATTATGTATTTTATTCTATTTGCGCAAAAAATACAAGTACTTTTCCGCCGTTTAGAAAAAGTTCAAAACTTCTTCTTATTCGCAAAAAAGGTTGCATTTTTTCTCACATTCGCCATCCATTTTCCGTCTTTTCGCAATTCTTCGCACCTGCATTCGGACTTCCGGCTTTCTCCCCTCGCAAGGATTTCCGCACTTTCCCGTGTCAAACACACAATACCGGGCGGAATCACCACTCCCTCGACAGGCATTGCCTCTGTCTTCTGCTTTGTTTCATTGTATCATACATTTCAATAATGTAAACTGTTTTCCTGCCCAGTTCAGCCTGTTCTCTATGTTTCTGTCCTGTGCTTCTCTCCATGCGCTGCTCTTAAATCTTTTGAACCTTGATATTGACAAGTAACCTGCTGCGTGCTATTATCATATCGACACATGAACAAGTGTTCATATGATATTTCATTGATAACGGAGGCGATCCTATGTCGAACCACCTTTCCGCTTTTCCCGACGACGGCTGCACCCCTGCACACGGCGCCAACAGCCGCCTCCCTTCTCCCCCTAAGGACAAGTCCTGTGGCTGTGGACACGAGCACCCTCACGAAGATGCCTGTGGCTGTGGGCACGAGCATCCTCACGAAGACGCCTGTGGCTGCGGGCACGAGCATCCTCATGAAGATGCCTGTGGCTGCGGACACGAGCATCATCCTCTCAACGAAGCCTCTCCGGTGCAGTCCCTGCCCACCCAAGGCACTTCCGTTTACGGACTGGAGCATCTGGGCTGCGCCCACTGCGCTGCCAAAATAGAAGAAACCATTCAGCATTTGGAGGGTGTCACCCATTGCTCTCTCACATATGCCACCGGACAACTCCGGATCACCCGCCCCGCCGGCCCGCTGCCTTTGGAAGAAATCCAACGGATCTGTGCCGCCATCGAACCGGATGTGATTGTGACCAAGCAATCTCTCTCTCCCATCGGCCGCAAGACTGCCGTTCCGTTGGATAAAAAGGAACTGACCGTCATTGGTTCCGGCATTGCCGCTCTTCTGATCGGCAAGCTGCTGGAGCACTTCCTGCCTGTCACCGCTCCGCTGAACACCAGCATCATCGCTTTGGCCGTGTATGTGATTGGATACCTGCTCTGTGGTTCCAGCGTGTTGAAGCAGGCCGGCATCAATCTCTCCCGAGGCAAAGCACTGGATGAGCAGTTCCTGATGTCCATTGCCACATTGGGTGCCTTTGCCATTGGTGAATACGGAGAAGCCTTGGGTGTAATGGTGTTTTACCGCATCGGTGAGTACTTTGAGGAGCGCGCCGTTGCACAAACCCGGGGCAATGTCATGGAAGCCTTGGATCTTCGTGCAGAAGAAGTGCTTTTGGTGGAAGATGGACAGACCTCCTCACTGCCGACAGAACAGGCGCAGATTGGCCAGACCATTCTGGTCCGCCCCGGCGACCGTGTGCCGCTGGACTGCACCGTACTTTCCGGTGACAGTCAGTTGGACACCTCTGCCATCACCGGCGAGAGCGTCCCGGTGTCCGTGTCTGCCGGCGATGCCGTCACTTCCGGTTGGGTCAACCTGTCCAGTCCGCTGCAACTCCGTGTGGAGCAGCCTTTGGCCCAATCCATGGTGACTCGCATCCTTCACAGTGTGGAAGAAGCCGCCGCATCGAAGCCTGCCATCGACCGTTTCCTCACTCGCTTCAGCCGCATCTATACCCCCATTGTGGTAGCGTTGGCTGTGCTGACTGCCCTCATTCCCGGTGCAATCACCGGTGACTGGGCCTACTGGGTCAAAACCGCCTTTTCCTTCCTAGTCATCTCCTGCCCCTGTGCTTTGGTGCTAAGTGTTCCTCTCTCCTTCTTTGCCGGCATCGGCGCCGCATCCAAACAAAAGATCCTCTTCAAGAGCGGCAGCGCCATGGAGCAAGTCGCCTCGGCCAAGGCCGTGGTGATGGACAAAACCGGAACCTTGACCCAGGGCGTCTTTGAAGTTCACGCCTCCTCCCTCAGCTACCTTCACTTTTCACCTGTTTAATAAAAGCCAGTTGAAAAGTTTGTACAAGCTAAAGAGAAGCCAGAGCATCCCCCTTGTCTTTATATCCTCACTTC
>JARIAU010000009.1 GCA_029257695.1 Oscillospiraceae bacterium
ATGTAGACATCGTCGAAGTTCCGGACCAGACCAAACATCTGACTAATATTCCGGTCACCTTTGTCGGTGAAGACATTCTGGCCGATCAAGGCTTGATGATCGTAGATGGAAAAGATGTGACCCTCTCTTTGACTGTTGTGGGGCCCAGATCAACATTAGCTAAAATCGACCGCTCCAACACCAAAATCACAGTGCAGGCCGCCTCCCAAATTCATGGAGAAGGCACCTACAGTCTTACTTATTCAGTGGACTTTCCGGTTTCCGGCGTCAGCACCAAAAACCAGAGCGCCAAGCGCATTGATGTTCATGTTGTTCAGATGGAAACAAAAGAACTGGTGCTGCAAGGTGTTTTTGAGGGCACAGCTGTAGAGGGTGCACTGTTCAGCGATGAAGACTTCCAGTTTGAAGTTCCCAATATCACTGTCACCGGCGAGCGCAGTGTCATCGACACCGTAGCATCTGCCCGCGTTCGTCTGGAAGCTATGGATCTCAGCACCACTTGGTCCGGTGAACTTCCGGTTGAGCTTCTGGATGCGGATGGCACTGTTCTGGATCCAAAATCATTGCACATTGCTATGAGTGACAACATGATTTACACCATTTTCCCCATTCAGATCGTGAAGGAAGTTCCCCTTGTCGTGGAATTCATTCCCGGCGGCGGTGCAACCGAGGAGCATGTCCAGTATTCGATCAATCCTGCTCCCACAGTAACCATTTCCGGCACACCAGAAACGCTTGCCACAGTTGAAAGTATTAAATTAGGTTCTATTAAGCTGTCTGACATTGTAACTTCGGACATCTTCAGCTTCAGCATCAATACGCCGGAAGGCGTGAAGGTGATCTCCGGCAATGGGACTGCTTCGGTCGTTGTTTCCGTAGAAGGCCTGACCACCCGAACGGTAGAAACGAATAACATCGAACTCATCAACAAGCCAGAAGGGTATCAAGTCAAGTCCCTGACCGATAATCTGACCGTTCGTATTCGTGGGACCTCAGATGTCATGTCACTGGTTTTGGATAAGGATGTCTATGTCACCGTTGATTTGGCCAATCTCAAGGATATTTCCGTAGGCAAGCGTACGCTCACTGCAGTTGTCGGCGTACACGGCAGTTCTACGGTTGGTGCCATTGGCGAATATCAGGTGGTCGTAGACATCTCGAAGGGTTAACTATGTTTGGTTATGTTCTACCCTCCAAAGAAAAGCTTTCGGAGGAGCAATGGAAACACTATCGGGCAACCTACTGCGGTCTTTGCCACACATTGAAACAACGCTACGGGTTTTGGGCCCAGTTCTTACTCAATTACGATTTCACCTTTTTAGCACTGCTTCTGCGTACGCAGCAACAGCGTCCCTGCACCTGCTGCAAGCGTTGTTTGTCCTCCCCTTATAAGGGAAGGACCGTTTGTGAATCCGATCCCGGCCTTGATGCGGCCGCAGATATCAGTGTTCTTCTGGTGTATTGGAAATTAAAGGACCAGCTTCAGGACGAGAGAGGTATACATCGCATTCTCCCGTATCTGGAACTTGGCTTATTTCACCACTCTTTTTCCAAAGCAAAGCAAAAAAACCCAGATCTCAATGATGCCATTGGATCTCAAATCACCGCACTAAGTGCACTGGAACGAGAAAACTGTCCCTCCATTGACCGCACAGCAGATTGCTTTGGGCACATCATGACCTCCATGGTCCCTTCTGATTGGGATGAGGCCTCACGCCGATCTGTGGAACAACTGCTCTATCATCTCGGCCGATGGATCTATCTGATTGATGCATGGGATGACTTGGATGAGGATTTAAGGCACGGGCATTATAATCCCGTGGCAGCTCGCTTCCAACTGTCAAGAACAGAAGATCCATGCGCATGGGAGCAAGCAAAAGAACAGATGCTCCGCACCGTGGAGCATTCAGAGCACCTTGCCGTTTCAGCCTATCATCTTGGCAATTTTGGATACAATGATCCCCTAATTGAAAATGTTCTCTGCGCAGGTCTTGGCATGGTACGAACCCTTGTCTTTTCCGGTGAATGGAAAAAACGATACAGACAAAAGAAACAGGAGTTAAATCAACTATGAACGATCCCTACAGCATACTTGGCATCTCCCCAGACGCCTCTGATGACGAAGTAAAGCGTGCCTATCGCGCGCTTGCTCGCAAGTATCATCCCGACAACTATCAGGACAACCCGCTTGCGGATCTTGCCGAGGCAAAGATGAAGGAGATCAACGAAGCATACGAGTCCATTACGAAAATGCGTGCCGGCGGAGGTGCTTATCACACTTCTTCTGCATCCGGCTCCAGCTCCTCCGGCGCCTACCGGAACGGGACTTATGGCGGCGGGAGCAGCTATAATGGCTATCAGCAGCAGCGTGGCAATGCCGATCCTTTATATGCCCGTGTGCGCAACGCCATTAACGCTGGCGATATTTACCAAGCAGAATCTCTTTTGCGCGAAGCGCCCAGACAGGATGCTGAATGGTTTTTCCTGCAGGGAAGCGTATCCTATCGAAAAGGTTGGCTGGATGAAGCAATGATGAACTATCAGCGTGCTGTCAGCATGGATCCCGGCAATGTGGAATATCGGCAGGCCTACAATATGATGCAGCAGGGCGGTCAGTCTTATCGCACTAACGGGTATAATGCCGGCGCGGATGCTATGGATTGCTGCACCACGCTGATGTGTCTGAATTGCCTTTGCGGAGGAGGTCGGTGCTAATGCGCACCTCGAAGCCAATTTCAACACAAATATTAGCTCAGGCAGCCTTGTTGTCAGCGGTTGCTTGCGTGTTTCTGTTTGCCGCCGGCATAACACCTACCGGCTGGACCGGTGTTACCGCTGTGGCTGGCCTTGCTGTGGCAGTGGCGGTTTCCGCCTCTGGTTCTTTGACCGGATTACTGTGTTACCTCGCCACAAGTCTGCTCTCTTTGCTGATTGTTCCGGGTAAGCATGCCGTCATTCTGTTTGCCAGCCTCTTCGGGCTTTATCCGCTTCTTAAAATCCGATTTGAGCGTTTGCGCAGCCGCTTGGCTACCATTGGTGCGAAGCTTGTTTTTTTCAATGTGGTGTTTCTTCTGCTTTTGCAGTTTGCATCTCAGTTGCTTTGGGGGGATTTCCTTTCACAGTGGACTTACCCCATCCCTCTGAAGCCCACGCTTTGTTTGGTTGGCAGTGTACTGTTTTTGCTCTATGATCTCGCTTTTACAAAAGTCATGGCGTTGCTGCAAGCGCGACTGATTCCTCCGCTTCGCCGTATGTTTCGGCATCGTTGACTTTACAGGATCAGAAATTCTTGATATAATAACAGATTGTGAATGAAAAAGAACTCCAACGAGGTGTTTGTATGATTAAAAGTATGACCGGCTACGGTCGGGGCGAGGCCATTCTCAATGGTCGCTCCATTGTCATCGAGCTGCGAAGTGTCAACAACCGCTATCTGGACTGCTCGGTCCGTCTGCCTCGCACCCTTGTATTTGCCGAAGAGGGAATCAAAACCAAGATCAAAGAGGCCACCTCCCGTGGCAAGGTAGATGTTTTTGTCACTGTGGAAAGCACTCAATCCGATGCAGTGGCTGTAACACTCAACAAGCCTCTGGCGGAAAGCTATCTGGATGCATGGAAGGAAATGGCGGAATGCTTTCATATCACCAATGATGTGACGGTTTCTAAACTGGCCCATTTCCCAGATGTCCTGACCGTTGAAAAGGTACCCCAGGATCAGGATGCACTGGCTACGGATCTGTTTTCTGTTCTGGATCTGGCACTTGCGGACTATGATCGGATGCGCTCGGCCGAGGGTGAAAAGCTGCAGGCAGATCTGCTGTGCAAGCTGGCCACATTGGAGGATTATGTGACGCAGGTTGAGACCCGTTCACCCCAGACAGTGCAAAGTTATCGGGATAAGCTCTATACCAAACTGCAGGAGGTGCTGGGCAACACGCAGATCGACGAAGCCCGTATCCTGACGGAAGCTGCAATCTTTGCAGACAAGGTCGCAGTGGACGAAGAAACGGTGCGTCTGCGTAGTCATATCACACAGTTCCGCACCATGCTGGCCGAGGGGGGCATCGTGGGTCGCAAGATTGATTTCTTGATTCAGGAAATGAATCGGGAGACCAACACCATCGGCTCCAAGTGCACGGATCTGTCTATTTCTCACATTGTGGTTGATATGAAGTCCGAAATCGAGAAACTGCGTGAGCAGATTCAGAATGTGGAATAAGCGGGAGGCACCCCAATGAAACTGCTGAACATTGGCTTTGGTAACATGGTTTCTTCCGACCGGCTGATTGCGATTGTCAGTCCGGACTCCGCCCCAATCAAGCGTATGATTCAGGAAAGCCGTGAAAAAGGTCTGCTGATCGACGGCACCTATGGTCGACGCACCCGTGCGGTCATTCTGATGGATAGCGATCATGTCATTCTGTCTGCCATCCAACCGGAAACCATTGCTAACCGACTGAACAGTCGGGATGCCATTATAACCGAGGAGGTCATCCCCGATGAATAAGAACGCAAGAGGTATCCTTGCCATTATCTCCGGTCCTTCCGGCGTAGGAAAGAGCACTGTTATTTCCGAGGTCCTGCGCCGCCGCCCAGATTTGTACTTTTCCGTTTCCTTTACAACCCGCACTCCTCGTCCTGGCGAGGTAAATGGAGTGAATTATCACTTTGTAGATGTTGCGGAGTTTGAACGAATGATTCGTGACAATGAACTTTTGGAGCACGCTCAGTACTCCGGAAACTATTATGGAACTTCTGCAAAACTGATTGATGAGAAACTGGATCAAGGCATTGATGTCCTGTTGGATATTGAAGTAGTGGGCAGTAAAATCGTCCATGATTTGCGCCCTGACACGCCTTTGATGTTCGTAATTCCACCGTCCTTTGATGTTCTGGAGCAGCGTCTGCGTGGCCGCAACACCGATCCGGAGGATGTAATTCAGCGCAGACTAAGCCGCGCAAAGGAAGAGTTAAACGAGATTTATCGGTACGATTATCTGATTGTCAACGATGTGGTCAACGAAGCCGCGGAGGAAGTGCTTTCCATTCTGACGGCCGAACGCTGCCGCACCGCAAATCGTGCTCACTTACTCAAGGAGGATTAATTATTATGGTTCTGTACCCTATGAATGAAATGCTGGCAAACATCGAAAGCCGTTATCTGCTGGTCAATATGGTGGCCCACCGTGCCCGTGAGATCTCTGCCGATGCAGAGAAGGAGCATATCTCTCTGGATGAGAAGCCCGTTACCATGGCTCTGGAGGAAGTGCGCCATGGCGAGCTTTGCCAGGAAGAACCCATCGTTTTCTAATGTGTGCAACAGCGCCCGAGTATCAGGCGCTGTTGCTTGCGTTCGCCCCATTTTCTGAAAGGAGGAAGTTCCTCTGCCTATGGACATTCTGTGCCAGGTTGCGGTCTCCTCCGCCACCTATGCCATTGATAAACCCTATACCTATCTGCTCCCTCAGTCTATGCTGGATCGGGCTCAGCCCGGTATGCGTGTGATGATTCCTTTCGGACGAGGCAATCGCCGCACAGAGGGCCTGATCCTTTCTATGCAGTCCGGCGAGCGTACCGCCGGTACCAAAGCTGTCCTTGCCCTGTTGGATGACATTCCGGTGTTGGAGCACCAAGGAATTCAACTGGCGGTCTGGATGCATAACCAGTATTTCTGTACTGTCTATGATGCCGTAAAAGCCATGCTTCCCTCTGGTCTGTATTTCTCATTGAAGGACCGAGTTCAGATTGCCAAAGAAGTGGATAAAGATACTGCCTATTCAGCCAGCACTAAGGCTGCTGCACAGCAAATGCTGGATATGCTGTATGCCAACAGTGGCGAAATGGAAAAGGGCGCCCTGATGGAAGCCTTCGGCGAAACCGACCCGAGAAGTGCGTGGAAAGAACTGTTGGCAAAGGGGATTATCACCATTGAAACCAGTGCCTCCCGAGGTGTTGGCGATAAAACGGAACAACTTGCTGTGTTAGATATTTCTCCGGAAGATGCGATGCATCGGCTGTCAGCCCGAACGACCGCCCAGCAGGCGGTGGTTCGCCTGTTATCCGAACTTCCCGAAGTATCTCTGAAAGACATCCGTTATTTTACTGGTGCATCCACTGCGTCTGTGAAGGCGCTGGAACAAAAAGGGATACTTCATCTGGAAACCAAAGAAGTATTTCGCCGTCCGGAACGCATGGATGTGGAACCGGCAGCCCCACCTGTGCTGAACGAATCACAGGAAGTCTGTTTTTGTGGCTTGCGAACGCTAATGCACAGCAACCGCTCTCATTGCGCTTTGCTTTACGGAGTCACCGGAAGCGGAAAAACGCAGGTCTATATTCGTTTGATTCACGAAACTTTGGCTCAAGGTAAATCCGCTTTGGTTCTGGTTCCGGAAATTTCACTGACACCGCAGGTGGTCGCTTTATTTTCCGCCCAGTTTGGAGATCGCATAGCGATTCTGCATAGTATGCTATCTGCCGGAGCTCGTTACGATGAATGGAAACGGGTGCGAACAGGGAAGGCCACCGTTGTCATTGGTACCCGCTCAGCGGTCTTTGCACCCATGCAGGAGTTAGGCCTTATCATTCTGGATGAGGAGCAGGAAACCAGCTACAAATCTGAAAACACTCCACGCTATCATGCCCGAGATATTGCAAAATATCGTGCAGCCAAGAACAATGCTCTGCTGCTCCTTGGTTCTGCCACCCCATCGGTAGAATCGATGTATTTTGCCAAACAGGGCGTGTATAGCCTATTTACGCTCACACACCGCTATAATCAGATGGCGTTGCCGCAGGTCATTGTTTCTGACACGAAAGAAACCTTGCGCAGCGGAATGGATCGTTCCATCGGACCCAGATTAGAGGAGGAAATTCGCCGTAATTTGGATCGAGGGGAACAATCGATTCTGTTTATCAACCGGAGAGGCACCAGCAAGATGGCGGTTTGTACCGAATGCGGTGAATCCCCCCAGTGTCCTCGCTGTTCGGTTCGCCTGACTTACCACAAGGCCAACGGAAGACTGATGTGTCATCACTGCGGTCACTCTGAACCAGTCCATCCGTTTTGTCAATCTTGCGGAGGTGAGCTAACCTTTACTGGTGCGGGAACCCAAATGGTGCAGGAAGAGGCTCAATCCCTGTTTCCTGGGGTTGAAGTGTTGCGCATGGACACCGACACCATCTCCGCAACCCATACCCACGAAAAAATGTTGGAAAAATTTCGCCGACAGAACATTCCCATTCTAGTTGGAACACAAATGGTTGCAAAAGGGTTGGATTTTGAAAATGTCACCTTGGTGGGTGTCATTTCTGCAGATCAATCCCTGTATGTGGATGACTTCCGCGCCAGCGAGCGCACCTTTTCACTCCTGACACAGGTGGTTGGCCGAGCCGGAAGAGGGGCTCACTCCGGACGGGCAGTCATCCAGACTTACACCCCGGAGAATGATGTCATTTTGCAGGCCTCCCGGCAAGATTATGACTCTTTTTATGAAAATGAAATTCTGCTCCGCCAAATGCGGGGACTGCCGCCATTCCGGGATATTTATGTGTTTACGGTGTCCGGTTCCGAAGAAGGTGCTGTGCTGCGCAGTTGTATGCGACTTGCCGATGGACTTCGGGCCTGGCGGAACACTCCAGAATTAGCTGCCTGTGATTTGCAGATTCTCGGACCTGCTGCGGCACCAATTTTAAAAGTGAACAACCGATACCGCTATCGTATCACCATCATGGGAAAACGAAGTGCGGCCGTTCGAAACATGGTGGGTTACCTTCTGCGTAGTGCCCACTCAGACCAATATAATCGGGGTGTTTCCGTATTTGCGGATTTGAATCCCCTGGACTAAAGAAAGGAAGACTGACTATGGCAATGAGAGAAATCGTAACGAAGGGCGACGATGTCCTGGCTAAGAAGTGCCATGCCGTAACCAAGTTTGACCACAAGCTCCATGAGCTGCTGGATGATATGGCTGAAACCGTTCGTGCTGCAGACGGTGTGGGTCTTGCCGCACCGCAGGTCGGCATCCTGCGTCAAGTTGTGGTTGTCATCAACGAGGATGATGAGCTTATCGAACTGATCAACCCGGAGATTGTCAAAACCTCCGGTGAGCAGTTTGGTCTGGAGGGCTGTCTGTCTGTGCCCGGACGATATGGCTTTGTAAAGCGGCCCATGATTGTCCGTGTTAAGGCACAAGATCGCAACGGTGTTCCCTTCGAAGTGGAGGACGAGGGTCTGACCGCCCGCTGCTTCTGCCATGAAATCGATCATTTGAGCGGCCATCTGTTCGACGAGCTGGTGGATCGCACCTACACCGTGGATGAACTGGAAACCATGGAAGAAAACGGTATCGAGGTTGAGGAATAAGATGAACATCGTATTTATGGGTACTCCGGATTTTGCCGTGCCCTCGCTGAACCATCTGATTGACGCAGGCCATACTGTAACCGCCGTCTTCACTCAGCCGGACAAGCCCAAAAATCGTGGAATGAAGCTGCTGCCCACACCGGTGAAGGTCGTTGCATCAGCGCATGAAATTCCGGTGTATCAGCCCGCTACATTGAAAACAGATGAGGCATTTGATATCTTGCTTGAACTGCATCCGGATCTGATTGTGGTGGCGGCCTATGGCAAACTTCTTCCCAAACGGATTTTGGAGCTTCCTGCACTGGGATGTATCAATGTGCATTCTTCACTGCTGCCTCGCTATCGTGGTGCTGCTCCCATCAACTGGGCGATTCTGAACGGAGATGAAGAAACCGGCGTGACCATTATGCACATGGCAGAAGGTCTGGATACTGGCGACATCATTTCTCAGCGTGCTACACCCATTGATCCAAATGAAACCGTGGAACAGCTTCACGACCGTCTGGCAGAAATCGGTGCAGGGCTCCTTGTAGAAACGGTGAATGCGCTGCAAAATGGCACCGCATCCCGTTTTACGCAGGATGACAGTCTCTCTTGTTACGCTCCGATGCTGAGCCGGGAGCTTTCACCCATTGATTTTCGGCACTCTGCTCGGCAGATTCATAATCAGGTGCGTGGTCTGATTCCCTGGCCGGCAACGACCGCAGAAATCTGCGGAGAAACCTTCAAAATTTTCTCCGTTGAGGAGACCGGTATGCATTCAGATGAAGCCCCCGGCACAGTACTCGGTGCTGACAAAAAGGGTATCAATATTGTCTGCGGTGATGGACAGGTACTGCGTATTGTGGAGCTGCAAGCCGCCGGCAAAAAGCGTATGCGTGCGGTGGATTACCTCCGAGGGCATCCACTGTTCTAACCTAACTCTTTCTTTGATGAGGTAATTATGGATAAACCTTCAATTTCCGGAAGCCGAGAAGCGGCATTCGCTGCTCTGCTCGCCTGTCAGCAGCAGGGCGCATGGTCAGATCAGGCCATCCGCAGTGCAACAAAAAAATGGAAACTCGCCCCTCGAGACGCTGCTCTGGCCGCAAACCTGTGTTATGGTGTGGTACAGAACCAAATGCTGCTGGATTTCTGGGTGAATCACTTTTCTAAAACCCCGGCAAAAAAGCTGGACCCACAGGTTCTGATTGCTCTTCGCTTGGGCCTGTACCAACTCCACTTTCTGGATCGGATTCCAGACAATGCCGCAGTCAACGAATCGGTTAACCTTGTCAAGAAATATGTCAAAAACAAAGGGGCATCTGGTCTGGTAAATGCTGTTTTGCGCGCATTTCAGCGTGCCGATGCACCGCCAATGCCAGATAAACACGACCATTTGGAGCAACTTTCCGTCCGATACAGTCATCCTTTACCTTTGGTAAAGCTGTTGAATGAAGCACTGGGCGGGGAAGGGCTGAATGAACTTCTGTCTCATCACAACACACCCACTGATATGGTGATTCAGGTCAACACCTTGAAGACCGACTCCGCATCTCTTGCCGCTCTTTTGGCCGAACAAGGGGTGGAGACAGAGCTGCATCCATGGCTGATGGATTGCCTGTTGGTCCGCAAAAGCGGTGATTTGGAGCAGCTCTCCGCATTTCAAGAGGGTCTGTTCTATGTGCAGGACTGCGCTGCGAAACTGGCCGCACTGGTAGGGGATCCCCATCCCGGAGACCGTGTGCTGGATGCCTGTTCCGCACCCGGAGGCAAATCCTTTGCCTGCGGAATTCGGATGAATAACGAAGGTTCCATTCTTTCCAGAGATTTGCACGAAAACAAATTGCGGCGCATTCAATCCGGTGCCAAACGACTTGGTTTGAGCTGTATTACAACGCAAGCCATGGATGCTCGAATTGCAGAACCCGATTTGGACGGTCGGTTCCAATTAGTACTGGCTGATGTGCCTTGCTCTGGACTTGGCATTATTCGGAAAAAGCCGGATATTCGCTATAAAAACCTGACGGAAACCGAAGGTCTGCCCGCCATTCAGATGGCTATTTTGAACCAGGTGGCGTCCTATGTTGCCCCTGGAGGTACTTTAGTCTATTCGACCTGCACCGTGCTTAAGCGGGAAAACGAGTGTGTGGTATCTGCTTTTTTGGCTCAGCACCCGGAATTTTCACTGGAACCATTCCAGCTTCCAGCCCCTATTGGCACAACAGACGGGCAGCTGACTCTATGGCCCCATCTTCACGGTACGGATGGATTCTTTATTGCAAAGTTGAGGAGATCCCATGGCTGAAAAGATTGATTTGAAATCGATGACACTCCCGGAAATCGAGGCATTCCTTGCCACACTCGGCGAGCCAAAATTCCGAGCCAAACAGATTTTTGTTTGGATGCATAAGGGGGTTTCTTCTTTTGAAGAGATGACCAACTTGTCTAAATCCCTGCGGACCAAGTTGGCCGAGCGTTGCACGCTCACCGTGCTTCAGGTGGAGCGAAAACAGGTTTCTCGGTTGGATGGAACCATTAAGTACCTTTGGCAAATGGAAGACGGAAACTGTGTAGAAACTGTTCTGATGCGCTATAAGCACGGCAATACTGTATGTGTTTCCTCCGAAATCGGCTGCGCCATGGGATGTGCCTTCTGCGCTTCCACCATCGGCGGATTGGTTCGGCGACTCACCCCGGCAGAAATTCTCAGTCAAGTGATCTTTACTCAGAAGGACTCGGGACTGCCTATTTCCAATATTGTTTTGATGGGGATTGGTGAACCGTTGGATAACTTCGATAATGTCCTTCGTTTTCTGGAATTGGTGAACCATCCCGATGGAATGAATATCGGGATGCGGCATATCAGTCTGTCCACCTGTGGTCTTGCGGAAAAAATTGACCAACTGGCTGATTTGCAGCTGCAAATCACACTTTCTGTTTCCCTTCATGCCCCAGATAATGCAACTCGTTCTACCATCATGCCCGTCAACAAGGCCTATGATGTGGAGCGGCTGTTCCAGTCCTGTCGGCGTTATTTTGAGGTAACTGGTCGCAGAATCTCCTATGAATATGCCATGATCGACGGTGTGACGGATAGCGATGCGCAGGCCGATCTTCTGGCTAAGCATTTGAAGGGCATTCCCGGCCATGTAAATTTGATCCCGCTGAACGATGTCCGGGAAAGTAAACTGAAACCCAGTCGTCGGGTACAGGAATTCAAAAAACGGCTGGAAAGCCATGGTGTCACTGTAACTGTCCGCAGAAAATTAGGCGGTGACATAGATGCATCTTGTGGACAACTGCGTCGAAAGACACTACATCTGGACGAAACATAAAAGAAGGTGATTTGGTGCAAGTTTATGCTGTAACCGATTGTGGGTTGGTCCGAAAGCAAAATCAGGATTATTACGACACCATGTGTCATAAGGACGGTATTTTAGGCATCGTCTGTGATGGCATGGGTGGTGCCAAAAGTGGCAATATTGCAAGTCAGATGGCCTGCGAGATCTTTATGGACGAAGTTCGCAATGCCGATTGGACTGAACCCGTTCGCTCGTTGAACTGCGCTCTTAGCACATCAAATGAGGTGGTGCTCCACCGTGCTCTCACCGATCCTGACTGTGCCGGAATGGGAACCACTTTGGTTGCTGCCTGGGCACAGAGGGATGGTCACTGTTTCATTATCAATGTTGGTGACAGCCGTGCTTATCTGATTCGACCCAGTGGCATCACGCAGGTCACCCGAGATCATTCTTTGGTGTCTGAATTGGTTGCTATTGGTGAAATTTCTCCTGAAGATGCAAAAAAACACCCTCAAAAGAATATTATCACCCGTGCACTTGGAACCGATCGCAGTGCAAACGGCGATATTTTTGAGATTGATGCAAATCCGGAGGATTATCTGCTGCTATGCAGTGATGGGTTGAGTAATGTGGTCAAGGATCAGGAAATGCTTTATGAAGTAATCTACGGCGGCCCCAGTGATACTTGTTGTAATCGCCTGTTGGAAATTGCCCTGAATCGTGGCGCACCGGATAATGTGACTGCCGTGCTGATCTGCATGGATACAGATGATACCGTATGATAGGAGTAAATGCTATGGATCCCTATATTGGAAAACTTCTCGATGACCGGTACGAGATACTGAATGTGCTTGGCACCGGCGGAATGGCCGTTGTTTATCGGGCATACTGCCATCGTTTGAATCGCTATGTGGCTGTAAAAATTTTGAAAGGCGAACTGGCCGCAGATCAGGATCTGCGCAGACGATTCCATGACGAATCCCAGTCAGTCGCTATGCTCTCACATCCGAATATTGTTGCTGTATACGATGTCAGCGAAGTGGATGATCGGGAATTCATTGTGATGGAACTCATTGACGGTATCACACTGAAGCAGTACATCAACAAGCGTGGTGGCTGCCTGAACTGGCGGGAATCATTGCACTTTATTTCGCAGATTCTTCAGGCACTGAAGCATGCCCATAGCCGTGGAATCATCCATCGTGACATCAAACCGCAGAATGTCATGGTTCTGCGCGATGGCAGCGTGAAGGTTACGGATTTCGGCATCGCGCGTTCTACTACCTCACAGGCTACGGTAACGCAGGATGCCATCGGTTCTGTTCACTACATTTCGCCAGAGCAGGCCAAGGGAAATCACATTGATGCACGCTCGGACCTATACTCTGCCGGCGTGGTCCTCTATGAGATGCTGACAGGGCGCCTTCCGTTTGAGGGAGACAATCCGGTTTCGGTGGCAATCCAGCACATCAATTCTATTCCGGTTCCACCAAGAGAACTGAATCCAGACATTCCCGTTGGTATGGAGCAGATTGCCCTGAAGGCCATGGCTTCGACCCCGGATCGCCGTTATCGTTCGGCAGAGGATATGCTGAACGATCTGGACGCCTTTCGTCGCAATCCTGATATTGATTTCGGTTATCTTCAGCCCGGTGTTCTTGCACCTGACGAAGACGAGCCGACCATGATTTTACGCAAACCAACCCGATCTTCTGATCCGGATGCTACTGTACGGGAGCCTCTTCGCCGCCGTGCAGCTGTATCGGCCGCTCGTTTCCAGCAGGATGAGCCAGAATACGAGGACGAGGACGATTATGATGATTATGACGAAGAGGACGCCCGTGAGCGCCGAAAAAAACGCATTCTGATCGGCACTGCAGCTGGTGCAGGTGTGCTTTTGATCGCTGTATTTGCCATTCTGTGGTTTACTGTATTCAGTAAAATGCTGACCCCCAAAAAATCGTTTATCGTGCCGAACTATGTTGGATCCACGCTGGAAGAAGCAGAAAAAGCTTTGTCTGAAAACTCGGATCTGTCTGCCCACTTTACGATTCGTGCAGGTGAATTCAAGCCGGATGACACGGTGGAAAAGGGCGTCATTATCAGTCAATCTCCGGTTGGCGACTCCAAAGCACACGCAGACAAAACCGAGATTGTCGTTGTTGTAAGCAGTGGTCCCGAAGAAGAAAAGCCACAGGAATTCGAGTTGGAGGACTACTCCAATCAGGATTACCGGCTTGCTCTGTCCAAGCTGCAAGCACAGCTTATCGCCGTGACGGTGGAGAGCCAGTACAGCGATACGGTCAAGGAAGGTATGGTCATCAGCACCAACCCCACGCCCGGAACCAAGCTGAAGGCCGGAGACAAGGTGACCATCACTTACAGCAATGGTCCTGAACATAAAGAGGTGAAAATGACCTCTTTGTTGGGCCTGACTGAAGAGGATGCACGCAACGCAATTGCCGCTATGAAGCTGACACTAAAGTCCGTATCTTCGGAATACAGCGACGAATATCCTGCCGGAAAGGTGTGCTACCAGAGTGTACCTCAGGGCATTACCGTGCAGGGTGGCAGCGATATCACTATTAAGATCAGCCTCGGTCAGAAGCCTGCAGATCCGAAGCCGCCCGAACCGGTAAAACCGGAGGAACCACAGACGCCTCCGGTGGCACCCGCCCCAAAATCCACCTTCCTTGTCACCTTGCCGGATGACCGGACCAAGGAAAGTGTAGTAGAGATCTATGTAAACGGCGTCTTGTTGGCCCACCAGAAGGTTCCAACCACTGAGTCGGAATTTTCTGTCACTTACGAAGGCGTCATCAACAACTATTCCGTAAAGGTAGACGGTGCCGACTACCAGGATTACGACATTATCAATAATCGATGACTGGAACAATTATCAAAGCCCTGAGTGGCTTCTACTATGTAGATTGTGATGGCACGGTGATCACCTGCCGTGCCAGAGGAAAATTTCGCCATACCGGTACCTCCCCTTTGGTGGGGGACCGGGTGGAGATTACAGAGCTTGGCGGAAATACAGGCAGCGTAGATCGTGTTCTTCCCCGCAAAAACTCGTTTGTCCGTCCTGCTGTGGCTAACATGGATATGTTGGTTATGATTGCAGCCGGTGTCAATCCAATCACTGACCCATTCCTCATTGACCGTGTTGCGGCCATTGCAGAACGAAAGAATTGTGAGCCTGTAATTTGCATCAACAAGTGTGATATGGAACCTTGTCATGCACTCTATGACATTTACCACAAAGCCGGGTTTATCACCTTGCAAGTCAGTGCGATCACTGGAGAAGGCATTTCAGATCTGGCAAATACCATTGCTGGAAAGACCGTGGTATTCACCGGAAACTCCGGTGTCGGGAAATCCAGCATCTTGAATGCATTGGATCCCACATTGTCCATCACGACTGGGGAAGTCAGCGAAAAACTAGGTCGCGGACGGCATACGACCCGCCATGTGGAGTTGTTTCGCCTGCCCAATGGGGCCTTGGTTGCCGACACACCCGGGTTTGCAAGCTTTGACACTGAAGTGCCGGAGCTTCTGAACAAAGAGGAGTTGGCACTGGCATTTCGGGAATTCCATCCCTATCTGGGGGATTGCCGCTTTGTTGGCTGCTCTCATACCAAAGAAAAAGGTTGCCGCGTATTGGAAGCCTTGCATGAAGGTGCGATTTCGGAATCTCGACACAAAAGTTACCTCCGTCTTTACGAAGTGGCCAAAGAATACAAGGCCTGGGAGCACTGAATGAAACAGGCCATCATTTTTGGTTCCGCTCCAGTGGAGACATGGTCCTTTCTGCAACCCTATCGCACAGAGAACGATCTGATTATTTGTGCAGATGGCGGTCTGTGCGCTGCAAAGGCCAATGGTCTGACTCCAGACTGGTATGTGGGGGACAATGACTCCGGTGGCTCTGTTGGTGCCTATCCGGCAGATCTTCTCCCCAGTGAAAAGGATGTCACCGATTTAGATATGGCTGTTTCTCGAGCTCTCGCCCTTGATTGCAATCCGATTATTCTTTGTGGATGCACCGGAGGACGGCAGGACCATCATTTTTCTGCCGTTGGCCAGCTGGAGCGGATTCATCGTGTTGGAAAAGCCGGACTGATTCTGGACCCCTCCAACGAGATCCGCATCCTTTCTCCCGGAACAACGGTTGTGCCGGAAACCCCTGACTATCACTATTTTGGTATCGTTCCTTTGGACCTTACTATGACGGATGTCACGATTCAGGGGGCAAAATACGAAGCCTCCCATATCGATTTGTTTCGCTATTCTTCTTTGGCAATCAGCAACCATCTTGTCCCGGGGCAGCGTTGTACCATTCAGGTTGGTCACGGCATAGGACTCCTCATTCGCAGCAACTGAATCTGCACCATCTGAACGCCTCCTGCGTAGACTGCAACAGCAGTATTACCGGGAGGCGATTTTTCATGTGTCGGCGAAAAAAGCCCTGTGGAGTATGTGCTATTTCTCTCGGCGTCGGAATATTGCTGAGTATGGTGCTGCCCACAGGATTTATTATTTTTGTGGGAGCGGTTGCCCTGATTATATTGGGCATCACATGGCTTCATCGATAAGGAGGTATTCAGGATGAAAATTGTCGTTTGGAAATCCCCGAAGGTGGTCTCTGGATTCCTAAAGTTCATTTTCCATCTGCACTGACATATTCCCGGAAGCTCGTACATATCTTTCTTTTGAATCCGTCCTTGACTGAACGATAGGACGAAAGGAGAGATTGCTTCATGGAACTTGGTTTACAGTACGAACAACTGAAGTGCTATTCCTGTGTTCTTGACACGGTCATGCGACGGGAAGAAGCACAGGAAGCGATTGTATCAGACACCTATCCGGATATCGCATCCATTGTAAATGCCTCCGGTATGGTAATGCTGAGCCAATGCTGTATTTCCGGAGATACTATAAGCGCGGAAGGCCGAATCAACGCAATGGTTCTCTATGAACCAGAGGGCACTGCTGGATTTCAGGCATTGGAGGTTCAGATTCCATATCGCTGTTCCACAGAGGCGGCATCTGCGGATGAACGGTGCCACCTGCACACGTCTGTTCAACTTCACAGTGTAGAGGTGAAGGTACTCAATCCCCGCAAAGTCTATGTACGAGCCGAAGTCAGCCTGCATGTACAGGCATATCGGGATGACACATGCCATTACAGCGTTGCATTGAATGAACCAGACGAGACACTCTGTACCAAACAAGAGCAAGTCGAACTTGGATATATCGCTCAGGTAACTGAGAAACGATTCCCTTTCGAAGAATTCATCAATTTGAATCCAGGTTCCACTCCGGAGCGGCTGATCAGCTGGGAAACGGTACCTTACTGCAACGAAGCAAAATTGGTGGGTTCCAGAGTGGTTTTTCAGGGCGGTCTCAAAACCAAATTCCGTTTTCTGACCGCCGAGGGAATGTACTTCACAGAAGACTACGATCTTCCCATGTCTCAGGTTCTGGAGGCTGGAAGCGCCGGAGAAGGGGCTGTCCCAGTCATTCATCTCGCAATCAGCGACGGGGATGTCTTTCTTGATGGGAACGATGCCGTTCAGTTGCATTTGGAAATACAGGTTTGGGGGATCATCTACGATCAGCAGCGTAGGGAAGTGCTGACAGATGCATACAGCATCAAAGCGCCGAGCAACTGTACATCGGATACGCTCTCATCCTTTTGTTTGACCGCCCACGATGTCCGTACTTTGTCGTTTCGACAGCCGCTGGATGTGCTTATGCCTTCTTCCGAAGTTGTGGAGCAAAGCGTCCAGCTGTGTGAAATGACAAACGGGGATAATCCCAATGAATACAAATGTCGCTTGAAGATCCACCTCTGTATGCGAGACAGTAACGGGGAACTGAGTCAGATGGAGCAGTGCTGCTATGTGCCGATTCAACTTCCAACCTGTGCTTGTGATATGAAATGGGTGGAATGTTTTCTAATGGACGCTGTTTGCATCTCTGCTGCGGGTGGTGTGGAAGTGCGTGGCAATCTGCACTTGGACTATGTATTTCTTTGCCGCTCCAGCTACACCACGCTGAGTACCATCACAGTGAATGAATCTGCGGAGGTCGAACCGTCGCTCCGCCCATCCGCAGTTCTACGCATGCTGCACAGCAATGAGACTTTGTGGGATCTTGGTAAGGCCTACGCATCCACAGTTGAGGATATTATGACAGTCAATCAGATCAACGACGAGCGAGAGGCAGGAAACCGTTTTCTGCTCATCCCCCGCAAGCGCTGAATGGAGGGAAAATCTATGGAGCAGGAAATTTATACCGACATGGTAAATCGCACCGGGGGTAACATTTACATCGGTGTGGTTGGCCCTGTCCGGACCGGAAAATCGACATTTATTAAGCGTTTTATGGAAACCATGGTCATTCCCAAGATTGAGAATGTCTACCAACGGGAGCGGGCCAAGGACGAATTGCCACAAAGCGGCTCCGGGCGTACCATTATGACTGCCGAACCAAAGTTTGTCCCCGAAGAAGCCGTGGAGGTTCAAACCGAAGATGGCATCCGCTTTTCTGTGCGGCTGATTGACAGCGTAGGCTATCTGGTGAACAGTGCAGTCGGTCAAATGGAAGACGATCAACCCCGTATGGTGACTACTCCATGGTTCGACTATGAGATTCCAATGTCTGAAGCTGCCGAACTCGGTACACGAAAGGTAATTGCAGAACATTCTACCATCGGGATTGTCATTACAACGGATGGAACCATCACAGATATTCCTCGTGCAGATTATGTAGATGCGGAGCGAAAAACCATCGAAGAGCTAAAGGAAATCGGAAAACCATTTCTGATTCTGGTCAATTCGGCGCATCCACAAGGCGAATCGGCTAAGTCCGTCTGTACTGAACTGGAGCAAACATACGGAGTAGGCTGTATGGCTGTAGATTGTCAGACCTTGGATGAATCGGATATTTGCCACATTCTTCGCCGCGTATTGTACGAATTTCCCTTACAGGAGATTGATTTGTTTTTGCCCGGCTGGGTGGAAGCTCTTCCCTCGGAACATCCGCTCAAAAAAGAACTGTTCACCCAGGTTTGTGGCAAAGCCAGGACAATTAAAAAGATTTCCGAAGTGGATTCCTTCCTGACGGACATTTCGGAGTGCGACCTGCAGGAATCCAGCCGAATTACTTCCATCGACTTGGGCCACGGTGTCGTTTCCATTCATCTGAATTTACCGCACCAGCTTTTTTTCCGTACCTTATCAGAAGAAACTGGCATCTCTATTCAAGACGACGGCGACTTGTTCCGTCAGCTCACAGCACTTTCTGCAATTCGAAACGAATACGAGAAGGTTGCAGATGCCTTAAAATCTGTAAAGGAGGACGGATATGGAATTGTTCTGCCCTCCATTGACGAGCTGACACTGGAAGACCCGGAAATCATGAAACAGGGAGGACGCTATGGCGTACGGCTCAAAGCCAGCGCTCCGTCAATTCACATGATTCGCGCCGATATTGAGACCGTTTTGTCTCCCATTGTAGGCAATGAAAAACAAAGCGAAGAGATGATCAATTTCCTCCTGCAAGAATTCGAAGGAGACCCCAAACAAATCTGGAAATCCAACATCTTTGGAAAATCCTTTCATGAACTGGTTAACGAAGATTTACAGGGCAAGCTAACAAGGATGCCTCAGGAGGCCCGGATCAAGCTGCGGGAAACACTACAGCGCATGATCAACGAGGGGAGTGGAGGCTTGATCTGTATTATCCTGTAACTCAAATCTACGCTTCTTTTATCAGCGCCGGATGTGATTAAAGATGACATCCGGCGCTTTTCTATTCTGCAGATATCGGAGCGGGCCTTGCCCCGACAGCTAATGTGCAAGAATCATGCATTCCTTTTTCATGCTCTGCTTTCTTTTGATGTGCGCCGTTCAAAATCAAGCGTAAATTACCGTTTGTTTTTACAATTTTTGCAATTTTCAAAATTTACTATTGCAAAATTGCAAGTTGTAGCATATAATAATGCAGAACTTGAGATTTTTTGGAGGCCTGAACTATGAAACCGATTTCCAGTATTGCCCGTGGCATCTCTCCCTCTGCAACCCTCGCAATCGATTCGATGGCAAAGCAGATGAAGGCCAGCGGCATTGATGTTATTTCCTTCGGCGCCGGCGAGCCCGACTTCAATACCCCCGAGCATATCAAAAAGGCCGGTATTCAGGCCATTGAAGAGAACCAGACCCGTTACACCCCTGCCACCGGCATTCTGCCTCTGCGTGAGGCCATTTGCTCTCGCATTTTAGAGGATGCAGGTGTTCACTATTCTCCCAGCCAGATCTGTGTTACCAGCGGTGCAAAGCACAATGTTTACATTGCCTTGCAGGCTATTGTGAATGCTGGCGAAGAGGTGATTTTGCCTGCCCCTTACTGGGTGACCTATGAAGAGGCCATCCGTATGGCCGGTGGTGTTCCTTATATTGTGGAGACTACGGAGGAAACCAACTTTAAGCTGACACCCGAGATGCTGAGCAATGCCATCACGCCCCGCACGAAAGCTATCATCCTGACCAACCCCTCCAATCCCACTGGTATGGTGTATACCCGTGACGAACTCCAGGCTCTGGCCAATGTGATTCAGCGTCACGATCTCTATGTCATCAGCGACGAGATCTACTATGCCCTTTGCTATGAAAAGCCTTTTGTCAGCATCGCGTCCCTTAGCGAAGATCTGCAGGAGCGCACGATCATGATCAACGGTGTTTCCAAATCTTACGCCATGACCGGCTGGCGCATCGGCTACGCTGCCGCCAATGCCGAAATTTCCAAGGCTATGGGTAGCTATTTAAGTCATTCCACCGGCTCTCCTTGCTCCATCTCTCAGAAGGCCGCTCTCGCTGCATTCTCGGAAGATCAGCAGGCCTGTCTGGATATGAAGGCAGCGTTCGATGAGCGCCGCAAGTACTTCTATGACCGTGTGCAAAAAATCCCCGGTGTCAGTTGCCTCATGCCGGAAGGTGCGTTCTATATCTTCATGAACATCAAGGAATTGCTCGGCCGTACCATCAAGGGCATCAAAATCAACACCTCTTCTGATTTTGCAGCCGCATTTTTGGAGAAGGGTCTGGTTGCCGTAGTTCCCGGCAGTGCCTTTGGGGCCGAAGGCTATCTCCGTTGGTCCTATGCCACTTCGATGGAAAACATCCGAGAAGGTTTGGATCGCTTGGAGCGATTCCTGGCAGAGGATTGATTTTATTCGCACGAACCCCCGGCACTTGCCGGGGGTTTTGATTTTATTTTCTGCCTAGTGTTTCCAACTCTGGTTTGCCATGGTATAATTCACCTGTACACTATGGATTATTGAATACACAGGGGAGTGATCCGTCTGTCATGAGAGACAACAAATACCAAAAATACCTTGCATACGGCGTAACTGCATTCTTAGTTATCGCTGCCAGTATCTTCTTTTTCTTCTTCTTGTTTAAACTGGATGCTATCCGAGGTTTTCTCCGATTTCTGACCCAAATTTTGGAGCCGTTTTTTGTGGGTGCAGTGATTGCCTATTTAGTAACGCCGTTTTATAATATGCTTCACCGCAATCTTAGGGACTTTTTCTCCCGGAAGTTAAAGCCCAGACACGCATCACGGCTAGCGGTCGGACTGTCCCTGTTGATTTCTGTGATTACGATTTTGTTGGTCGTATTTAGCTTATTTGCAATGATCGTCCCTCAGTTCGTAAAAAGTATAATCAATATTTTTAATTCATTGGAAACCTACTCAGTCAACCTTCAACATTGGATTTGGAATCTTTTGGAGGACAATCCAGAATTGGCCGCCAAAGTAGATGCTATGTATCTGAAGTATTATCAGGCACTGATGACATGGCTCGAATCCAAAATGACACCGGATGTAGAAGCACTCCTCACATCCATCAGCGGACTTGGCGATTTATTCTCTGGCATCATCAGCAGTGTGTTTACAGTGGTGCGAATTGCCAAAGACTTCTTTATTGGCATCATTGTTTCCGTCTATCTTCTGGTTGCAAAGCGCCATCTGATTGCACAGGCAAAGAAAATAGTTTACGGTGCGTTTTCCCTCAAAGCTGCTAACTATATTGTGTATGAATGCCGTTATATTCACACCGTATTCGGTGGCTTTATCCGTGGCAAACTGTTGGATTCTCTGATTATTGGCATCCTTTGTTTCTGTGGCTGCACACTGTTCAAATTCCCGTATGCTTTGGTCATCAGCGTAATTGTCGGCGTTACCAATATTATTCCGTTTTTTGGTCCCTTTGTCGGCGCCATCCCCAGTGCATTCCTGATTTTGATCGTCGACCCTATGAAATGTATTTATTTTATTCTCTTCATTGTTGTACTGCAACAGTTTGACGGTAATGTGCTTGGTCCTAAAATTCTTGGTAACACCACAGGTCTTTCTTCGTTCTGGGTGCTGTTTTCCATCATCCTCTTCGGTGGTTTGTTTGGCTTTGTTGGTATGATTATCGGCGTACCATTGTTCGCCGTTATCTATTCCATTATCTCCAATGTGGTAAATCATCAACTCAAAAAGAAAACACTTTCGCTGGAAACCAACGAGTACGAGTTACTGGACCATGTGGATGAAACCACAAACAACTTTGTCCGACTGAAAGATCCCACTCTGAAGTAAAAAGTAAAAAATGGTTCAAAAGATAAAAAGTCGCCTCTGATTTGACCAGAGGCGACTTTTTATTAAGTCGACACCACTTCAGGCGGAACTTTTCTTAATTTGGAATAGCGGGGAAGAGAGGCAGCTCTTTTCTGTCCAGATTCTCCCTGAATCAAAGGAAGCGCATAATCTATAAATGCCTGTGTGACCTGATTGCCGCAGGCATTGATCCAAGACAGGGGAACCTTTTTCTCTGCATTGGCAACCGTTTCCAAATCAACCGTAATCGAATTGCACTGATAGCTGCCTTCCTGCATACTGCGTTCAAATCCAATCATAACGCCAGAAGCGCCACCTATCGCTCGTTCCACTGCAGCGCAACCCGCATCATAGGCTTCGTCAATATCCGTTTGTGACGCAATATGCGCCGCACAGCGCTGAAGTAGAGAAAGTTCAATTCCTCGTGCCTTGCACCCAAGCCGCTTTTTAACCTCTTCTGCTAAGTAGACACCAAGTCCGCCCAGCTGTACATGACCAAACCCATCAGCTGCTGCAACACCAACTTCGTTGATGAACTTCCCCTGTGCATCATGAATCCCTTCCGATACAGCCACAACACAAAACCCCTGCGTGTGAAGCACTGTATCCACATCCTGCAAAAATGCATCCATGCAGAAATCTCGTTCCGGCAAATAGATCAAATCCGGACCTTGCCCCACAACCGATGCAAGGGATGCCGCTCCGGCCAGCCATCCTGCGTGGCGGCCCATAATCTCAACTATGTTGACAGTTGGAGTAGTGTACACCTGACTATCCTGCCGCAGTTCTGCGCAGACGGTTGCGATAAATTTAGCCGCAGAACCATAGCCGGGGCAATGATCGGTTCCCATCAAGTCATTGTCAATCGTCTTCGGAATGCCAATTACACGACACTCGTAACCAACCTTGGAGAGATACGAAGAAATTTTATGGCAGGTATCCATGGAGTCATTTCCACCGTTATAGAAGAAATAGCGCACATTATACTTACGGAAAATCTCCAAAATGCGCTGGTAATCGGTTTCGTCCTCCTCTGGATCTGCCAGCTTATACCGACAAGATCCCAACACAGAAGAGGGTGTGTACCGCAGCAATTCCAATTCCTCCGCATCTTCCTTGCCGAAATCTATCAAACGGTCTTCTAAAATTCCAGAAATTCCGTTTAATGCCCCTAAAACCTGCGTAATCAGTTCACTTTGCATTGCAGCATGAACTACCCCTGCCACACTGGCATTGATGACACTGGTGGGACCACCGGATTGGCCAACCACGCACGCTCCCTTTAACAGTTCCACAAGACCCACTCCTTCGCACAAAAGTAACAGAAACAAGCAAAAATCGAAAGAAGTTTTATAAAACACCCCTCAATAGTTCTGACAAATTATAGCATAATTGCTTGCAATAATCAACTCTGTGTGTTAGAATGTGGTTACTTCAAGGAAAGGATGTGTCTCAGTTGCCTTTTGTAACTACGACCGAAATGTTCCGCAAGGCGTACGAGGGTGGTTACGCCATCGGTGCCTTTAACGCAAACAATATGGAGATCATTCAGGGCATCACGGAAGCCGCTAAGGAATGCCGTGCCCCTGTCATTATTCAGGTGTCTCCCAGTGCAATGCGTTACGCCAATGCCACCTATCTGGTGAAGATGATTGAAGCTGCAGAGAAGGAGACCGGTCTTCCGATCTGCCTGCATCTGGACCACGGCGATTCTTTCGAGGTTTGCAAAGAAGTAATCGGTTACGGCTTTACTTCCGTTATGATCGATGCTTCCTCCAAGCCTTTCGAGGAGAATGTGGAAATTACCCGCAAAGTTGTTGAGTACGCTCATGACCACGGTGTTGTTGTCGAGGCCGAGCTGGGTGCCCTGGCTGGTGTCGAGGACGAGGTCGTTGTTTCTGAGGAGCATTCTCACTATACCGATCCCAACGAGGTTGAGGAGTTCGTCCATCGTACTGGCATCGACTCTCTGGCCATTGCAATTGGAACTTCCCATGGTGCTTATAAGTTTAAGCCCGGCACCAAGCCTCAGCTGCGCTTTGATATTTTGGAAGAGGTCTCCAAGCGTCTGCCCGGTTTCCCCATCGTTCTGCATGGTGCGTCCTCTGTGGATCCCCATTATGTCCAGATGGTAAACGAGAATGGAGGCAGCATGCCTGATGCCATCGGAATTCCTGAGGATCAGCTGCGTAAGGCTGCCAGCCTGTCTGTCTGCAAGATCAACATTGACTCCGATATGCGTCTGGCTCTGACCGGCTCTCTGCGTAAGTATCTGAACGAGAATCCTTCTGTGTTCGATCCTCGCCAGTACATGTCCGTTGCCCGTGCCAATATCAAGGATGTCGTGAAGCACAAGATGATTGATGTCTTGGGCTGCAACGACAAGATTTGATTGCACGCATATGTAACACACAAGAATGCAACGCAACTCCGGCGGGTGTGTATCGCCCGCCGGAGTTTTTAAGCAAAAAATAGGGAGGAGGACCTGCATATGATCGATTCGACCCAACCAAACTTGGACTGCTGCGAATGCAATGTCATTCACCAAGAAACGGTCGATGTTGTACGAACTCACATGCCAGACGAAGAAGACATCTATGAAGTCGCTGATCTTTTTAAGGCCTTTGGTGATTCTACCAGAGCACGCATCATCTGTGCGCTTTCGATTGCAGAACTTTGTGTCTGTGATTTGTCTGCTTTACTGGATATGTCGCAATCTGCAGTTTCACACCAGCTTCGCACACTGAAGCAGGCTCGCATTGTTCGAAACCGTCGAAATGGAAAATCCGTTTATTATTCGTTGGATGACGAACATATCAAAGCTCTGTTTCGCATGGCAATTGAACATGTTACGGAAGAGGATCATAAATAAATCCCGTTTGGCATTCCGCCAAACGGGATTTTTGCTTAAGATTCTGTATTCTCATCCGACTTATGAAGCTGCTTTCGATCTGACAGTGGGTTGGCTTTGGACGCCATACGAAGTTCTGCATTATCTACATGGGTATAAATCTGAGTCGTATTTAAGTGATCGTGCCCCAATACCTCTTGCAAAGTTCGAACATCTACACCATTTTGCATCATCAGCGTAGCGGCTGTATGTCGCAATTTATGCGCAGAATATTTGTCTGGATCTAATCCAGCTTCGCCCAGATGCTTTTTCACCAGCAAATGGACCGCTGAACGGGAAATTCTGGTCCGGTGCGAGGATAAAAACAAAGCCTTTGGGTCCAGTGGGTGTTGCGCTTCTCGCTCCACCAAATAGTTGGAAATCGCCTCTTTACAGCCATCATTCAGAAATAAGACCCGCTCTTTGTCGCCCTTACCAAGCACTCGAATATAATCAGCATGAATATCGCCCACATTCAAGTTGACCAATTCAGAAATTCGAAGTCCGAAATTTAAAAACAGCATCAAAATACAAAAATCTCGCACCTGATACCGCCCCTGAACCGAATCCAGCAGCTGAACGCTCTCCGAAAACGAAAGATAGCGGGGAAGTGATTTAAGGATTTTCGGCGGATCGAGATCTTCGACCGGATTAAATTGCAACTGATGCGTTTTATTCGTTAAAAACTTAAAAAAAGAGCGAATTGTTGAGACTTTGCGTGCTCTGGATGCCGAATTCAACCGACGTTCACGGCTGAGATAGGACAAGAAGTCATAAATCTCGTTCAGCGTGATGGATTCTACAAAGCTCAAATCTACATCCTGAATAGAAATCTCCTCAAACGGAAGATCATCCGGAACTAAACCACGTCGTTGCTTGAGGTAACGAAAAAGTGTACGCAGATCCAAATAGTATTCATCTACGGTTTTTGCTGAATGACCACGCACCGTTTCATGATAGGATAAAAAATCACACAACAAATCGGAAGCATCCGAACGATAATCAAACATAACCGATATTGGCAGCACAAATAAATCGACTACAACCAAGTCTGACCGGGGTAAATCCGATTTTACCTGTGGTTCCGGTCGTTTTTGCGCCCATTTCTAAACAAAATTTTTATTTTGTTCAGAAACTTATGTGCCGCCAAAACCTCCTCTCTTACAATATGGCAGACAGCGCTTCTCTGATGTTCTTGACCGGAATCATTTGCAAACCCGGAATCTGAACTGTTTTTTCTACAACACTACACGGAACAATCACTTTCTGAAATCCCAGCCGATGAATTTCAGACAATCTCTGATTGATGGCATTCACGCTGCGAAGCTCTCCGGTCAGTCCAACTTCGCCGACGGCAGCCAAATCCGATGGAATTGGACAATCCCGGAAACTGGATGCCAATGCCAACACCGTAGCGAGATCTGCTGCGGGCTCGTCCACGGTAAGTCCACCAATGACATTCACATAAGCATCGCAACCACCAATCAGTAATCCGCCGCGCTTCTCTAAAACTGCTAACAGCAACATAGCACGGCTAAAATCCACACCATTGCTGGTTCTTCTTGGGTTTGAATAACTACTGGGTGTGATCAAAGCCTGAATTTCCGCCAGTACCGGTCGATTTCCCTCCATAACACAAGTGACACAGTTTCCTGGCGCATTTTCCGGTCTGGATGAAAGCAACATTTCTGACGGATTCGGAATTTCGCGCAATCCCTCATCCAACATCTCAAACACACCAATTTCATTGGTAGCGCCAAAGCGATTCTTCGCTGCACGGAGGATTCGAAATGCAATATGCTGATCGCCTTCAAAATAAAGCACACAATCGACCATATGTTCCAGCACTTTTGGCCCTGCAATCGAACCTTCTTTATTGATGTGTCCGATGACAAATACTGTAATATCTTCCGTTTTCGCCAAATTCATTAGGGCCGTTGTACACTGCTTTACCTGCGAAATGCTGCCAGGTGCGGAATCTCCCCCACCCACATTTAATGTCTGAATAGAGTCGACAATCAAGATCTGCGGTTTTACCTCATGGACTGATTCGATAATATCTTCCAAGCTGGTCTCACTAAGTAGATAAAGACTCTCCCCTGTCACGCCCAAGCGTTGTGCACGCAGCTTAATTTGTTTTGCAGATTCCTCACCAGATGCATACAAAACTGTGCATTTTTTGCATAATTCTTCACAAATTTGCAACATCAATGTCGATTTACCAATTCCTGGTGCACCACCAATCAGGACCAAAGATCCCTTGACCGCACCGCCACCCAGAACACGATCCAACTCATTCATTCCTGTAAGAAAACGCAGCTCATCCGCAGTTTCGATCTCCTCCAGCTTTTTGGCCCGATTTCCAATCCGAATCGCAGAAGCGCCCCTCACTCCGCCCATTTTCGCAGTTGCAGGCTGCTCTACAATGGTGTTCCAGCTGCCACAGGCCGCACATCTCCCCTGCCATTTTGGAGTCTCATTTCCGCATTCTGTACAGTAAAACAGTGTTTTTGCTTTCATTTGTTCTGCACCTCAGTCCCGTAAAAGGAATATGTCATGTAGGATGACAGCATAGTTGCCGCAATCCTGCGTTGATAGCTCTCATCTTCCAGTTTCGCCGCCTCTTCCGGACTAGAGAGAAATCCGCATTCAATCAAAATTGCCGGACAGGAAATATGATTCATCAAATAAATTGATTTTGGAATCTGCTTGATTTCTCTTCGATTTTCCGGATTCAGATTTTGTTTCAGCAAGTTCTGCATTTGTCCGGCCCACCGCTCACTCTCTAAAGTTGGCGCAAAAAATACTTGCGCCCCCTGATTGTTTGCTCCTGCATAATAGTTCTGGTGAATACTGATCAGAACACCATCTGGGACTTGCTCAATCTGTTTGACGCGATTCTTCAAATCACTTCGTTTCATTTCCGACAGCGTGGTGGCCTTTGGGTCCTTCAAGGACACATCCGTATCTCGCAGCATATGCGACGGAATCCCATAAAATCCGCACATCTGATCTGCCTTCAGCGCAATTTCCAGATTCAGTTGACTTTCTTTCGTGCCAGTAACCGAAACTGCACCCCCATCTTCCCCACCATGTCCTGCATCAAGAATCAGCGGAGTTCCTTGCCGGCTGTCGGGATACACACACAACTGACTTTGCTCGCAATATCTCCAGCAACCTGCCCCAATCACTATAAGGACACATACTGCTGCCAGATTGATTTTCCATCCTGCGGGAACCCGGACCATACCATCACCTCGTGGAGATCGTATGCGTCATCTGAATCCAAAAGAACCTTAGATCAACTGCCAATCAATCTCTGTGACTCCATTCGCTCGCAGAAACTCGTTGACTTTATGAAATGGCTTGCTGCCAAAGAACCCACGGCTCGCAGACAGCGGACTTGGGTGATTGGACTGCAAAATCAATCGGGGCATCGGTCCTTCCCCTAGATGATTTTGTATCATTTTCTTTTGGGCCGACTTGCCCCACAAGATATAAGCAATTGGCTGCGGTTGTTCCTCTACCAGACGGATTAGTTCACTGGTAAACAATTCCCAACCCCATTTTTTATGACTGTTCGCCTCCCCTTCATAGACCGTCAGCACATCGTTGAGCATCAATACACCTTGCTCCGCCCAATGTTCCAGACAACCATGATCCGGCGCTTCAAATCCTAGATCCGCTTGCAGTTCTTTATAGATGTTCCGCAGTGATCTGGGAATTGCAGTTCCCTTCTTGACCGAAAAGCTCAACCCATGGGCTTGCCCTAATTCGTGATAGGGATCTTGTCCAATAATAACACATTTAATTTGATCCGGAGGTGTCAAACGAAGTGCTGTAAACAAGTCCTCCCTTGGTGGGAATACCCGGGGCTCCGACACACGATATGCTTCTTCCACCCGAGCTTCCAACGCCTGAAACCAGTCTTTCTCTTGTATCTCCGCAAGGCATGGCGCCCACTGCGCAAAGTCTTTCTCTGTAAATGCCATGTTCTTTTCCCCTCTAGTTGACGCTCTGACTCATCTCATGCTATGATAATCTGAAACTAATTTAGGAGCGCAATTATGTTTAAAGTTTTTGATTTGGATGGAACTCTCTTAGATTCCAACGGGATATGGCGAGAGGTCGATTTGAAATTCGCTGATCAGATGCATCTGGACCTCACGCAGGAATATTTGGACTTTGTTTCCCATGCAACATTTCCTGCATCCGCAGCATACACAAAAGAATACTATCACCTTTCGATGTCCGAAAAGGATATCATGGATACATGGTATGCCATGGTGGATGATGCCTATTCTCACGAGCTTCCCTTAAAGGAAGGTGCATTGACCTATTTGCGGCACTGTGCCGAAAATGGTGATCGAATGCTGATGTACACCTCCAGCGTGCCTTCTCTTTGCCTCTCTGCGCTGGAGCGGCATGGCATTGCCCACTATTTTGAGCACATCTATTTTGCGCAGGAACTCGGACTGGAGAAAAAACATCCCGCATCGTTCTGTTCAATCAGTGAGCAGTTGAATGTTGCGCCTTGCACCTGTACGCTTTATGATGATTCTCCGGTTGCCTGCCGTGCTGCACACAAAGCTGGCTGGACCGTAGTTGGCGTATATGACGAGTTGTTTTCCACCGAGCAGGACACACTTCTTCACTGCTGCAACCGTGTTGTATCCCGACTGGATGATTGTATAGAATAAAAAATCAGCACTGTCCAATACAGTGCTGATTTTTTATAATTTCTCCAGCACAGACTCTACCCGCTGGGCAAATCGCCCGTAAGTCAACTCACGCTCAAAGAAGTTCCTCGCTTTTCTTCCCGCTTCCACAACATCGAATGTAGACCAATCAATGTTATCCGCCGCAGTCCAATTCAACCCAAACCTATGGCATTCGATCAACTCCCATGTATCTCCTGCAATATTATTGATCATTGGAATCCCATACGCAAAGTAATCCATGCTTTTCATCGTCAAGCCAACACACACAGAAGACTTCATCACATTCAATCCAAAGTGGCATTGGTTCAGAATATGCCGTTTCTCGGCCTCATCATAAACCGCACCATGATAAACCACTTCAGCTCCCGCCTTTGCAGCCTCCGAAAGCAGCTGGTCCCTGCTCTCGCCATCTCCAATGACATGAAGTGTCACCGATGCGGTCTGAGCAGCAGAACGAAGGATAGAGCAAATGACTGGAATATCGATGATGTGGTTAATCGATCCCAAATAGCACAGTCCGATATGATCTGTGATCGGCTGCCTTTCAGTCACATCAGAATACGCATCTTGCTTACAGAGATAAATCGTTTGGCTGCTCTGCTCCGGCAGATTCAATTTTTTGCGGAACAAATCACATTCCGTAACAATTGCATCTGCCTCTCCGATATTACTATCTCGAAGCCTTCTCCACATCCAAAATGGGGGCAGCCATTTGATCTTTTCAATAGGAAAGGATTCCGGCCAGAGATCATTGACATCGATAACAAGGCGTGTTTCCGGATGGCGTTTCCGATAGTTCCCACATTGGGCAATCAAGGCATTTGGTGGCGCAATCACCCAGATCAAATCCCAAGCTCCTTCTTCCAGGAAAGACGCAACCGCTTTTGCATAGGTCAAATGTGAGACCACCCGTCCGACTGACAGATTTTTTTGATACGGTTTGGCATGAATTGTGGTATATCCGTTCGGTGCCAGCATCCTTGTTTTCTTATCGATATGGCAAAAGTCTGACACCAGTGCAGTCACTTCATCTCCACGCTCCAAAAAGAAGCGCCGAAGCGAATCTTCCCGTTCCAAAAAGGTATCAAAGCAGTTGACAAGTGCAACTTTCATCTCTGCTCACCTCAAATTGTTGTATCAACGCTTTCTTTCCCGTTCCAATTCACCAGTGCCGCCCTCCACTACACCTTTTCGTTCCAGCACATAGCTAATGGAGCCAAGAAAACACTTCAAGTCGAACAGGAACGAGAGTTTTTGGACATATTCCCCATCAAAGCGAGCCTTAACCTCTGTTTCCAGCTCATCCCGACCGTTAATCTGTGCCCAGCCAGTCAATCCGGGGCGCACCTGATTGGCACGATACTTATCACGGGCGCTGATTAGATCGTACTGATTCCATAGTGCCGGCCTAGGCCCCACAAAACTCATTTCACCCACCAAAATGTTCCAAAGCTGGGGCAACTCGTCCAAAGATGTCTTTCGCAGGAAACGCCCCATGTGGGTGATATATTGATTTGGGTCCGTAAGCAAATGAGTCGGCACATCATGGGGCGTATCCACACGCATCGTCCGGAACTTCAAGATAGAGAATTCCTTTTTGTCCAGCCCCATGCGTCGCTGCCGAAACAGCACCGGCCCCTTGGAGTCCAGCTTAATGGCCAGGACCAAAACAACCAAAAGGGGCAACAAAAGCAGCGAAATAATCACTGCCAGCAAAAGATCCAATCCCCGTTTGACCACACGATTATAAAATCGAAGTTCTCGTTTCGTCTGCATGTCCTTATGGACACCTCATTTCTTCTCAATCAAAAATCCACCCCAACGGTGGGAAAAATTCGGATTGTAATAAGGATCTCCTTTCGCAAGGATGGATCCCCACTTCTGCCGAACATAGCGCTTTTGCTTGTCCGAAACAGATACATGCTTTGCTGTTCTGCGCTTCATTGCTGCGTATGGAGTCCAAACCTGACGCAGACCATGTTGCCCCAAAGCCAAGCAAAGATCCAAGTCCCAGGCGCCAGCTTCCAACTCCGGATCTATGCCTCCAACCGCACAATAATCAGCTTTTTTCAATAACATACAGCTTCCGTCTACCGCACTCACGTTGCGTGCGTAGCGCAGGCAGTGCATATATCCGCCAAACTTCGTTGGAAATCCACGATACGGACATCCAACAATGCTGTCATGTCCAAATCCAAGCACATATCCAGTGTGGTCCAGTTTGTTCTTTGCTGACTGTCGCACACCAACCGCACCCACATCTGTGCGCTGTGCATACATCATCATCTCTGAAAGCCAATCCGCTGATTCCGGACGAAGTGCTGCATCAAAAAAGAGAAGATATGCTCCGTCCGCCTGTTCTGCAGCCATGCGGCATCCTTCCGCAAAAGATGTAGGCTCCTGCTCTACATAGTGAACACAAGGCAAATCGACACGCCGTGTTCTCCCTACCAACAGCAATTCTAAATTTGGATAATCGGTATGAGTTAATAAATCCTCTGCAGCAGAGGCCGCATCTGCCCCTCCCTGCCACTGGGGAATCACGATGCTGACCAAAGGTTCCGTGGAGTATGCATAACGAAGGCGGTACACACTTCCACAACCAGAAATGACTTCTGCTGTTGCTGGGTATCCAGCCGCGAATGCCGCTGCCTCTACCGCATGGACACCTGCAGCAGCCGCATAGGATTTTGCGCCCAGATCCATTGCTACCGACTGCGGATGACTGCGCCACAGGTAAAGAACCTGTGGAATATGAGCGACTCGTTCCGCCCTGCTGGTCAGTCGCAGAATCAGATCATGATCCTGACTACCATCAAATTCCTTGCGAAAAAGAGGTCCTTCTCCCACCAAAGACCTTGAAAACACGCTGAAATGACAAATGTAATTGTTTGCCCGAAGCTGATCTGGTGCATAGTCCGGTTTATAATGGATTGAAACAATGCGGCGGGGTTCCGGACTCTGAAAGGTTGCTTCATCTGTATAGATAAAATCTGCCTTTGTTTCGCAAATTGTCCGAACCACCTCGTAAAGAGCGGCCGGATGCAGCAGATCATCATGATCCAACAAACCTATATAATCCCCTGTTGCCAAATCAAGACAAGCATTGGAATTCCCTGAAATCCCCTCATTTCGTTCCAGTTTCCGATAGCGAATCCGTCGATCTGTTTCAGCGTATCGCAAGACACACTGTTCAACTTCAGTATGACACTCCTCGCTGCCATCTGCAAAACACAGTTCCCAATTGGTATAGGTCTGATCCTGAACCGAATGGATCAATGCTTCCAAAAACGGAATTGGCGTGCCATACAACGGAACTAAAAGGCTGATTTTTATTTCCCGGGAAATGTCGGTCGAATTCCGCTGCCGCCCAAGCATTTCCTCACTGTACGCATCAAATACAGCTCGCTCCATACGCTTCGGAGCATCATGTATACGCCGCACTGCATAGGCCAATGCCGCACGGAAGCCTAGTTCTCTCCCTCTGGATGCGCCCTTTTTTATTAAGTTAAATGCACCCTCCAGTCCCATGACTCCGCCTCAATTCTTCTTACTCTTCTCGGAGCTCTGTCACTCCACCACGAACCTCAATCTCCGAAACAGCAGAGTCTAGCATAATTTCAACCTGACTATCAATTCCGTTGAAATACCAAGACTTCTTCACTCGAGTACCGTTCGTTCCGAGCAGTTCATACTCCGCCTTCTGACCATTTACATAAAACTCCAAATTGCGAAGCAGACACGGTGTATCCATCACCGGGTCAAACCGAAGATGTTTGGTCGCCACCGGAAGCTTATAGACTTGCGCAAACAACTTTCCATTCATCCGAACCGACTCGCCCAGCGTGCAGCTCTCATTAAAGCCTTCGCCCGCATCATAATAGAGAATGGATTTTTCTTCTTTTGCGCCTTCACGCCCCTGATAGGCCGCACAAACATCGCTGGCATCGCCTACCATTTTAACCTGTCCATGGTCCAACCAAACTACACGGTTACACATCTGCTCAATCTGCGCAATCGAGTGTGAGACAAAAAGCACCGTGGTACCCCCGCTCATCATTTCCATCATGCGATCCAAACTCTTCTGTTGGAATTCTGCATCTCCTACAGAAAGGATCTCGTCTACAATCATGATTTCCGGCTGAACAACCGTTGCAATGGAGAATGCAAGGCGCATCAGCATGCCGGAGGAATAGTTGCGAATCGGCATATCAATGAACTCGCCCAACTCGGAAAACGCAAGAATTTCATCGTATTTCTCATGGAGAAATTCTTCTGAATAACCCAAAATTGCACCATTCAGAAACACATTTTCTCGTCCAGTCAGATCGTAGTCAAATCCACTGCCCAGTTCCAGCATAGGAACAATATTACCATTGATTTTGACTTCCCCTTTGGTGGGTGTCAAAATTCCAGAGATCACCTTCAAAATCGTAGACTTACCAGCACCATTGTGTCCAACAATGCCGACCACCTCACCCTGCTCGATGTTGAAATTCACATCCTGCAACGCATAGAACTCTTTCTTTTTGATCTTTCCAGAGATGAGCTGAACAAAATATTCTTTCAGGCTGTTAATTTTGTCTCCGGTCATATTAAACCGCATGGACACATTTTTTACTTCGATCATATTCACAGTGCAGCACCTCACAGATACAAAGCAAAATCTTTCTGCTTGCGCTGGAAAATCCACACACCCAGCACCAGCGGAATCACACCGACCGCCAAACAGATGAGATACGCCATCGGCTCAGGCGACACACGATCAATCAATGCACATCTTGCAAATTTCAAAAGCTGATAGAGCGGATTGAGACGATAGAACGGCATCAGCGGAGCGGGAATGATATTTTCCGGGTAGAAGATCGGCGTGCAGTACATCCAAACCATGCTGACCACGGTCCAGAGGAACTGAGTGTCCCGGAAATAAACCATCATCGTTGCCAAAATATAGGTCACGCCAAGAGCAAAAGCCATCATGCAAAGCAACACATAAACCAGCAGCAGCCAAGATGCAGCCGGCATAACTCCGGTGCAAATCGTCACAATGAATAACGGAATCAAAGAAAACGCCACATTGATGGAGGAGGACAGCATACGAGTCAAGGGGTAAATGAATTTCGGCACATAAACCTTGGTGATCAATGGCGCATTGGATGTGATCGCCGTCAGACCAACCGTTGTAGTTTCATTGAAAAAGTTGAACAGCACAATACCGGACAGCAGATACACCGGGTAGTTGGGGATAGCGGAGCGGAACAGTGTGGAGAACACCACATACTGCACCAGCATGGTGAGAAGCGGATTTAAGAAGCTCCAAAACACACCCAGAACACTGCGGCGGTATTTGGTCTTAAAATCTCTGGAAACCAACTGCTTGATTAGGAACTGATATCGATACAGAGAATGAATACAGTCCAATGCAGCACTCTTTTTGCCCGTCTTTTCCTTGCGAAGCAGGACTGCACACCAAACCGCAAGCAGCACAAACGCGCCGGCGGCAAAGGCCCAGTAATAGGTGCCAAACCAAAGAGCCTCTTCTCCCAGAACCGAAAGGTACAGTTCGCCTTCCAACACTCCACCGTTGACCTGTACCTTCTCCGCATCTGTATAGCTTTGCACTACGCTGCCACGGCCTAAATTGATGCTATTTCCGTAGTAAAGCGTAACCGCATGGTCCGACGCAGCTGCATCCGAGGTAATGACGAGCTGCACGGTCTCACCCTGCTTATCCAAAATTGGTTCTGCCAAGGTCACGGTATATTCCGAATTATCTTCCAGTTTAGCGCAGGAAATCTCATTTTGGGCCAATACAGTACCATCCGGTTCTACCAATCGCAAAGTCAATTTGGAATCGTTGGCTCTGGAGTATGTCGCAAACTTTAAGCGATAACCCACCATTCGATTGGTTTCAATGGTCACTTGCTGCGTCACTGTTTTATCGGCTGTAAGTTCTCCAAGGACAGATGCCGCATCGATGGTCGGAGAAGCCGTTTTCCGAAAGTGAAACGAATCTCCAGCGATAAAATACAGCAGCACTGCCAGCACGGCAAATCCAATGAGCACATAACTGGCTAACTTTTTCAAATTAAATTCTTTTGTCATAATGCGAATCCTTTCGCTGTAACAGCAGTATTCGATGTCATAATAACCCAATTTAACAAGTTATTCTATCATAAGTTTGCTCAAATTGCAAGCAACGCTGCGCTTTGTATATCTTTATCCTAGCCACTTCCTCTAATATCCAATCCATCTACGCATAACAGGACCGGGAATGCATTTGCACGCCCGGTCCTTACGCAATCATGTTCCGTTATTTTTTCTTCCCATTCATACACTAAGCTTTTTCAAATGTCCGGACGCAGATTTATACATTAAGCGTTTGGTCCCAACATTATCGAACGCGATTTCCATAAGTGCATCACCACCCATAGGTGTAATCGATATAATCATACCTTGCCCAAAGGCATCGTGCTGCACCATTTCACCCTTCTTATAATCCAAAGATGCTGGTGTCGAGGAGCTCCGCATTCCACCAATGGTTGTTGTGCCATACGAAAGCGGCTTCTTTCGAATATTTTGGACGCCATACACTTGCCTTCCATCCTCACGCTGACCGTTGGAGAAATTTGCCCCCGAGGACGCATCTCGCCAACTTCCACCGTATTCCCGTTCTTCCTCATAGCGTTTACGCCCAGAGGATTCCAGATATTCCGAAGGAATTTCATTGATGAATCGGCTCATGCGGTTGGAGTTTGTACGACCAAACAACATCCGCTGATTTGCACAGGTCAGATAGAGATGTCTCTTGGCACGGGTGATTGCCACATAGCACAACCTGCGCTCCTCTTCCATCTCCTCCATTTCTCCTATGGCCTTCATACCCGGAAAAATCGTTTCCTCCATGCCTACAAGAAATACCGAATCAAACTCCAAACCTTTGGCTGCATGCACGGTCATCATAGTAACACAAGGCTCATCCGCATCCCGATTATCCAAATCTGTATAGAGGGACACTTCATCCAAAAATCCAGCCAGAGACGGTTCTTCCGCATTTTCCAGATATCCCTGGATGGACGACTTCAGTTCCTGAACATTTTCAATGCGAGATCGATTTTCTACGGTGTTTTTCTGCTCCAGAGCCAGCACATATCCAGACTGCTCCACTACAGCATCATAAAAGTCCAGCAAATCCATATCCTCATCGTTCAGTTTTGCCCGCAAGGATTCGATAATTTGCGTAAACTTGCCCAACTTAGCGGCCTGCTTGGTCAGTTCCGGAATCTTGGATGCATTCAACACAACCTCATAAAGGGAGCAATTCTCACGCTCAGCAACCGCCGTTGCAATCTCAATGGTACGCAGACCAATGCCACGGACCGGCGTATTGATAATACGCTTCAAACGCAAATCATCTGCGGGATTATGAATCACACAAAGATATGCCAGCATATCCTTTACTTCCGCACGGTCAAAAAACTTCATGCCGCCATAGACCACATAGGGAATACCATTTCTCTTAAATGCATACTCCAACTGGTTCGACTGTGCATTCATACGGTAAAGTACAGCATAGTCGTTCCAGCGCTTTCCTTGCGATACACCGGCAATCATTTTAGACGCGACATACTGGGCTTCATCGCTTTCATTCATAGCCGTATGGGCATGAATGCGCTCTCCACCCTTCTCTGCTGTCCATAGATTTTTGCCCTTTCTGCCGTGATTGTTTTGAATCACCGCATTGGCTGCCTCTAAAATATTTTCGGTCGAACGATAGTTTTGCTCCAACCGAATCAGGCGTGCCCCTTTATATTGATCTTCAAAAGACAAAATATTTTCAATGGTCGCGCCACGGAACCGATAAATGGACTGGTCATCATCACCTACCACGCAAATGTTATTCCAATGTCCCGCCAACAGCGAAGACAACAAATACTGTATGTGGTTGGTGTCCTGATACTCATCAATCAATACATAGCGAAATTTCTTTTGCCAATAGGAACGAACTTCTTCCGACTGCATCAGCAGGCGCACTGTATGCAGGATGATATCATCAAAATCCAGTGCATCCGCACTCCACAGGCGCCGCTCATACTCCTGATAAATGGCCGCAATCTTGATTTTCCGAAAATCTCCGCTTTTTTGCGCTTCATGTTCAAAATCCTTGGCCAACTTCATTTCGTCTTTCGCTCTGGAAATGGTGCTCAACACACTTCTGGGCGGATACATCTTATCATCCAAATCCATCGTTTTTACAATTTCTTTGATGACACGAAGTGAATCATCGGTATCATAAATCGTAAACCGATTGGAAAATCCGAGCCGATCAATGTCCCTCCGCAAAATACGAACGCAAGCAGAATGGAAGGTTGATGCCCAAATATCATTCGCCTCCGGGCCTAACATCCGTTCCAAACGCTCTTTCAACTCTCCTGCTGCCTTGTTTGTAAATGTAATTGCTATGATATTCCACGGAGCGGCAGGATGTAGCCGACAAAGGGTTTCCGCACGCATTTTCCCGACCTCGCTGGGCTGATGTTCATACAAACGCAGAAATTCCAGATCCTCCGGTGTGATATAATCCGGCACTTCATCGGAATCACTTCCACAGCCATACTTTATTAAATTTGCAATCCGGTTAATCAGAACCGTAGTTTTTCCACTTCCTGCACCAGCCAGCAAAAGCAGGGGCCCCTCCGTTGTCAGAACACCTTCCCGCTGTTCCGGATTCAGTCGTTCATATTCTCGAGCAATAACACTGCGCCGCAAGCGCACAAATTCTTCACATTCTCTTCGATCCAGCATACAACACATCCAACTTTACTTTTTACCCTTGATCTGCAGCGTATACTGGCAGCAGATATTATCAATATCCCCATCTGCACCGGCAGGAATTTTCAGCACCCCACCGCAATCGGCGCAGCGAAGCACAATCGAAGCATAGCGCACATCCATCGACCAGCGTTTGGAGCCACAACTACACGACACACCGTTCCGTTGTGCGATCTCTTTAATTTCGGAAAGCACCTCCTGCATGACAAGTTCATTCAGGAATCCTTCCTTCCCGTTCTCTACATTTTCCGGAAGAGAATCCGCCGCTTCTTCCATGCGTTTTGCTGCTTCATAGACGGATTCCTCTTCGCCAATGACACAACTATCGAATCCGGTAGCCTTACAGGTCAACGCCAGCGCTTTTCGGCGCAGCAAAGCCTCCTGAGGACAGGACACCTCATGATTGCGGCCGCACGCCACACAAGGCACACTCAGGTGATACATGCTGCCCATGTTTTCAATGTGCAGAGAGGCCTTTCCGCAGGGACACGGAATATCACAATCTCCTGCAGCAATGGAAAATGCCGTCCGCTGTGCCACCACCAACTGCTTGCACTCCGGACAAATATACGCAAAGGTACGCTTTTCATTTGACATATTGGAACGCTCCTTCGTAATCAAATTTAAGGGGGTATATTATAGCACAATTGTACGAAAAAAACAATTACACAAAAAACAAGGGTGTCAAAAGACACCCTTGTTTGCATAAAGTGAAATTATTCCGGTCTGCCGGTGCTGGAGTGCAACACCACATCGTGGCTACCGCCTTCCACAATACTGGTGGAGGATACCACGGTCAACTTGGCATTCTCCTGCAGCTCGGGAATGGAGTTGCATCCACAGTTGCACATGGTGCTCTTCACCTTATACAGCGTGGTCTGAACGCCATCTGCCAGAGGACCGGCATAAGGCACATAGCTGTCCACGCCTTCCTCAAAGGTGAGTTTGGACGAACCACCCAAGTCATAACGCTGCCAGTTTCTGGCGCGGTTGGAGCCTTCACCCCAATACTCCTTCATGGTGTTACCATTGATGCGAACCTTATTCGTGGGGCTCTCCTCAAACCGAGCAAAGTAACGACCGAGCATCACAAAGTCAGCGCCCATAGCCAGAGCCAGCGTAATATGATAGTCATGCACAATGCCGCCGTCAGAGCAGATAGGCACATAGATACCAGTCTCACGGAAATACTCATCACGAGCTTTTGCGACCTCAATGACTGCTGTGGCCTGACCACGGCCAATACCCTTGGTCTCACGGGTAATGCAAATGGAACCGCCGCCAATGCCAATCTTAACGAAATCAGCACCAGCCTCAGCCAAGAAGCGGAAACCGTCACGATCCACCACATTGCCGGCGCCGACCTTGACCTTGTTGCCGTACTTCTCACGGATCCACTTCAAGGTGCGGCTCTGCCACTCGGAATAACCTTCAGAGGAGTCGATGCACAGAACATCGGCACCAGCCTCCACCAGTGCGGGAACACGGGTTTCGTAGTCACGAGTATTGATGCCTGCACCGACCACATAGCTCTTGTTGGCATCCAGAAGCTCGTTTACATTTTCCTTATGGCTGTCATAGTCCTTGCGGAACACAATGTACTTCAGGCAACCGTTCTCATCCACGATAGGCAGAGCATTGATCTTGTTGTCCCAAATGATGTCATTGGCTTCCTTCAGCGTAGTAGACGCAGGAGCCGTCACCAGTTTAGCCATAGGAGTCATGAACTCCTTGACCTTAATATCGGTGCTCATGCGGCTGACACGGTAATCACGGCTGGTCACCATGCCAACCAGAACACCGTTTGCGGAGCCATCCTCGGTAATCGCAATGGTGGAGTGACCGGTTTTCGCTTTCAGTGCCAGCACATCAGCCAGCGTATTCTCCGGAGAAAGGTTAGAATCAGAGGTAACAAACCCCTTCTTATAGTCCTTTACTCGGGCAACCATCGCAGCCTCATCCTCAACACTCTGAGAGCCGTAGATAAAGGAAACACCGCCCTGCTTTGCCAGTGCAACAGCCAGCTTCTCACCGGAAACAGACTGCATAATGGCACTGATCATAGGAATGTTCATCGTAAGAGGACATTCCTCCTGACCTTTGCGGTACTTTACCAAAGGCGTTTTCAGGCTGACAGCATCAGGAATATTTTCAGAAGAAGAGTAACCAGGCACCAGAAGGTATTCACCAAAGGTACGGGAAGGTTCCGGATAATAATAAGCCATAATTATGTGTCTCCTTTACTTGTTTCTTGTGCATCTTATCATAGCATACTTTACTGGTGATTACAAACCATTCTATGCCGGACTTTTTCCTTTTTTCGACCTGTTTTTAATGCACTTTCTACAAAAGGTACTACCTATTTATTCATGTTTCAAATCCAGTATATTTTTACTCAAGAAACAAATAATATAGAAAATTCTCAAACAAAAGGGTGGTCTCTTCGATGAACAAAATCGGACAATACAGCTACCATCTTCCGCACACTCCCTCGATTCTCTCCTACGCCAGCACCGCAGGGAAGAAAGAAGGAGAAGGCCCCTGGGGGGCATGGTTCGATCTGGTTGTTTCAGATACTAAAATGGGGGAACGAACTTGGGAAAAGGGAGAATGCAGCTTTCAGAAGCACACTCTGCGGCAGGCTTTGAAAAAGGCCAGCCTTTCTCCGGACAAGTTGGACCTCTTGCTGTCCGGCGACCTACTGAATCAGTGCACGGCCAGCAGCTATGCCGCACGAGATATTGGCATTCCTTTTTTCGGGCTTTACGGCGCCTGCTCCACCATGGCGGAATCACTGGCCTTAGCAGCAATGCTGACCGAAGGCGGCTTCGGTCCATATATTGCTGCAATGACCTCTTCCCACTTCTGTACCGCAGAACGTCAATATCGCATGCCTTTGGAATACGGTTCACAACGCACGCCAACGGCGCAGTGGACCGCCACCGGCTGCGGTGCAGTTTTGGTAACTCCAGACGGAAACGGTCCCTATATCACCCATGTGACCATTGGCTCTATTCAGGATTGGGGAATTAAGGACCCTGCCAATATGGGTGCCGCAATGGCACCGGCTGCCTATGCTACCCTCCGACACCATTTCAAAGACACCGGGCGGACTCCTGAAGACTATGATCTCATTGTAACAGGAGATCTGGGTTCGTTAGGTATGCAGCTGGTTCGAGAATTAGCAGAACGAGATCAAATGAAATTAGGCCCCAGATACAACGACTGCGGTGTGATGCTCTATGACACCAAGCGTCAGCAAGTCGCATGCGGCGGCTCTGGCTGTGGCTGTTCTGCGCTTATGCTGACCGGTCCTATTCTCCGTCAGATGGAACAGGGCATCTTGCATCGCGTGCTCTTTTGCGGAACAGGCGCTCTGCATTCTCCTCTTTCGTTGGGACAAAAAGAATCTATTCCCGGCATCTGCCATGCCGTGGCATTGAGTACAGATAAGGAGTGATTCCTATGGATTTGATCTATTCTCTGCTGCGAGCCTTCGTCTGCGGCGGGTTCCTATGTTTAATCGGGCAAATTCTCATCGACAAGACAAAACTCACTCCCGCTCGCATTCTGACGGGATACGTGGTCATTGGTGTTTTTTTAGGTGCCGTCGGCATTTATCAGCCTTTGTTAGAATGGGGCGGTGCTGGCGCATCTGTCCCCCTCACCGGCTTTGGGGCAAACCTGGCCAAAGGCGTCCGCCAAGCAGTCAACGAGCATGGTCTGCTGGGTGCTTTGACCGGTGGACTGACTGCATCCTCCGGTGGAATTGCCGCCGCAATCTTTTTTAGCTTAATTGGAGCGGCGTTTGCCAAATCCAGAGATAATAGTTGACAAGAACACCCCACATCCAATCCTGTGATAGGACCGGATGCGGGGTATTCCCTTTTTCAGATTCTGTTCACTTATTTCTTCTTTCCCGCTCCATGATAGCGGAATGTACCATATTTTCGTTTGCTAACCCGTTTCCGGCGATAGCTGCTTCTCTTCGTCGATACATTTGGCTTCCCATAGCGATGGCGATTACGAATCCGCCGCACAACACTGCGAATCAGCAAAACGCCCAACAGCACCAATGCCAGTCCTAGGCTAATTGCTGCAATCGTAATGCCATTGGCTCCTGTCAGCAATGCCACAGGGTTCCAAGAGTGCGATTCCACCTTTCGATGCACTGCATGTTCCAAATCATAGCGATCGGGAATCTCCCCATTCAGGTTATTCCGAATATACGACGCCAGTGCATACCATTCTTTCACTTCGTTTCCCTGT
>JARIAU010000029.1 GCA_029257695.1 Oscillospiraceae bacterium
GTATCCGAAACCGTGGGGTTAAAGAACGCTCTAACCTGTATATCCTGCGCCACACAAGCAAGCCTACAATCATTGTGGAGTGTTCGTTTGTGGACAGTCGGAACGATGCAGACAAGTGGGATGTGGAAGCCGTGGCACGGGCAATCGTGTCCGCTTGTGGTCTGGCGGTCGTCCCTACGCCGGCACCCGTGGATGGGTATCTGGTCCGCATCACCGCCGGTGCGCTGAATGTCCGCAGCGGCCCCGGCACAAAGTACGGCGTGACTGCGTCCGTGTGCCGTGGCGAAGCCTTCACCATTGTGGAGGAGGCGATGAATGGCTCCACCCGCTGGGGCAAGCTGAAATCCGGTGCCGGATGGATCAGTCTGGCCTATACCGAGAAGGTATGACCACAAGAACACCCCCACGGGCTTTGTCTGTGGGGGCGTTCTGCTGTATTGACGAAACACCTTGGGGTCAAACGGATGCAAACATGCCAATTCAAGGGATGTTTTTGCAGAAAACGGGGGAGAAGTTGTGCCGGGACGGAGGGATCTGGCTCTTGCCAAAGGAGGACCCGACCGCTATAATTAAGAGTACTGATTTGAACCGGACCGGGAGGAACGGTCTTGATTATTAGAAGGACAGAGGTGTACCAATGGTGTTTGGCATGACAAGAGATGTGGGAATCGATCTGGGAACCGCTTCCGTGCTGGTGTATGTCCGGGGAAAGGGCATTGTGCTGCAAGAGCCCAGTGTGGTGGCGATGGATAAAAACACGGGAGAGCTGCTGAAGGTGGGCGCCGAAGCGCAGAAGATGCTGGGGCGCACTCCGGGCAACATTGTCGCCATCCGTCCGCTGCAGGAGGGAGTCATCTCCGACTACGACATGACGGAGCGGATGCTGCGGGAATTCCTGCGCAAGGTGGTTCCCTTCCGGCTCATCAAGCCTCGGGTCATCATCTGTGTGCCGTCCGGCATTACCGAGGTGGAGGAGCGAGCCGTGATCGATGCCGGCATTCAGGCCGGCGCCCGCAAGGTCTATCTGATTCAGGAGCCGGTGGCGGCCGCCATTGGCGCCGGAATCGACATCAATCGGCCGGACGGCCATCTGGTGGTTGATGTGGGCGGCGGCACTACGGATGTGGCCGTCATCAGCTTGGCCGGTGTGGTGGAGTCGGAGTCCATCAAGGTGGCCGGAGACAAGTTTGATGAAGCCCTGGTGAAATATGTCCGCCGCAAGCACAATGTGCTCATCGGAGAGCGGACGGCAGAGGAGCTGAAAATTCAGCTGGGCTGTGTGTATCCCAAGGAGCAGGACGAGACCGTGGAGGTCAAGGGCCGCTGCCTGATGACCGGGCTCCCTCGGGTGTTTCAGGTGTCCTCCAATGAAATGGTGGAGGCCTTCGAGGAGCCGGTGCAGCAGATTCTGGAAGCCATCCATACGGTGCTGGAGCGGACTCCGCCGGAACTGGTGGCGGACATTTCGACCAACGGCATCGTGATGACCGGCGGCGGCAGCCTGCTGTGGGGCTTTGACCGACTGGTGGAGGCCAACACCGGCATTCATACCGAGGTGGCGGAACACGCTATCTCCTGCGTGGCCAATGGCACGGGAAGCAGCTTGGATAACTTGAGCCGGATGCAGGACGGCACCATCAATCTGAACCGCCGCAGACAGCTGAATGTGTAAATCTTAAGATTGCCGCTGCAATTCTTAAAAATTACGAAAAATTACAAAAAATAGGCCAAATCGGTTGCGATACCAACGGTTCTGGGGTATACTGTGGAAGGTAGAACAGAATGTTGTGGCGCAACCAAAATGCACCGCAAAATGTTGCGGTGCATTTTTTATACATCGGAACTGCAACATTTTGCAATACGATAGAACCTGTAAAAAAGTTTGCTTTTTGCAAGAAAAATGTCCCAAAAAGCGGAAAATATTGCCGTGTTAATTTTACGAAAAGGACTTGCAATTTTATTATGTAACCTTTATACTATGGGTACATGAAGGTGAAGTGGTGGAAAGTGGAGCAAAATGGCTTGCTCGCCCGTCCGCTGCACCGAAACGGGAGGGGAATTGCATGACCGGAATGTTCGAGCATACCTTGGACGCAAAAGGCCGTGTATTTGTCCCTGCCAAGCTGCGGGAGCGCCTGGGTGCCTCCTTTCATGTGGCCATCGGCGCCAGTAAGGAGCCGGATGGTGAGGTGTGCCGTTATCTTGCCCTCTATCCGGAGGATGTGTGGCAGGAGTTGGAGGAGAAAATCAATGCTCTCCCTGCGGCGCAGGCGGCGCAGGCGGATGTGCTGATGGCATATGCCGCACCCTGTGAAATGGACAGCCAGTGCCGCATTCTGATTCCTCCGATCCTGCGAGCGTATGCCCAGTTGGGCAAAGAGGTGGTCATCACCGGCAGCGGCAATAAGGCCAAGCTCTGGGATCGCTCCGTTTGGGAGCAGAGAAGCGCCCCCAAACTGGACCCCGGCATGGTGGCCGAGATGTTTGAACGGTTGGGACTTTGACCTATGGCTGAATTTACGCACTATTCTGTTTTATTGAACGAATGTATCGACGGGCTGAATATCCGGCCCGACGGAATCTATATCGACGGCACGCTGGGTCGTGCCGGCCACTCCCGGGAGATTGCCCGGCGGCTGACCACCGGTCGGCTGATTTGCATTGACCGGGATCAGGCGGCGCTGGATGCGGCTCCGGCCCGATTGGGGGAGTGGATGGACCGGGTGACGCTGGTGCACGGAAACTTCCGTGACCTGTCCCGGGTGATGGACGAGCTTGGACTGGAGGGTGCCGACGGGATGCTCTTCGATTTGGGTGTGTCCTCACCGCAGCTGGATGATGCCAGCCGGGGCTTTTCCTATATGCACGATGCTCCGTTGGACATGCGCATGGACCAGACCGCACCCCTGACTGCCTATGAGGTAGTGAATCAGTGGCCCCGTGAGGAGCTGCGCCGCATTTTCTTCCGCTATGGCGAGGAGAAATGCTCCACTCAGATCGCCGCCGCCATCGAGCGGCGCCGGGAAGAGAAGCCCATCGAAACCACGCTGGAGCTGGTGGATGTGATCCGCAGTGCCATGCCTGCCTCTGCCTTGCGGGAGAAGCAGCATCCGGCCAAGCGGACCTTTCAGGCCATCCGCATTGCGGTCAATGACGAGCTTTCTGCCATTGACGACCTGCTGCAGGATGCCGTGCCCCGGCTCAACCCCGGTGGACGGCTGTGTGTCATCAGCTTCCACTCGTTGGAGGATCGGATCGTGAAAACGGCCTTTGCGGGCTTTGCCAAGGGCTGCACCTGTCCTCCGGATTTTCCTGTGTGCGTGTGCGGAAAGAAGCCCCAGATCCGCCTGACACCCAGAAAGCCCATTCTGCCCTCGGAGGCCGAGCTGGCAGAGAACCCACGCTCCCGAAGCGCCAAGCTGCGCATTGCGGAGAAGCTTTGAATCTCAGAAGGAGATGAGTCCCATGGCTGAACAAAACCGCCGCCGAACCGGGTCCGGAAGTACCTTCGGCAGCATGGCTTATAAATTGGATTACTACGGGGATGTGGTGGCTGCGCCCGCCCCTTCTTATACCCCCGCCCGCCCGCTGACCCGCACGGAGCCAAAGGCCGCCCCGAAGGCTGCCCCCAAGGTGAAGCCTCGTGTGCATGAGCGTACCCGTGTCCGGGTGCAGGTCCGTCAGCAGCAGGCCGTAGCTCCCTTTGCGATCTGCGGTTTTTTGGCGGCCATTGCCATTACCGTGGTGCTGCTGCTGGGCCACACCCAGCTCAACAGTGTCTACGCAGACACTATGGCTTTGCAGAAGCAGCTGACCACCCTTCAGAATGAGGGCGCCAATCTGGAAGCCCGCTATGAAGAGGTGTTCGATATGGCAACGCTGGAGAAGGCCGTGGTGGACCACGGCGGACTGAAAAAGCCTGCAGAGAGCCAGTCCGTCTACATTGATCTGTCCGAGCCGGATAATGCGGTGGTGTACGATCAGAGCGAAGGCACGACCGGGTTCGTGCAGGCGCTGCGCAGCCTGTTCGCCACTTTGGTGGAATACTTCCGTTGAGGGGACAATAGACTGACAATGCCATAAAGAGACAGAGGGCGTAAGAAAAAAGATACTTTTTTCTTACGCCCTTTCAAATGTAATGACCCAGAAAGGCAGGGAAACTGTGGAAGACAAGCAGAAGAAGCGAAGAAGGGAAAATCTGGCCAACCGGCAGCTGTTTCACCGTACGGTGTTTCTGCTGGCCGTGTGCGGCATTGCCGTATTTATCCCGGTGATCGGGCAGATGTGGAACCTTCAGATCACCCGGCACGAAGAACTGGAGCAGAAGGCGGTCAACCAGCAGACCGGCACCATGGCGGTGTCGGCCTCCCGTGGCACCATCTATGACAGTCAGGGCAATGTGCTGGCCATCAGTTCCACGGCCTATGATATTGTCCTCTCACCGAAGGCCATCGTGCAGAAGCAGCAGGAACTGGACAAGAAAAAGCAAAAAGCCATCGAAAGCGGCAAGCCTTACGATGCGTACGATAAAAACGTACAGAAGCTGGTGGTGGATGGCATGGCCTCCATCCTGGAGCTGGATGCCGCCGATCTGACGCAGAAGTGTCAGGATACGGAAAGCCAGTACAAGCGGCTGGCGCAGAAGGTGGATAAGGATGTGGAGGACGAGATCCGTGCCTATATCGAGGAAAACGATCTCACCGGCTGCATCTATCTCCAGCCCAACACCAAGCGCTACTACCCCTATTCCACGCTGGCCAGCCAGATTGTGGGCTTTACCAACGACAATGGCGGTGCCTACGGACTGGAATCCACCTTTGACAAGCAGCTCAAGGGCAAGGATGGACTGGTGGTCACGGCACAGAATGGCCGAGGACTGGATGTGCTGAACTTTTTCCAGGATTACTATGATGCGGAAAACGGCGAGGATCTGCACCTGACCTTGGATGCCGGTATCCAGCAGATGTGCGAATCTGCCTTGAAGAAGGGAATTGAGGAAAACGAGGTGCTCAACGGCGGCTTTGCCATTGCCATGAACAGCCATACCGGAGCCATTTTGGGCATGGCGAGCTACCCGGACTATGATCTGAACAACTACACCGATGTTTTGGATGAGAAGCTGAAGGGGTCGCTGGAAGAGCGGATGAAGGCCTTTCAGGAAAAGGGGGACGATGCCCAGACCGCACGGCAGAAGGCTTATTCGGAGCTGCTGAATATCCAGTGGCGAAACAAAGCCATCAACGATACCTATGAGCCCGGCTCCACCTTCAAAAGTCTGGTGTTGGCAGCGGCACTGGAGGAGGGCGTGACCACACCGGAGGAGCATTTCAACTGCACCGGCTCCATTCAGGTCTATGACTACAACATCAAGTGCTCCCGTGTCACCGGACATGGGGATCAGGATCTGGCACAGGCGGTGGGCAACTCCTGCAACCCGGTCTTTATCACGCTGGGTCAGCGATTGGGGCCGGAACGCTTCTATCGCTATCTGGAAGAGTTCGGCATTGCAAATGCCGACGGAAGCAGTGCCTCTACCGGCATTGACCTGCCCGGTGAGGGCGGCAGCCTTGTGTGGAATTACGAGGACTTTGGTCCGGTCAACCTTGCAACCGCATCCTTTGGCCAGCGCTTCAACATCACCCCCATTCAGCTGATTGCCGCGGCCAACGCAGTCATCAACGGCGGCTATTACTATCAGCCCTATGTGGTGGATTCGGTGGAGGACGCCAACGGCAATGTGACCTATGCGGCGGACCCCACCCCCCTGCGGCAGGTGGTCAGTGCCTCCACCTCCGCCACCTGTCGGGAACTGCTGGAAGGCGTGGTGGGCAACGGCCTGACCGGCAAGAATGCCTACCGTGCGGGCTACCGCATCGGCGGCAAGACCGGCACATCCGAAACCCTGGTGGCCGGCGAGTATATCGTGTCCTTCCTGGGCTTTGCTCCGGCCGATGATCCGGAAGTTGTGGTGCTGGTGGGCTTTGACAACCCCCACAATGTGGGCAGCCGAGCCTATCCCGTAACCCCCTCCGGAAAGTATATCTCCGGCGGCGGCATGGCCGCTCCGGTGGCCGGCGACCTGCTGGTTGACATTTTGGATTATCTGGATTACGGTAAGCAGTATACTTCCGATGAGTTGGCCGGTGCGGACACCGAGGTGCCCAAGTTGATCGGCCTGGATCTGGGCTACGCCAAGGACTTTGCCCAGTCCAAGGGCTTCACCTGCAAAGTGGTAGGTGAGGGCGATGACACCAGCGAGGTCTATTATCAGACGGCCCAGCCCGGCAGCTTTGTGCCAAAGGGCAGTGAGTTGGTGCTTTACATCGGCGAGGCGGCACCGCCGGAAACGGTGGCGGTTCCGGACCTTACCGGCATGGCACCGGATCAGGCGCTGGCGGCCCTGCACGAAGTGGGCCTCTATATGAAGGCCACCGGGTCGTCCAAATATTACACCGCAGAAACTCGGGTCTACAATCAGGACATTGCCGCCGGAGCGACGGCAAAACCGGGTGATGTGGTGACGGTTTCCTTCCAAGACACCTCAGATAGAGATAACGAATTGGGCGCTCTTGGCTAAGTTGAAGCTCTGCGTGGTGTCCGGACAGGGCGCAGCCGATACGGCCTGTCTGATCGGTCAGATTCTGTCCGGTCGGGCGAGGACGGGGCTGGTGGCCTTGACCGGACGCTTCGGTGGAACGATCAACGAGCTGCTGCACCATTTGGAGCAGCAGCAATGCCGTCAGGCGGTTCTGGCGCTGCCGGAGGAGTTCCGGTGGAGCGCCGCCAGGGCGGCGGACACGGTTGTGCTGCTCAGCTGCAGTCGGGGAGAAGCTGCGGAGGAGCTGCTGCGGCCGTGTCATCAGGCGGTCATTACCTTGGACGATCCCGATGGGGTGGCCCAAGTGCCTGCCCAGACCCCATGCTGGACCTTTTCCGAGCGGCACAAGGAGGCGGATCTCACCGCCGAAAACCTGCGCCTGCTCCCTTTTGATACGGAATTTGAAGCCGTGACCCGAGATACGATCTGCCGCATCCGGGTCCCCCTGTCCGAGGGACGGGGACTGTATCCCGGGCTGGCCGCCGTTGCGGCGGGGTTGAGTTTCGGGATTCCGGTGGAGGAAAGTGCGCAGCGGATGCACACGGCCCAGCCGGAAAGCGGAGGAATGATTGCTCTGCCGGGGCAGCCCTATGCCACGGTGGGCTATTTTGAAGAAAAAACAGAGAGGATACGAGAGATATGATTCGAGTTATCATCAGCTTTATTTTGTCCTTTGCCGTGACCGCTGTGGTCGGTCGGTTCCTGATCCCGTGGCTGCACGCCTTGAAGGCCGGTCAGACCATTAAGGAAATTGGACCCTCCTGGCACATGGCCAAGCAGGGCACACCGACGATGGGCGGCATTATGTTCGTGGTAGGCATCCTGCTGGCCGTGCTGTTTTTGAGCTGGCCGGATTTTGCCGCAGGGGACTATTCGGCACTGGTGGTATTTGGCTTTGCACTGGTGTTTGGAGGCATCGGCTTCATTGACGACTTCTGCAAGGTCAAGTTCCACAAAAATGAGGGCTTGACCGCCCCGCAAAAGTTTCTGCTTCAGCTGGCGGCAGCCCTTGTGTTTGTGGTGCTGCTCCGGACCACCCATCATATCACGAATGCGCTGTACATCCCCTTCTTCAATGTGACATTGACCATTCCCTGGGCGGTGTATATGGCTTTGGCGGCCTTTATTATCGTGGGCTGTGTCAACTCCGTCAACCTGACCGACGGCGTGGACGGCCTTGCCACCGGCGTCACCATGCCGGTCATGCTGTTCTATCTGGCGGTGGCTCTGATGTGGCATCGCATGGGCGTGGGTGTGCTGTCCAGTGCTGTGTTTGGCGGCCTGTGTGCCTTCCTGCTCTACAACTTCCATCCTGCCAAGGTGTTTATGGGTGATACCGGCTCTCTGTTCCTTGGCGGCATGGTGTGCGGTCTGGCCTTTGCGCTGGATCTGCCTCTCATTCTGGTGATCGTCGGCATTATCTACATCTGCGAGACGATGAGCGACATTATTCAGGTGACTTATTTCAAACTGACCCACGGAAAGCGTGTGTTCCGCATGGCTCCGCTGCACCACCATCTGGAGATGGGCGGATGGAGCGAAGTGAAGCTGTTTTGTGTGTTCACCGGCATCACCGCCGTCTGCTGCGTGCTGGCATTCTGGGGCGTGATGGATCGGTTTCCCCTGATTTAACTTGAACGACCGCCTGTTGCGATGCAGGAAAGGAGGAGTTTGCATATGGCAAAAGTGGCAAAACGAGATCTGACCCGACAGCAGCAGCTGGCGCGCGGCCCGATTGATCTGCCGTTTCTGGGTTTGACCCTGCTGCTGTTAGGAATCGGATTGGTGATGCTGCTCAGTGCATCCTCCTATGCCGCATCCATGGAAAAAGTGTCCAATTATGACCCGACCTACTACTTCAAACGACAGGCGGGCTATGCAGTGCTGGGCATCATTGTGATGTTCTTAGTGTCCCGCTTGGATTACCAGTGGCTGCGCGGCATTTCGCCGTTTGTGCTGCTGGTGGCCGTGCTGCTGCTGGTGGCCGTGCTGATTCCCGGCGTGGGCATCACCCGAAACTATGCCACCCGCTGGCTGAAGATCGGTGTGCAGTTCCAGCCGTCGGAGGTGGCGAAGCTGGGCGTGGTGCTGTTTTTCTCCGCCGCACTCAGTAAGCGGCAGCCCAAACCGACCAAATTCAAAAAGCATTACCGGGAGCCGGTGGAAACCCTGCGCCGATGGTACTATCAATGGGATGTGAATGATCTGGCGCCGCTTGTGCTGGTGCTGCTCATTATTGCTGCGTTGATGATGAAGGAGCCGCATCTGTCCGGCACCATCCTGATTTTTGCGGCTGCCGGCGCCATTATGTTTGCAGCCGGCATTAAGCTGGGCTGGTTTGCCGCCGGCGCCGGCATTGTGGCCTTTGGTGTGTGGTTTATCCTTGTGGTGGTAGGCTATAACGGTGAGCGTATCAAAACCTGGCAGGACCCGTTCTGGGACCCGGGCAACAAGAGCTTTCAGATGGTCCAGTCCCTCTATTCGGTGGCCTCCGGCGGGCTCAGCGGTCTGGGTCTGGGCCAGAGCCGCCAGAAATTCCTCTATCTGCCGGAAGAGCAGAATGACTTCATTTTCGCCATTGTTTGCGAAGAATTGGGCTTTATCGGAGCCGCTCTGATCGTTATTTTGTTTGCCATGCTGGTGGTGCGGGGCTATTGGCTGGCCCTCCACGCCCGGGACCGCTTCGGCGCCCTTATTATCGTGGGTGTTATCACCCTGCTGGCGGTGCAGGTGTTCCTGAACATCGCCGTTGTGACGAACCTGATTCCCTGCACCGGTGTGTCGCTGCCGTTCTTCAGTTTTGGCGGCACGGCCCTGGTGATTCAGCTGGCAGAAATGGGAATCATACTGTCTGTGTCCAGACAGATTCCGGCTCCGGCAGAGGGAGACAAAGAATAAGAGAGAACAATGGGAGGATTCTGACCATGAAAGTGCTGTTTACCTGCGGAGGTACCGCAGGACATATCAACCCTGCCTTGGCGTTGGCGGGTATGTTCCGGGAACGCCACCAGGCAGAGATCCTCTTTGTGGGTGCAGACGGAGGGATGGAAGTGGAGCTGGTGCCCCGTGCGGGCTATGAGGTGAAAACCGTCACCATCACCAGTTTTTATCGTTCTCTGTCGGTGGCATCCATGCGGCACAACATCAACACGCTGCGGAACCTGAGCCGCTCCCGCAAGCAGGCGGCCGAGATTTTGGATGAGTTCCGCCCGGATCTTGTAGTGGGAACCGGTGGATATGCCTCCTACCCGGTGGTGCGGGAGGCCGCCCGCCGGGGCATCCCCACGGCGGTGCATGAGAGCAACGCCGAACCCGGCCTGACCACCAAAATGCTGTCCAAGTATGTGGATAAAGTGATGGTGGGGTTTGAAGAGAGCCGCAAGCACTATCCCCGTCCGGAGCGGGTGGAAGTCACCGGAACCCCGGTGCGGGGTGAGTTTTTCCGCTATACCCGTGCAGAGGCCCGGGAAAAGCTGGGCTATACCGACGACCGGCCGGTGGTGGTCACCAGCTGGGGTTCCCTGGGCGCACTGGTGATGAACCGCCAGATGGTGGATTTTGTGGTGCGTGAGTGCAAGGAGGGGACTCCCTTCCACCACATCTACGGTGTGGGGGCACGCTACTATGACCGGGTGATGGAGGCCATCGCCCAAAAGGGCATCAACCTGAAGGATTATCCCGATGTGGATGTTCGGGAGTACATTTACGATATGCCGGTGGTGATGGGAGCGGCCGATGTGGTGCTGAGCCGTGCCGGTGCTTCGACCATTTCCGAGCTGACGGCCACCACGCACCCTGCGATTCTGGTGCCGTCGCCCAATGTGACGGCCAACCATCAGGAAAAGAACGCCCGAGTGCTGGCGGATAAGGGAGCGGCGGTGCTGATGCTGGAGGACCAGCTCAATGGAAACCAGCTCTATGATACGGTGATGGAACTGCTGAATGAGCCGAAACGGCTGGAGGAGATGCGCCATGCGCTCGGTGAGCTGGCCATTGAGGACGCCAACGAGCGGATTTACACCGTGCTGCGCAACCTGATGAAGTAAGCACAGGGCTTTTCCTGCCCTCATAGGATGGAGCAATATCCTATGATTGGGAGGAAAGGCAATGGATCAGTATCAAATCCGAGGCGGAAGGCCTCTTTCGGGCCGGGTGGAGATCCACGGCGCAAAAAACAGTGTGCTGCCCATGCTGGCGTCCACACTGCTCCACCATGGAGTCAGCGTCTTACATAACTGCCCCCGGCTCAGCGATGTGGATGCATCGCTGGCGATTTTGCGGCATTTGGGCTGCCGGGTGAACCGAGAGGGCGATGTGGTGACGGTGGATGCCGCCACCGTTGGCCGATGGGACATTCCGGATGCGCTGATGCGGGAAATGCGTTCGTCCGTCCTTTTTTTAGGGGCCATTCTGGCTCGAACCGGACGGGCGGATGTGAGTATGCCCGGAGGCTGTGAACTGGGGCCCCGCCCCATTGACTTGCACTTGGCTGCGTTGCAGCGGCTGGGGGCTTCGATGGAGCAGCAGGGCGGGCGGCTCATTTGCACCCGGGGCGATCAGCTGCACGGAGCGGAGATCGACTTGAGCCTGCCCAGTGTAGGGGCCACGGAAAATGCCATGCTGGCAGCGGTGGGAGCTTCGGGCCGCACCGTCATCCGCAACGCCGCCCGGGAGCCGGAGATCGTCGATCTGGCTCGCTTCCTGCGGGGAATGGGGGCACGAGTGTGTGGAGAAGGCAGCTCCACCCTTGTGGTGGAAGGAAAAGTGCCGCTGCACGATTCCGATTATCGGGTGATGGGGGACCGCATCGTGGCGGCAACCTATCTGTCCGCTGTGGCGGCGGCCGGCGGGGAGGCGGAGTTGACCGGAGTGGACCCCAGTCAGTTTGCTTCGGTGGTGGCACTGCTGCGGCAGGGCGGGGCCGAGGTGCGCTGTCGGCCGGACTCCGTCTGGATCCGCAGCACTCCGCCGTTGAGCGGCGTGGGATGCATTCGAACCGCCCCCTATCCCGGATTTCCCACCGATGCCCAGCCGGTGGTGATGGCGGCCCTGTGCCGCAGTCGGGGAACCACGGTATTTGTGGAAACCATGTTTGAAAACCGATACCGCCATGTGGATGAATTGTGCCGCATGGGGGCAAACATCCGAGCGGAAGGCCGGGTGGCGGTGGTGACCGGGGTGGACCGGCTCCATGGAGCACCGGTGCAGGCCCACGACCTTCGAGGCGGCGGCGCTTTGTGTGTGGCGGCGCTGGGTGCGGAGGGAGAAACCGCCGTGACAGGATTGAATCACATTCGCCGGGGCTATGCCAGCCTCGTGGAGGATTTGTCCGCCCTTGGTGCGGACATTCGGGAAGTGAACGAGTAAAGGAGACCAGAGCTATGGCGCAGCATCAGAGAAAACACTACCGAAAACGCCCGCATGTCCGGTTCACCAGACTGTATGGGGTGCTGTCGGTGCTGGTGATCGTGATTGCCGTGGTGGCAGGCAGCATTGTCTTTTTCCGGGTCAGTGATGTGGAGGTGGAAGGCGTCTCCCGTTATACACCGGAGGAAATTGAGGCGGCCAGCGGCATTCAGGAAGGGGATAATCTGTTCCTGCTGAATAAGTTTGAAATTCAGGATGAAATCGGCGCCAAGCTCATCTATGTGGATCAGGTCCACATCCGACGCAGACTGCCCTCTACCATTCAGGTGGAGGTTGTGGAATGTGTTCCGGCGGCGGCACTGGAGGACAAAACCACCGGAACTTGGTGGTTGGTCAGCACCAAGGGGAAGCTGTTGGAGGAAAACACAGACCCTGAAGGCAGAATGCAGATCGTAGGATTGTCGCTGGTGGAGCCGAATCTGGGGGAGCCCATGCAGGTCGAGGATGGTCAGCGCATCCAGAAGAAGGCGATGGAAGAGCTGCTGATGGCCATGAGCCGCCGGGAAATGCTGGAGCAGGGGCGTAAGATCGACCTGTCCAGTGCCAGCATGATCAAGCTGTGGTATGCGGACCGTCTGGAGGTCCGGCTGAAGCTGACTGCGGACTTTGATTATCAGATGCGGATGCTGTCCACGGTGATGGAAGATTATGTGTGCAACAAGTGGGACGAAGGGGACACCGGTACACTGGATGTGACAATGGAGGACGGTTTGCCCCATTTAATACGGAACCAGGAATAAAATTTATAGGAAATCAAGATTTTCTGGCGGAAAACCCCTTGACCTTCTATGAATTAAAGGTTAGAATTACAGGGTGATACTGTGACTATTACAATACTCAAATGATATATAGGAGGAATGGTTATGGCCTTTGGAGTAGAGCCGATGGCGGATACCGTTGTCAGTCTGAAAGTAATTGGTGTTGGCGGCGCCGGTAACAATGTCGTCAATCGCATGGTGCAGAGCGGCACCACCGGCGTGGATTTCATCGCTGTGAACACCGACAAGCAGGCTCTGGCAAAGAGTTCTGCCACTTATAAGATTCAGATTGGTGAGAAGCTGACCCATGGTCAGGGTGCAGGCGCAAATCCCGAGGTGGGCCGCAAGTCCGCTGAGGAGAACCGCAGCAGCATTGCCAAGGCACTGGAGGACACCGACATGGTGTTCGTCACCTGCGGCATGGGCGGCGGCACCGGCACCGGCGGCAGCCCCATCGTGGCAGATGTTGCCCGTGAGATGGGCATCCTCACCGTGGGCGTGGTCACCAAGCCCTTCGGCTTTGAGGGCGCTCGCCGTATGCGTCAGGCTGAGGCCGGCATCGAGGAGCTGCGCAACAAGGTGGACTCTCTGGTCATTATCCCCAATGACCGTCTGAAGCTGGCCACCGACCAGAAGATCACCTTCGCAAACGCATTCCAGATTGCAGACGAGGTTTTGAAGCAGGCTGTGGAGTCCATCTCCGAGCTGATCAAGAACACCGGCTTCATCAACCTGGACTTTGCTGATGTGACCTCCATCATGAAGGATGCCGGTCTGGCCCACATGGGTGTTGGCCGTGCTGCCGGCAAGAACAAGGCCGAGGAAGCTGCCCGTCTGGCCATTTCCTCTCCTCTGCTGGAGACCAGCATCGAGGGCGCACACGGCGTTCTGGTCAATGTCACCGGCTCCATGGATATTGGTCTGGAAGAAGTCGAAGTGGCTGCCGGTCTGGTTCAGGCTGCTGCCAACCCCGACGCCAACATCATCTTCGGTGCTGCATTCGATCCTGACATGGAGGATGAGATCCGCGTGACCGTCATCGCCACCGGTTTTGATCAGGAAGAGGATGAAACGGCCGCTGCTCCCGTGGAGGAGAAGAAGGCTGAGCCCGCAAAGGACCCCTTCGATGACATCTTTGCCATCTTCAATAAGTAAGTTATGACCCATTGCAGGGGACGCCTTTTTTGGGGCGTCCCCTGTTTTTTCGTTCCGAAGAAGAGAAGGAGGACACATCATGCCGCAGCGATTGACCGGCCACACCCAGCTGGTAGGGATTCTTGCCAACCCCATTCGGCACAGTAAATCTCCGATGATGCATAACACTGCCTTTGAGGCACTGGGGCTGGACTATGCCTATCTGGCCTTTGAAGTGGCCCCGGAGGATTTGGCGGATGCGGTGCGGGGGATGAAGGCGTTAGGCGTGCGGGGGTTTAATGTGTCTATGCCCTATAAACGGGCCATTCTGCCCTTTCTGGATGCAATCAGCCCCATCAGCCAGCTGTGCGAAAGCGTCAACACGGTCCTTGTGGAAGAGGGGCGGCTGTACGGTACAGTCACCGACGGCGTGGGCTATTTCCGGAGTCTTCAGGACGAGGGATATTCCGTCCGTGGGCAGAAAATCACCGTGCTGGGCGGCGGCGGTGCGGCCGCAGCCATCTGTATGCAGGCCGCGTTGGATGGAGCGGCAGAAATTGCCATTGTGAACCGTCCCGGCCCGTCGATGGAGCGGGCCGAGGGGTATGCGGCGAACATCAATGCCCAGACCACCTGCCGTGCGGCAGCTTATCCCCTGGAGCCGGCGCTGCTTCGCCGGGAGATCGGGGAAAGCACCTTGCTGTGCAATGCCACTTCGGTGGGGATGGGGGCCTTGGAGGGACAGAGTGTCATTACCGATCCCACCCTGCTTCACCCCGATCTGCTTTGCTCGGATGTGATCTATGCTCCGGCAGAAACTGCCTTTTTGACCATGGCGAAGGAGGCCGGATGCCCTACGGTGAACGGTCTTGGGATGGTGCTTTATCAGGGGGCGGAATCCTTCCGTATTTGGACTGGACGGGAGATGCCGGTGGATGTGGTCCGCAGAGTGTTGGATTGATTTTTTTACACCCTAGAAGTCGAAAAAGAGGTAAAACCCATGAAACGAATGTGTGTGTTGCTGCTCTTGGTGGGACTGTTCCTGACGGGATGCAGCTGTGCGTGGATGGAATCGCTGACGGGCCGGACCCGCACGGTGGAAATCGGCGGTCAGACGGTCAAGGTGGATCGAAGCCTGAAGGAAAACAAACTGACTCCGGCCGATTTTGTGGTTGATCCGGACACCGGGCGAATTACCAGCCCCACCCGGGAGGCCGTCACCGGAATTGATGTGTCGGCCCATCAGGGCGAGATCGACTGGAGTGCCGTGGCCGCCGATGGGGTGGAGTTTGCCATGCTTCGGATCGGCGCCCGTGGTTACACGGAAGGGAAATTGCTGCCGGACCAGAAGTTTGAAGCCAACTATGCCGGAGCGTCGGAACAGGGATTGGATGTGGGTGTGTATTTCTTCTCGCAGGCGGTCTCTAAGGAGGAGGCCCTTGAGGAGGCAGATTATGTACTGGCCCTGCTGAACGGCAGGGAATTGCAGATGCCCATTGTGTTTGACTGGGAGGAAGTGGATTTTGCCGAAGCCAGAACCGATGCGGTGGATACGGAAACCGTCACCGATGCGGCATTGGCCTTCTGCCGTCGAATCGAGGAAGCCGGATATGACAGCATGGTCTACTGCAACGGGATGGTGGGCTATCTCCGCTATGATTTGGCCCGGATGCAGAAGCTGCCCCTTTGGTATGCGGATTACGGAAGCTGGCCGGGCTTTGCCTATGAATTTGAGCTGTGGCAGTATAGCCAGACCGGTAAAGTCAACGGCATTGCCGGAAATGTGGATTTGAATCTGCGCTTCTTGACAAAAAAGTAACAAAAGACAACATTGCAGCGGCACCGAGTACAGTCAGATTGTACCGTGTGCCGCTGTTCATTTTGTTCAATATGCACAATTAAATGTTGGTGCGATAGAAATTCTGCACAATGATTGACAAAATAAGGGAAAGAGTTTAGAATAACTGGTATGCAAAAGCGTGTGCCTTTGGCACGGAATTTTGGCGAACTCCAACAAAATGCCACACAAAATCAAAAAAGTAAAAATAAAGCACCGACAGGTAAGGAGGCTATTTCATGAAAAAGATCATCAATGCGCCCGAAACTTATGTGGACGATATGCTGAAGGGCATTTATGCAGCCCATGGCGATCAGGTCAAGTGTGCGGAAGGCGATCTGCGCTGCTACTGCACCGCCAACAAGAAGCCCGGTAAAGTTGCCATCATTACCGGCGGCGGCTCCGGCCACCTGCCTCTGTTTCTGGGCTATGTGGGTGATGGTCTGATTGACGGCTGCGGCGTCGGCGGCGTGTTCCAGTCTCCTTCTCCCGAACAGATTTACAACATCTCCCGAGAGGTGGAGGCCGGTGCCGGTGTGCTGTATCTCTATGGCAACTATACCGGCGACATCATGACCTTTGACATGGCCACCGATCTGTGCGACATGGACGACATCGTCTGCAAGAGCATCGTGGGTGCGGATGATGTGAACTCCCATGCAAATCCGGATACCCGTCGTGGTGTGGCCGGCATCTATTTCATGTTCAAGGCCGCCGGTGCCAAGGCGGATGAGGGCGGCGATCTGGATGCGGTTCTGGCCGCAGCGCAGCTGGCCAAGGACAACACCCGCACCGTGGGCTTTGCTCTGACGCCCTGCATCATTCCCGAGGTGGGTCATGCCAACTTCGAACTGGGGGAGAATGAGATGGCCATGGGCATGGGCATCCACGGCGAACCCGGTGTCTGGAACGGCCCGCTCAAGACGGCGCACGAGATTGCGGAGGAGTCCCTCAATACGCTTTTGGGGGATCTGCCGGTGGCCGAGGGCGAGGAAGTGTCCCTGCTGATCAATGGTCTGGGCGCCACCTCGGTCGAGGAGCTGTACATCCTGTCCAATGATGTCACGGAACTGCTCAAGGCGAAGGGAATCGGGATCTACAAGACCGTGGTGGGTGAGTATGCCACCTCCATGGAGATGGCCGGCGCATCCATCTCCATCTGCAAGATGAACGAAGAGCTGAAGCGCTATATGGATCACCCTGTCAATACCCCCTTCCTCTGCCAGAAGTAAGGGTGCCTCGGAAAGAAGGAACGAAGTATGGAAACGATTTTGTTTGCGGAGGTACCGGAGCTGTTTGCCAGTGTCGGTGCCCTGTTTGTGGAAAAGAAAGAAGAACTGTGCGAAATGGATGCCCGTCTGGGGGATGGAGATCTGGGCCTCACCATGAGCAAGGGCTATGCCGCCCTGCCGGATCTGATGCGTGCCGAGGCGGAGGCTGCCGATGGGGACATCGGCAAGATGGTCATGAAGGCCGGCATGAAGATGTCCTCTCTGGTGCCTTCCACCATGGGATTCCTCATGTCCACCGGTGTCATGGAGGGCGGCAAGGCCCTCAAGGGCAAGACCGAGCTGGACGGAGCGGCGCTGGCGGACTATCTGGTGGGATTTGCCGCCGGTGTCCAGAAGCGTGGCAAGTGTGAGGCGGGCCAGCGTACCATCTATGATGCGGTTTTGCCTGCGGGTGAGGCCGCCAAGGCCTGCATTGCGGCGGATCCCGCTGCCTCGCTGCAAACGGTGATTGCCGCTGCGGTGGAGGCTGCAAAGGCCGGTGTGGAGGCCACCTGCGACATGGTCCCCGTCTTTGGTAAGGCGGCCGTCCATGCGGCGCAGTGTGTTGGTGTGCCCGATCAGGGGGCCACGGCCGGCTATTACAAGATGCTGGGTCTTAGCAACTATATCAACGCTTAAATCAGGATTGCCTGTCACGAAACCGATGCAGCCGCCCGGCATTTGCCTGGGCGGCTGCGTTGGGATTGCGCCACAAAAGGAAAATATTTGCCCAATCTCAAGGGAACACTATCCTTGCGGGCCAAACTGTGTTATACTCAGTCTATCTATTCAAACCGAGGGAGATTTGTTCCATGAAACATGAAAACGGTACCGACACCAACAAGAAAAAACGCTATATGACCTATGGCATCATCGTTCTTGGTCTGGTGGTTGGTCTGGTGATGAAAAATCTGGCGGTTGGTCTGTGCATTGGCCTGATTGGTGCCTCCGTCGTGGACTATATCGACAAACGAAACAAGTGATCCCTGCGGGGACCTTACCGACAGGAGGCATCGAAAGGATGGCTCCTGTTTTTGTATTTTGGACGGTTGTATGCGGATATAACGCTCTGTGGTCGGCAAGGAAAGGCGAACTGTGACGAGGCGTGAAGTGATGTTGCTTTGAATGAAACGGGCGGAGTTTGGCGATTGACGGCTTGTAGGGGAGAAACAGAAATACAGCCCCAAATGAGAAAGGAATGTGCTTTGACCGGGAAGGGAAACTGTGCTACAATGTGGGACAAATCAAAGACCAAAGGAGGAACGAAATGATTTCAAGAACGGTTTGCCAGCGTGTGTTGGAAAAGGCGGTGTCCACCGGGGCCGACTACGCTGAATTGTTTGCAGAGCGCACCGTGAACCATGCGGTGAACATGGTGGACAGCAAGGTGAACGCGGTGGATGACACCTTGATTGCAGGTGCATCGGTCCGAGTGTTCCGGGGGCTGCGCAGCGTGATGGCCTCTACCGTGGACACCAGCGAAGCCGGTCTGCTCCGCTGTGCGGAACAGGCCGCCCAGGCACTGGGTGAGGGCAAGGCAGAAATTTCCATCTGTTTGCAGGAGCGGCTGTTTGGGGACATTCATCCCATCCGGATCGTGCCCTCCAGCGTGGGCAATGCCCGAAAGGTGGAGCTGCTGAAGGAAGGCTATTTTGCCGCTCGGGACTACCACGAGGCTGTGCGTCAGGCCACCGGACGGCTGCTGGATGTGGATCATCAGATCCTGATTGCCAACACCGAGGGGACCTATGCACAGGATCGCCAGATCCGCACCCGCATGATTATTGAAGCTGTGGCGGAGATCAACGGTGAAACACAGACCGGCAGCTGCCGTCCCGGCCGCCGGATGGGACTGGAAATGTTTGACACCATTGACCCCAAAACAGTGGGCAGAGAGGCGGCACGGCAGGCCGTGGTGATGGCCGGTGCCGGTTACTGCCCCGCCGGTATTATGCCCGTTGCCATTGACAACGGCTTTGGCGGCGTGATCTTCCACGAAGCCTGCGGCCACTCGCTGGAGGCCTCTGCCGTGGCTTATGGCCGCTCGCAGTTCACCGGAAAGCTGGGCCAGCCGATCGCCAACCCCAAGGTGACTGCCATCGATGACGGCACCATCCCCGGTGCATGGGGTTCCATCAACATTGATGACGAGGGCACCCCCGCACAGCGCAATGTGCTGATTGAAAACGGCATTTTGAAGAGCTATATGGTGGACAAATTCAACGGCCGCCGCATGGGGATGCCCTCCACCGGCAGTGCCCGCCGCCAGAGCTATCAGTACACCACCACCTCCCGCATGACCAACACCTATATTGCCCCCGGCACAGACCGGAATGAGGACATTATTTCCTCCATTGAGTACGGCCTCTATGCCAAGCAGATGGGCGGCGGCAGCGTCAATCCGGTGACCGGTCAGTTCAACTTTGCGGTCAATGAGGGCTACCTCATCCGCAACGGCAAGATCTGTGAGCCGGTCCGTGGTGCCAGCTTGGTGGGGACCGGCAGCCAGGTCATTCAGGACATCGACATGGTGGGCATGGATATGCAGATGGATCAGGGGATGTGCGGCTCCTCCAGCGGCAGCATTCCCACCAATGTGGGACAGCCCATGATCCGTGTGTCCTCCATCACCGTGGGCGGCAGATAAGGAGGGATTGCACGATGGAATTTGCAGCATTTAAGACGCTGGTGGTTCGGGCAGCACAGGAATTGGGCATTGCGGACTACGAGCTTTACTATCAGACTTCGGAACAGGCCGAGGTCAGCACCTTCCGGCATGAGATCCAGTCTTTCTCCAGTGCCGTGGATGGCGGCGTGTGCTTCCGTTGCATTGTGAACGGCCGGATGGGCTATGCCTCCACCGAGGCCCTAAGCGAAGCTGAGGCGGAGCAGCTGGTGCGCCGTGCGGCGGACAATGCCTCCGTGCTGGAAACCGATGACCCGGTATTTTTGGGTGAGGGCGGTCAGAGCTATCAGAAGGTCGAAGCACCGGAGGTGGCCATGCCGGATACGGAAACGCTGGTGGCACTGGCGCTGAAGGCGGAGCAGGCCATCTACGATGCTCACCCCAGTGTGACGGACGGCTGCTCGGCCCAGATGGTCAAGCAGCGCACCAACCTTGCCATCACCAACTCCAAGGGGATGGACCTCCACTATGAGGGGGTGCTGACCGCTGTGGTGGCCCAGGCCGTGGTGCAGGAGGGCGAGGAACTGAGCGACAGCTATGAAGTGCGTGCCGGGGACTTGTCGTCCATGGATCTGGACGGTCTCGGCCGTTTGGTGGTGGATCAGGCGCGGGCCAAGCTGAATGCACAGGTGCCGGAAACGGCGGTCTGTCCGGTGGTGTTTTCGCCGGAGGCCATGGCCGATCTGCTGGCCTGCTATTCGGTGGTGTTTTCCGCAGAGAAGGCACAGAAGGGCCTGAGCAAGCTGCAGGGCAAGGAAGGCACACTGCTGGCGGCACCCGTGGTCACGCTGGTGGACGATCCCTTCTGCAAGCTGAGCCCGCTGCCGATGCCCTTTGATGCGGAGGGCAGCCCCACGGTGCGCAAGGAAGTGGTGTCCGGCGGCAAGCTGATGACGCTGCTGCACAACCGCAAAACGGCGGCGGTGGCAGGGGTTTCCACCACCGGTAATGCCTCAAAGGCGGGCTATGACGCTCCGGTGTCGGTCCGTCCCTTCAACTTCTATCTGGCCCCCGGGGACCAGACGCCGGAGGAGCTGATGGCCGGCGTGGAACAGGGCGTCTATATTGATGCCGTGAACGGACTGCATGCAGGAGCCAACCCCATCAGCGGTGATTTCTCTCTGCAGAGCGGCGGTTTCCTGATTGAACACGGCAAGAAGACCGTTCCGGTGAAATCCTTCACCGTGGCCGGCAACTTCTATGAATTGCTGGAGCGGATCACCGCTGTGGCAAACGACCTGAAGCTGCCCGGTGCTGCCGGAGTGACCAACTTCGGCTCCCCCACCGTTCTGGTGCGTGAACTGTCCATTGCGGGCAAGTAATCGGATCAATCAATAAGAGAACCCACCCCGTGGGGCCGAAGGTGGCCTTGTGGGGTGGGTTTTTTGCGCAGAAAAGGACGGGGCGGTGTTCCGCCCCGTCCTTCGGGTGTCAGTAGTGGAGGATGGTTTCCTCGCCAAAGGCGGTGTAACTGTCCACCAGACCGCAAATGACCAGATCTACGATGGCGTGATCGTCGTTCAGGAGCATATTTCCGGCTCCGCCGTCGATGTTGACCAAAACAATGTCGCCCACACCGGCATCGGCGCCGTCAAATGCGATCATGCGGGGGCCGACGGGGGTGCCGTCCGGCTCCAGATATTGCACCAGCATCAGCTTGTAGCCGGTGTAGCCTTCATCCTTGATGGTGGAAACCACATTGCCCACCACCTTTGCAAGCCGCATTTGAATCCCCCCTTCCGTCACAGCTCTTCGTTGTATGCGTCAATGAACCCCACGATGGAGGCATCGGTCGGCACGGTTGCGCCCCGAAAGACACGGGAGGCCTCCTTGGAACCGATCAGGTAGACAAAGTCGCCCATGCCGGCCTGCCGGGTCTGGTCGGTGGCAACGATCAAACCGGCTTCCCTGCCGTTTTCGATTTTGCGGACCACCAGCAGCGGAATACCGTCCAACCCGGAGTCCTTCACGGTTGCAACCACCGATCCGGCAACCACGCCGGTGTACATGGCTTACTCCTCGACGCGGTCCATGGAAGGCAGGATGGCCTCCACATCGGAGTGGGGACGGGGGATCACATGGACACCGTACAGCTCGCCCACACGCTTGGCGGCGGCGGCACCGGCATCGACGGCGGCCTTGACGGCACCCACATCACCACGGACCATGACGGTGACCAGACCGGAGCCGATCTGGGACTTGCCCATCAGATGGACATTTGCGGCCTTCACCATGGCATCAGCGGCCTCGATAGCGCCGATCAGACCACGAGTTTCGATCATACCCAATGCTTCTTTCATGTTAAAAACCTCCGTTTTAATATAGATTCTTTGGTTAGAGAGATGCGGGGAAACGATTTATCCAATCGCCTTGCACAAATCGGGGTGAGGCGAGGGGATCACAGCACTTTTTGCCATCAGGCCTTGGGTTTCTTCCAGAGATTCCGCAGCACAAATGGCGGCGTTGACCGCGGCAACTTCGCCGGTGAGCAAAAGGAAGGATTTTCCGCCCAGTCCTCGACCCAGACGCACTTCCAACAGGTCCACATCCGCCGCCTTGGCGGCGGCATCGGCGGCATGGATGGCGGCACAGAGGGAATAGGTTTCCAGAATGCCCAGCGCACGCAGTTCTTCGATGGGCGTGCAGGCGGAGATGGCCGGGGCGACTTGAGGATCCACATTCGGGATAACCAGACGGTCGATGAGCAGATTTTCGGCTACGGCCGCTCCGGCTTCCACGGAGGAACGGACGGCCGCCACATCGCCGGATACCACGATGTAATACTTGCCGGCACAGACACAGCCGGCGCTGATCAGCGTCACATCGGCGGCCTTCAGCATGGCATCGCAGGCCAGAATGCCGGTGGGGATGCTCATAATTTCGTTCATACCGATGGCACCCATGGCGTCACTTCCTTATTGCAATGAATTCACCGGTCACTTCGGTGACGGTGCCGTCGATGGAGGCATGGATGTTGGCACCCATGCCGGAGGGGATGGCGATTTTCTGACCACGGCACACCGTCTGACCGACGGAGACCAGAGGAGTGTCGGGGGCGCCGATGTGCATCCGCAGCGGGATGCGCACCGCATCGCAGGTGAGGACGGGGCCAAGAGGAGCGTCCACATCGTATTGCTTCAGATCCAGCCGGTACAGCAGGCGGCTGGTGGGCAGCCGCTTGTGGTCGATGCCGGGATCCGTGCGATACTTGACTTCTTTGCGGGGTTTGATGCCCTGCCGGATCAGCTGTGCTTTGGCCTGCTGCATGGCTTTACTGGGCTTCAGTCCGAAGTTGCAGGCAAAGTAAGTGCAAAGACCGCAGTCACAGCAGGAAAAAATACCGTTGATGTCTCCCAGCAGTGACGGGTTGCCGCTGGAAAATGCACGCATGGCCAAGTGTGGCTGCACATTCAGCCCCATGGCATTGCGGGGGCAGAGCTGGGTGCACATGGAGCACTGGCTGCATACCGCACGGGCAAGAACGGCATCCCGGGGAGAAACGGTTTTCTTAGGTACCAAGGGATGCGTTCGGGGGAGGGCCAGCAGGCCTCCGGTGGTTTTGGTGACCGGTTGCTCCAGATCTTCCGTCAAAGAGCCCATCAAAGGCCCGCCGACGAGAAAGATGCAGTCTCCGATGGCACCGCCGGCAGCGTCCAACAGTTGGCGCAGAGGCGTGCCGATGGGGCAGGTCACTGTGATGGGGTGGGCAACGGCACCGCCCACCGTGACCATCTTGTCGGTGACGGGAATGCCCTGCATGGCGTTGCCGATGTTGACCACCGTGCTGACATTGCTGACCACACAGCCCACATCCAGAGGGATGCCGCCGGTGGGGACGGTGCGTCCGGTCACACAGTAGACCAGGTTCTGCTCGTCTCCGGCCGGATAGAAGGAATCGGAAAGAAAAAGCTCGACGGAGGTGCCCTTGGCGGCGGCAGACAACGCAGCCACCGCATCGGAAGCGTGCTTTTTCAGTGCAATCACCGCACGCGCGGCCCCCAGATGATCCTGAATCACCTGTGCGGTGCGGACAATGTCTGCTGCGTGCAGTTCCATAGTGCGGCGATCGACCCGGAGCAGAGGCTCGCACTCAATGCCATTGACAATGAAAATTTCTGCCTTGCAGTTGAGTTTGCGGTCGGTAGGAAATCCGGCACCGCCGGCGCCCACAACACCGGCGTCAAAAATTTGTTCGATGAGTCCCATAGGCACTTAGATGATGCGGAATCCGTCCTCCAACACGCAGCGGCGGGCACGGGTGAAGCTGCGGGCAGAGGTCAGACCTTCTCCGGTGGGGGTGGCGATGGTCAGCGTGGCATAGCCTTCGCCCTCAAAGCCAACTCCGGCGGTGGAGGGGCCGTTTTTCACAAAAATAGTGGTGTTCAGGGCCCGGGCGGCCTTGGTCATGTTCAGATAGTTGGTGGAGTGCATCATGGCGGAATGCCAGTTGCCGTGTTCCGCCTGCACCGCCTGATCGATGGCCTGATCCACGCAGGAGCAGCGGACACAGCCCAGCACAGGCATCAGCATCTCCACCTGAACGAAGGGGTGGGAGAAGGGGACTTCGGCCAGCACCAGACGGGGCGTTCCGGAGTAGGAAACACCGGAAGCGTCCATGATGTAGGTGGCATCCCGTCCCACGAATTTGCGGTTGATGACAAAGCCGCCATCCTGCCGGATCAGCACGGTGTTGACGATTTTGTCGATGTCGTCCTCGTGGATCAGCCACGCTCCGTGCTTCTGCATCTCGGAAAGCAGCTGGTCAAACACCGTGTTGACGCAGAACACTTCCTTTTCCGCCACGCAAAGCACATTGTTGTCAAAGCTGGCACCGAACACGATGTCCTTGGCCGCCTTGGGGATGAGGGCGGTTTCGTCCACGATGACCGGGGGATTGCCCGGCCCGGCGGCAATGCACTTCTTGCCGGTTTTCATGGCCACCTGAACCACCGCTTCTCCACCGGTGACACTGAGCAGCTTGATCTTGGGATGATTCATGATGACCTTGCTGGTGTCCAGATTGGGGTTGGTGGGGCAGCAAATCAGTCCCATAGGACCGCCGGCGGCCACGATTGCCTTGTTCAGGATGCGCATAGCCTCCTGGGAACACTTGGTTGCGGCGGGATGGGGGTTGAACACGACTGCGTTTCCGGCGGCAATCATGCTGATGGAGTTGTTCACGACGGTACCGGGGGGATTGGTGGAGGGGGTGATAGAGCCGATGACCCCAAAGGGGGCCTGCTCCACCAGGGTCAGTCCGTGGTCTCCGGTAAAGGCCCGGGGAACAATGTCCTCGGTGCCGGGGGTTTTGTCGGCCACCAACCGGATTTTGGCAATTTTATCAGGCACATTGCCGTATCCGGTCTCCTCGTGTGCCATGCGGGCCAAATGCTCGGCATGATCTCGGGCGGCCTGCCGCATGGCGGAGATCAGCGCCTCGCGCTGGGTCATGGACAGGGCGATCAGCTTTTTTTGGGCGGCAATGGCGGCATCAATACAATCCTCGGCACGGTCAAACATCCAACCATTCCCGCTGGGGGTAGGAGGAGCCGTTGGTGTACCGGCATTCATCTGCGTGATCGTCATTTGAACGATCTGCTCGATCTGCTCTTTGGAAAGCATGCGTGAATCACCTTCTTTTATTGTTTTTGATCCGATCCTTTGCTGAAAATACGCGTATGATTCAAATCAATATGGTCGATGATTGCAATGATGGCCGTATCGGAAGGCCGGTTTTCGGTCAGTGCGGTCTGACGGGAGGAGGAGCCGGAAACCAGCATCACCACCTCGCCCTCACCGGCACCGACGGTGTCAAAAGCAACAATGACATTGCCTTTTTCTTCAAACGTTTCCAAGTCGATGGGTTTGACCAGCAGCATTTTCAATCCGTTGAGCTTTTCGGACTTGCTGGTGGAAACCACATTGCCCACCACACGAGCAATTTGCATAATTCACACCTCCTCAGACACGGATGATCCGAATTCCTGTTTCAGCGGCACGGTCGGCCGCAGCAGGGGTGATCAGGGCTTTGGATTCGCAGTAGACACAGGGAGAATTGTCCCGGAAGGCGTCGTTGATGTCCCGTTCTGTGACCAGATCCAGCGGCTCCGGCGGGAGCTCTGGCTTCGTGGCGGGTGGGGGAACAGATGCCGACGGGGAACAAGAGAATGAAGTGGGGGTAGATGCGCCCGGACAGGAATGCTCCGCCGAAGGAGAGCCGGGGGGGAGCATCTGGACCAGTGCGCCATTGGTCAGGCCGCAGGCATTTGCCTCATCCGTATCCAAATGCAGCTCCAGAGTGTGTCCGGAGCCGACCCGACAGATCACACCGCTGAGGGTGGTGGGGCGAGGACCGTCCACCCGGACAGAAACCGCATCCCCGTTTGCAACTCCATAGGCTTGGGCCTGGGTCTCGCTGAGATGAAGATGACGCTCCGCCACGATGAGTCCGTGATCCAGCGTGACCGCACCGGCGGGACCAACCAGACGCAATCCAGGGGTGCCGGAAAGCCGGCCGGACATCCGGACCGGACAATGGGGGAGACCCAGACGCATGGCATCCGTGAAAGCGACCTCTACCTGGGTTTCTGCCCGGAGGGGACCGAGTACCCGCACCTGCTCAATAGCACCCTTCGGTCCCACCAAAGTGACCTGTTCCTGAGTGGCAAATTGACCGGGCTGGGATAAGGGCTTTTGCGGAGTGAGCGAGGCGCCGGGACCGAACAGCTGGGCCAGATCTGCCTTGTTCAGGTGAACATGGCGGGCAGAAATGCCCACGGGGACATACTTGCTGCCCTGCGCCGCAAGAACGGTCAGAACGCAGTTGCGAATGGTTGTGTTATCCAGTGCCAACGGAAAATCACCCGCTTTCTGTGACGGTGCAGCACTTTGGCTGGAAGTTATTGGAACTGCTGGGAAGAGAGAATGTCCTTTACGATCTGCACCACCTGATCGATGTCAGCCTGCGGGCTGCCGTTTGCCGAGGGGGTGTCGGGTGCGGCGGAGGAAGTCACAGTGCCGCAGGTGGGGCAGACGGCGGCGCCGTCCTCGCAGGAACGACAGTGGGGACGCCCGCCGGTGGTGATGCCGCTGTTGGTGCGGCGCTCGATCAGGCGATCCACCTGATCGCAGGTCAGCTCGTTGGCGTGACCGATCAGACCACGGGTGTACATACTGACCAGTGCATAATATTCAATGGATTCCATGCGCATCCATGCTTCCATCACATCATTGCCCCAAGTCAGTGCGCCGTGGTTGGCCAGCAGACAGCCGTTGTGGGTGTTGACGAAGGGAGCAATGGAGTCCGGCACTTCCTGTGTGCCGGGCATGGCATAGGGGGCCACGGGAATCTCGCCGATGCCCATGACTGCTTCCGTCAGAATGGCGGAGTTCAGCGGCAGACCGGCAATGGCATAGCTGGTGGCAGCTGGGGGATGGGCGTGGACTACGGCCTTCACCTTGGGATTTTCGGTGTAGACCCGCAAGTGCATCTTCATTTCACTGGAGGGGGCACGGCTGCCCTTGAGCACATTGCCGTCCAGATCCATCAACACTAACATATCATCGGTCATAAAGCCCTTGGACACGCCGGTGGGGGTACACCAAAGGGTGGTTTCACTCACCTTGCAGCTGATGTTGCCGTCATTGGAGGCAACAAAGTTCTTGGCGTACATTCTGCGGCCTACTTCCAAGATCAGCTTTTTTGCCTCGTAATCGCTGGGGTAGTCATCTCTGATTCGATAATCCACGGTTTTACCTCAATTCTTTCTTATAGTAGGATAGGGGTGTTTGCAGCGGAAAGCAGTCAGTTTGACAGCCGTTCCACAAAGGTCCTGCAATTTCCGGGCAGGTCCGGGGTTACGGTGAACAGGCCGCCGCCCATGAGCAGGGCGACATCCGTGCCGTAAAATTCCTTCATTTTGTCGATTTTTTCGAAGGTCATGCCGCCGGCCGGTGCGGGGAAGATGGGGGGCATGGTGCCGCACGCCTCCGTGCAGAAATCCACGATGGAGCGGCACTGCGCCTGCGACAGGGAGAAGCGTCCGCCAAAGTTGGGGAACACGGTGATGTCTGCGCCGATCAGCCGGGGCAGCTGCCCCAGAGCACAGCCGCAGGCAAAGCCGCCGCTGCCCTTGTCCAGAATGCAGCCGGACATGGCGGGATGGACCACGATAGGCAGCTCCGTATGGGCGGAGACATACTGCACGGTGTCGTAGCCCACCAGACCGGGGGCCAGCATGATGCCGGCGGCACCGCAGTCCTCGGCGTAACGCACACGGTCCAAAATGGTGTCAAAGCTGCCGCTTAGGTTGGGGACATATCCGGTGTGATGACCGGAGGCCTCGTTGCCTTGACGGACGGCTTCGCAAACCGCCTTCACACGGTCTTTGTAAGAGGAGAAGGTCTGGTTCATCAGACCGTGATCGTCTTTGATGAGATCCACGCCGCCCAAAGCGCACTGATAGGCTTCGTCGGCCAGAGCCACGGTGGGCAGCCCCTGGGGTTTCAAGGCGGTGAAGGCCAGGGGGCGGTCATACACCCCAAGCCGCTCCCGCATCCCTGCAATGCCGTATTTCGGACCGGGGAACCACTTCAGCAGCTGCTCGGACAACTCGATGCGCTCCACCGTGATGCCGGGGAGCAGGCTGGAGTTGCCGAAGACCACATTGAAAAACTGGGCAAATTCCTCGGTGGCGCACTGATCGGAATAGCTGATGCGGGCACGGAAGCCGTCTTCGCAAGGTTCGAAGGACTCCAAACGGCCGATGATGTCGGAGTGAATGGCGTCACATTCGATGTGAGCCGCCGGAAATTCAACGGTTTGCTCCACGCAGATCGCTTTTGCCATTTCCAATGCGGTCGTTTCGTCTGCGTGGATGCAATACACCACATGGAAACGGCCGCCCAGCTGAGACAGCAGGACTTCGTCAGAATAGCCTTTGAATTTCATACATAGTACCTCCTAAAGTGAATTAAACGACCTCCCCTTGCCTTTCATTTTTGGTTGTGTTATCCTAAAAACAACAGAAAACAACAAAAACGGGAAAGGAAGATGGAAAAATGCTTGCAATCGCCCGAAGAAATGCCATAAAAGAACAGTTACAGGAACGGAAAAGCGTCACCATCACCGATCTGGCGGCCCGCCTGAATGTGACCAAGGAAACGATTCGGCGGGATCTGAGAGCCATGGAGGAAAATGGGGAATTGATCCGGACGCACGGAGGTGCCTACATCCTGGATGGTGTTCAAAATGATATAGACATTTCCGCGCGACAGGTCCTGCTGATTGAAGAGAAGGAGCTGATTGGCAGAAAGTGTGAGCCTCTGATCCAGTCCGGTGACATCATTTATCTGGACGGATCGTCAACCGCTTGGTCGATTGCACGGAAGATTGCGGATCGGAAGCTGACAGTGCTGACCAGCTCACTGGAAATTGCCAACATTCTCTCGACCTCTTCCACGGTCAACCTGATCCTCATCGGCGGAGAATATTCCAGCAGCACCAAGAGTTTTGTTGGTGAGTACGCCATCCGCAATCTGCGGAAGTACTATGTGGACAAGGCCTTTGTGTCTTGTCGGAGCGTCAGCATGGAGCATGGCATTACCGACACCAACGATGTGGCGGCCACGATGCACCGCATTATGCTGGAGCACGCCAAAATGAAGTATCTGGTGGTGGATCACTCCAAGTTGGATGCGGCATCCTTCTCGCAGGTGGGGCCGGTCCGTATGCTGGACGGCATCGTCTGTGATCGGGAATTTTCGCCGGAGTGGAAGGAATTCCTCAATCGGGAACAGGTTCGAATGTATTGATAGCAGTCTTTTTCGGGGCGGATCGCTGGGATCCGCCCCGGATTTTTTTACTTTTTGTCGACGAACTTCTCGACGGGTTTGATGCCCATGGCTTCAAAGCTCTCCTTGAAGGGGGCATAAGCAATGCCCTTTTCGGTGATGATGCCGGTGACCAGACTGTGGTCCGTGACATCGAAGCAGGGGTTCACCACACCGACCCCCTCGGGAGCCATACGCTTGGCGTACCAAGTTTCGGTGACCTCGTGGGCAGGACGCTGCTCGATGTGGATCTCGTCGCCCGACTCCATGGTCATGTCGATGGTGGAAGAGGGAGCGCAGACATAGAAGGGGATGCCGTAATGCTTGGCAATGATGGCCACGCCGCTGGTGCCGATCTTGTTGGCAAAGTCACCGTTGGCGGCCACACGGTCGCAGCCGACGAAGATAATGCCGATTTTGCCTTCCTTCATGCTGTAAGAGGCCATATTGTCGCACTGCACATAGGTGTCAATGCCGGCGGCCTGCATTTCATAGGCGCTTAGACGGGCGCCCTGCAGCAGGGGACGGGTTTCATCGCAGTAGACATGCAGATCCTGCTTGCCGTCCCAGCCGTGCTCCAGAGCAATGTACATAGGAGCCAGAGCGGTGCCGTACTTGGCAGTGGCCAGCGTGCCGGCGTTGCAGTGGGTCATGATGCCCACGCCTTTGCCCAGCTGCTCCAGCAGCTCAAAGCCGTACTGTCCGATGTTCCGGCTGATTTGAATATCCTCTTCCCGGATGGCATTGGCTTCGTTCATCAGGCGGACCTTCATTTCGGCCACAGACAGGGTGTCCTTTTCGGCCAGCAGAACGCCGTGCATCCGGTTCAGTGCCCAAGACAGGTTGACTGCGGTGGGGCGGGAGGAGTTGACATACTCCATGATCTTGGTGCAAAGTGCCACGAACGCATCCATGTCTTCGGTGTCGATCTGATTGGCCAGCACATAGTAAGCGTAAGCACCGCAGACACCGATGGCCGGTGCGCCACGGACCCGCAGGGCGTAGATGGCCTCCCAGATGTCCTCTGCTTTGTCCAGAGAGAGGTACTTGGTTTCGTTGGGCAGCAGGGTCTGGTCCAGCAGGACCACATGCTTCAAATCGTCCGAAAGGCGGACGGTATCCATATTCAGTGCGTTTTCCATGCGTAAACTCTCCTTTTTCTTCGGCGCCCGGTCCCCACGGAGAGGACCGGGAAGTGGTGACGGATTACTGGGCGTCGACGGTGGCGACGGCGTTGGTCAGAACGGCCAAGAAATCCTTGCCGGTCTTCTTTGCATTCCGGTTCATAATGTAGTCAATGCCGGCGGTGATGCAGATCCGCTCGGCACGGGCACGCTTGGCCTCGTCGGCGATGGTGGTGATGTCCTTCACATTGGCCATGCCGACAATGCGGCGGATCATCTCCATGCCGGAGATGGCGGAGGTGTCCGCCAGAATGGTGTCCAGATAATACTCCATGTAGGCCTTGTTCTTGCACATGGTGTCGGTCACGTGGGCTTCGTAGTAAGCACGCATCTTGGCCATAGTCAGGTCGATGACATTCACCAGAACGGACTCCACCCAAGTGCAGAACTCCTTATCACCGGCGGCATCGCCGTTGGCCCAGGCAAAGATCATGTTTGCAATGATGTTGCCGATGTCATAGCCCATGGGGCCGTAGAAGCAGAATTCCGGGTCAAAGACCATGGTGGACGCTTCATTGATGAAGATGGAGCCGGTGTGCAGGTCGCCGTGGATGAGGGATTGGGCACGGGTCATGAAGTCCATCTTGCACTTGGCCACTTCACAGTGCAGAGCCTCGTCGTCATACAGCTTTTCCTTCACAAACGCAGCCACGGGAGCAAACACATTGTTGCGGTGCTTTTCGTCGTTGAAGGGCTCGGTAAACACCAAGGCCTCGGAGATGTCGCACAGTTCGGGGTTGATGTACTTGCGCTGCAAGGCCTTCTTTTCCTGATGATCCATGACCACATCGGTGGTACCCATCAGCACCTGTGCCAAGAAGGTGGAGATCTGGTCGGCAAACTTGGGGAAGATCTTGTGCTGCATCATAGCGGTGCGCATAATCATGTGATCGCTTAGATCCTGCATACCGCAGGCGCTCATGACCGTGTCATAGAAGTAGATTTCGGGCACATAGCCGGGGGCCAGCTTGCCCTGCAGGATCAGGATCTCGGACTCAATGCGGTTGCGGTCGGTGTCCAGCTTCATATCTTGAGAGATACGGGCAGAGTTGCCGGCCTGCTTAATGATGGCACTATGGCCTGCGGCGTCCTGCACCTTAAACACAAAGTTCAAGTTGCCGTCACCGATTTCTTTGCAGGTCATGGTGGCGGTGTCCCAGCCGAACTCGGGCAGTTTGAACTGGGCGTATTCAATGGCGTCATCGGCATTCATCAAAAAATAAGTATCAAACTTGGACATGATAATTCCCTCCGTTTAATAAAATACTTCGTTGGATGGTACTGGGTAAACCTGCTGAAATTCTTGCTCATATTGTACTCCGTTTGCACGAATCTGTCAATGAGAAAACGGACAAAAAACCACAAAACAAACAGAAACGGACATTGCAAACAAACGCATCGGTCAAAACCCAAAAAACAGGAAAAGCCGGTGGGAGAGGGGAAAATAGATGAATACAAGAAAATTTTGGGGGTCACAAAAACGGAAAAAACGGGGTGCTGTGAGTCAGTCACAGCACCCCGTTGTAATTTGCGGGTCAAACGGTCGCAAAACCGAAGATCCGGTCCTGCGGAAAGGTTCCGAAGGAAAGGGAATCAATCCTCCTTGGAGGTGGCGTAGGCAGCGATCAGAGCCAGGCAGAGGACGGCGCCCTTGACGGCGGGCAGCACATAGTACATGACGCCGGACATGGTCAGACCGTTCTCCAGAACCGTGATCAGCAGAGCGCCGATGGCGGTGCCGAGGGCGTTGGGTTTTTCTGCACCGCCCACGGAGCGGCCGATAAACACAGCGGCCAAAGAGCTCATCAGATAGGAATCGGAGCCGTTGATCTGCGCAGCCAGGTTACGAGAGCAGACCATGATACCGCCGATGGCGATGAACACGGCGGCAAACATACCGGCCATGAAACGCATCTTCTTGACATTGATGCCGGACAGCTTGGCTGCCGTGCGGTTGCCGCCCATGGCGTACAGATAGCGGCCGTACTTGGTGCGCTCCAGCAGGATCCAGCAGACCACGACGCAGACGATCATGATGATGTAGATCCAAGGCTCTTTGCCGATGGCACGAGCACCGTCGGACCAGCCGGCGGCCAGAGCGGCATTGTTGCCGCCGTGCAGGTTTGCAAACCACTTGGGGCCGCCCAGACCGGCGGAAACAGCAGAGCCGCCGGTGTAAGCCAGACCCAGACCCTGATGGACGAACTGCAGCGCGCAGGTGGCCAGCATATCGGGAATCTTGCAGACCAGAATCAGGAACATGGTCAGCAGATACATGACCATGGCGAAGATCACGGTGATGAGGATGGCTGCCCAAAGGGGAAGCGCAAACCACAGACACAGCGAAGCAAACACATAGGCGCAGAAGGTGCCGAGGGTGGCTGCGGACATATCAAAACCGTCGGGGGCCATGGAGACCGTGGCGGCCATAGCGAAGATGGTCAGCACGGACATGGCACGCAGGATGTTGACGAGGTTTGCCGTGGAGAAGAAGCGGGTGCCGTTGATGATGGTGAAGATGACCACGGACAGCACCAGAACGATGACTGCGGCCCAGCTCAAGAGCATACGGCCGGCTTTTTTAGCATTAGCAGTTTGAAGCATATCTTTTTCCTCCCAATCATGGAATGTCTGGGATCAACCGGCCACAAAGGCTTCGGTCGCACCGGTGGAATAGTGCATGATCTCATCCTCGCTGGTCTTAGCCGTTTCCAGCTCGGCAGTGATGCGGCCGTCAAACATGACATACATACGGTCGGTGATGCTCAACAGCTCGGAGTTTTCGCAGGTGGCGTAGATGACGCAGTTGCCTTCCTTGGCGATTTGGTTGATGAGACGGAAGATTTCCATCTTAGCGCCCACATCCACGCCCTTGGTCGGCTCGTCAAAGATGTACACATCGCAGTCTGCGGCCAGCCACTTGCCCACGACCACCTTTTGCTGGTTGCCGCCGGACAGCAGGGCCACCTTCTGGTGGATGGAGGGGGTCTTGATGCCCAGATCCTCCACATAGTGGGCCGCATTCTTATTGGTTGCACTGTGGTTGACAAAGGACAGGTTGCAGAACCGGTCCAGTGAAGCGGCAGCCAAATTGAAGTTCACACTCTCGTGGACCAGGACACCTTCCTTACGGCGCTCCTCCGGTACCAGAGCAATGCGGTTTTTCACGGCATCGGTGGGCGTTTTGAGGTCCAGCTCCTTGCCGTTGAGGGTGATGGTACCGCTGGCCTTGCGATAGGCGCCGAACAGCGTTTTGCAAAGCTCGGTTTTGCCGCCGCCGACCAATCCGGCCAGACCGACGATCTCACCCTTGCGGACATACATGGAAACATCCTTGACACGGCCTTCCCGTTCGGTCAAATGCTCCACGACCAGAGATGTTTCGCCAATATTACACACTTCCTTGGGGAAGTTTTCTTCGAAAGAACGCCCCAGCATCTTGTCCACGATCTCCTTGGAGGTGGTGGCGGATGTGATGGGAGAGGTGTCCACGATCTCGCCGTTACGCATAACGGTGTAGCTGTCACAGATACGCAGAACCTCCTGGATGCGGTGGGTGATAAAGATGACGGCGATGTTTTCGGTTTCGCGCAGGCGGCGCACCACCTTGAACAGTTCGTCCGTTTCCGAGTCAGACAGAGGAGCGGTAGGCTCATCCAGAATCAGGAAGTTGCACTTATTCTCGATTGCACGGGCGATCAGCACCATCTGCTTCTGCGCCAGCGTCAGTTTGCTGCAAAGCTGGGTGACATCCAGCTTCACATTCAGGCGTGCCAGAACTTCCTTTGCTTTTTTGCGGACCTGAGCATAGTTCATAAAGAGCTTGCCCTTCATGTTCATGACAGTGTCATTGAACATGACATTTTCAGCCACGGTCAGAGACGGGATCAGGGCCATATCGACTTCCTGATACACGATCTGAATGCCGAGTTCTTTTGCAGTTTTGGGGTTGCGGATCTCAACGGGCTTGCCGTTGTAAAGGACTTCGCCGGTGTAGGTGGGGTTCGAGCCGGCCAGCACCTTCATCAGAGTGGATTTACCAGCGCCGTTGGCACCCATAACGGCGTGAATTACACCGGTGCTGATCTCAAAATCACAGTCTGAGAGTGCCTTAACGCCGGGAAATTCAATGGAAACTTTTTTTGTTCCAAGTGTGATCTTATCCATAGATTCCCTCTTTTCGGTCTTTCATTCCGAGTCCCTTTGGGTCGGGATGGAAGTTTGGGGCGTCGGAAACCATTCCGACGCCCCGCTTTGCTACGTGTTATCGGTTTGGATCAGATTGATCCGAAGGATTAGTGACCGAGCAGCTCAGCCATCCAATCGCAGGTAGGCATCCAAGAAACATCGGTGTAGGAAGCGTCAGCAACCTTGTCCAGATTCTCGATGTTGATGCCCTTCTCGCTCATGACCTGCTCCTGAGTGACGATGGTGGAGGGGATCTCCATCCAAGCGCCGATGTCAGCGTAGTAGCAGGAAGCAGCAGCGATGTCCTCGTACTGATTGGCCATCTCCAGAGCCAGGACACGGCAGGCGAACTCGCCGTTGGATGTCCAGTTGGTGGTGGCGCAGGCCTTCCAGTTCTTGCCTTCCTGCATGAACTGGATGTCCTCGTTGCAGATGTCAACGGAGACCATGGGAATCTGAGAGTTGGCTTCGACCAGAGCCTGATACACGCCCTGAGCGTAAGCGTCGTAGCAGCACCAGATGCCGTCGATGTCTTCGGTGTCGTGATACTTCTGCAGAGTGGCGGCAGTCACATCACGCATGGAAGAGGTGGGGTTGGAGTTGTCGATGGGAGCGATGCGCTCGACATTGACGATCTTGTTGCTGTCCAGATAAGGCTGATAGCCGACCTGACGGCGATCGAAGGGGCTGTTGAAGCCGGCGCCCTGCTGAACCTGCAGGATGCGGACGGGCTTGCCGGCATCGACCTTGTCCTGATTCAGCTTCAGCAGCTCATCCACCAGAGAAGCGGCAAAGCCGGCATCCTGCTGGAAGAACTGAGTGACGCCCTCGATCTTGGCGGTCTCGCCGTTGGCATCCTTGAAGGGAGTGTCAAAGGTGGCGATCTTCAGGTCGGGATACTGCTTCAGAATGCCGCTCAGGTAGTCCCAAGCGTACTCCTGGCCGCCGTGGGAGACCATCAGGCCGTCATAGCCGGCAGCTGCACACTGGGAAACGGTTTCCTTCCAAGTGTCTGCGTTATCGTTGCAGAAGAAGGTCTTGGCTTCCATGCCCAGCTTCTTGGCGGTGGTCTCGAAGGACTCGGACCACATCTGGAAGATGGTGGCGGGGGTCATCAGCATGATGTAAGCAACCTTCTTACCGGCAACAGGGGATTCAACATTGGTTTTGGGACCGTCGGTGGAAGCGGAACCCGGGTTGGAAGTGCCGCCGCTGGTGGAAGCGGTGCCGCCGCCGCAAGAGACCAGAGCAAAGGCCATTGCGAGCGCCAGCAACATGGCAACAAGCTTTTTCATTTTCATGGTAATCCTCCTATATAGGTATTTTGACCAAGACGGTCTTGTCTTGATAGTGACAATTTAGCACAAATCGATACTTTTGTAAATCACTCATTGTTGACTTTTGCCCGTAAATCTGTTTTTTGGAGAGTCGCACAAAAACAATTCTTTGATTTATGGCAAACCGCCGATAAAAGAGGGGTTGACTTTTTTCTTGTGCAGGTTCTATAGGAAGTTGTTTCGTTTTTAACGATTTTTGGTTTATTATGATAATATAAACTATTTTGGTTTGAAACGGGCTGTTTTCCATGGAAAAAAGAAAAACCGGACCATCCATGGATCGTCCGGTTTTGAAATATTTAAGAAAAGATTAAATGTTGCTTTTTTTCTGCTTTTGTCCGAATGGTCAGACACAGCCCTTCTGAAGGATGACGCAGGCATAGGCGGAAGGCTCTGTAGTGGCGACCACGGCATAGGCATGCTTAGCCATGGTGTAAAATGTTCCACGGGGGATCATAGCGCAGGCATCGGCACCACGGGGGTCGTATTTTGCCACCACGGATTTGAATTCGTCCCAAATGGGACACTCCATATCCGCATGGATGGCTTCCTTATCCATGATCAGCACAGGGTCTTCCACAAAGGTATCCAGAGGCATGACGGAGAGAATGGCATCCAGGATGTCGCAGCCTTTGACCCCGTCACAGCGGACCAAAATGTGATCCTGCGCCATAGAGGCGGCAGCAAAGTTGGCATCACCGATGACGATGGTATCGCCGTGGCCCATTTCGGCCAGCACCTTCAGCAGCTCGGGAGACAGCAGGGGAGAAATTCCTTTCAACATAATAAGACACACCTTTCTGAATGAAATTGGGTATGTTCGAGTGTACATCACCGAAGTGGAAAATGCAAGAGGGGCAGGTTAGGGGCGGTCTTGCAGGAGTCAGCCGGACTGTGCTAATATGAAATCAATCATTGGAAGGGGGCGTGCTGGATGCAAAGCAGAGAAGCGCTGTTGGTCCGGGTGTCGGAGCTGTATTATGAACAAGGAATGAGTCAGCAGACCATTGCCGAAACCATGGGGATGAGCCGCCCTACGGTGTCCCGACTTCTGGATGAGGCCAGAGACTGCGGGATTGTGGAAATCACCGTTCATTCCCCACTGAAAAAGGAACCTGCCCTGTCCGCACGGCTGCGGCTGGAGTTCGGGCTGCGGGATGCGGTGGTGGTCAGCGGCAGTTATGACTATGACAAGGCCACCCGCCGCTGTGCACAGGCCGCCGGAGATGTGTTCCGTGCGGTGGTGGACAGTGGCATGACCGTGGGCATTTCCTGGGGGCGGGCCATGCGGGCCTTTTGCCAGCAATTCCCACAGCAGGACCACATTTACCATGTGCGTGTGGTGCAGATGATCGGCTGCCTTGGCACCGGGAATCCCCATTTGGACGGGGTGGAGTTGAGCTTGACCCTGGCCAAAAAGCTGAACGGCACCTTCCGCAATGTGTATGCTCCGGTGTATGTGGACAGCGAGCTGGTGCAGTCCTATCTGCTTCGGGAGCCTTCCGTGGAGCAGGCCATCCGGCAGGCCAGACAGGCGGATGTGGTGGTGTCCGGCATCGGTGCGTTGTCCGATCCGAACGGCAGCCTGTTCAGTGCCGGTTATTTTGATGAACAGGAGCGCCATACGCTGGCGGATGCCGGTGCCGTGGCCATCTTGCAGGGACGACTGTTGGATCGGGAGGGCATGGAGATTTGCACCCCGGGTAAATTTGTGGTGGGAGCAGAGTTGGATGATATGCGCCAGGCGAAGTGGCGCATTGGCATCAATGCCGGGGCATCGGCCAGTACCGCAACTCTGGCTGCCGTGCGCAGCGGATGCATCAATTTGCTGGTGGTGGACGAACCGCTGGCACGAGCCATGCTGGAGGAGAACGGGACTCCCTACCAAGGGTGAACGGATGTTCTCTTATAAAATCAAATGTAAATACAGCAAACAAAAATGCGGCGCAAATGAACGGACAATGAAAAAAGAATCTGGGGATTTCGTTGACATTTGTTCAGACGAGTGAAACAATACAAGAAACATCTTCGGGCGCAGCCCGAAACAGATAAACGGTGCTTCAACGAAAGGAGACGGATGACCATGCCGAATTACACCAAGGCAGAGACACAGGCCATTGCCAATCAGATCCGCAAGCAGATCTTGGGGATTGCATTGAAGAGCGGTGGCTGCTATCTGGCCCAAGCCTGTTCTTCTGCGGAAATCATTGCCACTTTGTACACCCAGATTTTGAATCTGGGCCCCTCCGTGGGCGAATGGGATGCCATTCCCTTCCCCGGCGTTCCCGGTCCGGACAACATGGACTATCAGCGGGGCAGTGCATACCACGGCCTGCCTGCACCGGATAAGGATCGCTTTTTCGTGTCCTGCTGCCATTATGCCAGCGTGATCTACTGTGCGCTGGTGGCCACCGGCCGCCTGAGCCCCAAAGCGTTGGAAAAGTTCAATGTGGACGGCTGGAACATGGAGATGATCGGTGCAGAGCATTCGCCCGGATTTGAAAATACTGCCGGTTCGCTGGGACAGACGGTCTCCATCGCCGGCGGCACCGCCCATGCCCGGAAGATGAAGGGTGAGACCGGCCGTGTGTTCTGTCTGCTGGGAGACGGTGAGCTGCAGGAAGGTCAGATGTGGGAGTGCATGGAAACGGCAAGCCACTATCAGCTGGACAACTTCGTGATGATCGTGGATGCCAACGGACAGCAGGTGGAGGGTGCCATTGAAGATCAGATGATCGAGGAGCCGCTGACGGCTCGGTTTGAATCCTTTGGTGCCAAGTGCGTCACCTGCAACGGACATGACATTGATGACCTGATTGCCGCCTGCAATGTGGAGCACAAGGGCAAGCCGTTGGTGGTGATCTGCCGTACCCGTGGCACCACGGGGATGCCGCCTCTGGAAAAGCGCTATCCCTTCCTGCACTTTGTCCGCATCCCCGAGGCGGAACGGGCCGAGTTCCAGAAGATCTACGATGCGCTGTAAGGAGGGTGACGAACCATGAAAATTGAAGTGAATACCCACGAGAAGAATATGCTTCGTCTGGCCGCAGAGCATCCGGAGGTGCTGGTGCTTTCGGCGGATCTGGGCAGCTCTTGTGAAGTGAAAAAGTTCCGTGCCACCTATCCCGACCGCTATCTGACCATGGGCATTGCCGAGCAGAATATGTGCTCTTGGGCCGCCGGTCTGGCACGGGAGGGCTATCGCCCCTTCCTGCACACCTTCTCCGTCTTTTTGTATCGCCGCATTTTAGACCAGCTGGAGATGAGCGTGGCTTATCCCAACCTGCCTGTGGTGTTTGTGGGCTTTGTCCCCGGAATCACCACCCCCGGCGGTGTTACACACCAGTCCATCAACGATGTGGGTGTTCTTCGTACCGTGCCGAATATGGCGATTTTCGACATTGGCGATGCAACCGAAATCGAGGGTGTGCTGGATCTGGCCTACAACTACAATGGCCCGGTCTTTATCCGTATGCTCCGCAAGGAAGTGCCCCGTCTGTTCCCGGCGGACGAGCCGATGCAGTTCAATCGGGCCCGTGTGCTGAGCGAAGGTGACGATGTGCTGATTTTGTCCTCCAGCATCTGCACGGAGGAGGCCATGCGAGCCACCGCCGTTCTGAAGGAGCGGGGCGTGTCCGTGCAGCATATGCATGTGTCCACCTTGAAACCCTTTACCGACCCCACGATTGTGGAGGCGCTGAAGAAGTGCAAGTATGGCGTGGTCACCATCGAAAACCAGTATGACATCGGCGGGTTGTCCAGTGCGGTGGCAGAGGTCATTGCCGAACACGGGTTGGGCCGCCGTCTGGTGAAAATCGGACTGCCCGGCTATCCCCATGGTGCATCCAAGATGTACCTGATGAAGAAATACGGCATTGATGCCATGCATCTGGTGGGTGCTGTGGAAAACCTGTTGGGCCGCACACTGAATATTACCGAACAGGATCTGCTGGAAGAGCGGTATGTGGACTTTTTGGAGGTCTGATTACCATCGTTCTTCACTGAACCGAGGGAAAAAGAACGCACACGGGCTTGCCCGTGTGCGTTCTTTGCGTTAGAATAGGAAAAAAGTCCCGGGTGGGAAATCATATCGTTAGGAGGAGCAAGTATGAAGATCGTGAATCTGGGTTCGCTGAATGTGGACCATGTCTATCGGGTGGACCACTTCCTGCTGCCCGGTGAGACCAAGGCCTCCCGCAGCATGACCACCAATGCCGGCGGCAAGGGCCTGAACCAGTCGGTGGCGGCGGCCCGCACCGGCGTGGATGTCTACCATGCCGGATACTATGGACAGGGCAGCGAGCTCCTGATCGATGCACTGACCCGGGCCAAGGTCAGGCTGGATTTGATGGAAGCCAAGGATATGCCCAACGGTCACGCCATCATTCAGGTGGATGATGCCGGTCAGAACTGCATCCTGCTCTATGGCGGCACCAATGTCTGCCTGACGGAGGCCTATGTGGATCGGGTGTTGGATGCCTGCACGCCGGACGACATTTTGCTGCTGCAAAACGAGACCAATCTGCTCCCTTATATTATAGAGGCGGCCGCCAAGCGGGGCATTCCGGCGGCGATGAATGCAGCCCCTATGGACGAGGGGGTCAAGGCATATCCCATCGGAAAGCTGCGCTACCTGATCGTCAATGAAATTGAGGGCGCCGCACTGGCAGGCGGCAGTACCTTTGAGGAGACCATGGCCAACCTGATTGCCGCTTATCCCCAGACCGGTATTTTGCTGACACTGGGTTCTGCCGGTGCTTGGTTCCATGACGGAGAGCGTGACATCCGCATGGGTTGTGCCAAGGTGCCCCATGTGGTAGACACGACGGCGGCGGGAGATACCTTCCTGGGTTATTTCTTGGCCGGAATGCTCCAGAAATTGGACCCGGCCAAGGCGCTGGAGCGGGCCACTTTTGCCAGTGCGCTGACCATTCAGAAGCCCGGTGCGGCAGACTCCATTCCCAATGTGGACGAAGTGGAGGCGGTGATGGCCGCCGGAACCCTTGGGACACTGGCGGTGGAGGACAACCGAAACTGAATTAAAAAAGCAGCTGTATCCGCAGATACAGCTGCTTTTTTTGCTGAATATGGAAGTTATCCGGCAAATTTAGAAATATATCCCTGCACAAAAATGAAGAGAACGACCAGAGGAAGAACAAAGGTCAGATAAAAACGGGCCCACTTGGGGAATTTGACACCGCTGCCGGTGTTGGCCTCGGCCATAAAGTGGTTCCAACCCCAGCCGTAGCGGGTGGTGCAGAACAGCAGATACACCAGACTGCCCAGCGGCAGCAGATTGTTGCTGACCAGAAAATCTTCCAGATCCAGAATGCTGCCCAGCGGTGCAAAGGACTGCCACACATTGAAGCCCAAAACACAGGGCATACTGAGAAGGATGACCACAACCACATTCACCAGAATGGCCTTTTTGCGGGAGCAGCCGGTGAGGTCGGTGGCAAAGCAAATGAGATTCTCAAACACGGCAATGACCGTGGAGAAGGAGGCAAAAATCATGAACAGGAAAAACAGCGAGCCCCAAAGCTGTCCGCCGGCCATTTCGTTAAAGACATTGGGCAGGGTGAGGAACAGCAGGCTGGAGCCTTCCCCGGGGTTGACGCCGTAAGCAAAGCAGGAGGGGAAGATGATAAGACCCGCCAGCAGAGCCACAAAGGTGTCCAGTGCGGTGACGAAAATAGCCTCGCCGGTCAGTGTCCGCTCCTTGCCGATGTAGCTGCCGAAAATCGCCAGAGCGCCAATGCCCAGACTCAAGGTGAAAAAGGCCTGTCCCATAGCGGCGAAAATGACATCGCCCACACCGTGCTCCACCATTTTACCGAAATCGGGGTACAGGTAGAACTTCAAACCTTCCATGGCCCCGGGCAGAGTCACGGAACGCACGGCCAGCACCAGCATCAGTCCCAGCAGGGCGACCATCATGCCTTTGGTGATTTTTTCCACACCCTTTTGCAGGCCCAAGGCACAGACACCAAAGCAGATCAGGACGGACAGAACCATGAAAAAAGTCATGGAAAGGGGCTGTCCCAGCATATGGTTCCAAATGGAGCTGACCCCGGCCGCATCCTGCCCGACAAACTCCCCTCGGAGCATTTTGAACAGGTAGTTGACCATCCATCCGGCGACGGTGGTGTAGAACATCATCAGCAGATAGTTTCCGGCCATGGCGCCCCATTTATACCAATGCCATTTGGTACCTTTTGGCTCCAGACGGTCAAAGGACAGGGCGGCGCTGCATTGACTGGCCCGGCCGACGGAAAATTCCATGACCATAATGGGCAGACCAAGCACGGCCAAAAACAGGAGATAAATCAAAACAAAGGATGCACCGCCGTATTTGCCGACGATGTAGGGGAACCGCCAGACATTTCCCAGACCAATGGCACAGCCGGCGGAAATCAGAATAAAGCCTAAGCGGGATGAAAATTTCTCTCTCTTCAAAGTATACCCTCCCAAGGAATAGATGGTTGAATTATAGCAGAGAAACGGAACAAATGCAATTATTCGAGAGAAAAGATTTTACACAGTAAAGATGGAAAGCATCAAAAGAAATGGGAAGGGACGGGAGAAAAGAGAGCGGAAATAAACTGGCATTCTTTGGAAAAAACGGAAACTGTTTCTCGAATGCGGAAAAAGGCTATGGAAGGAGAAAAAATAGAAAATCGTGCCCAATGCTGTTTGACTTTGCCAGAGAAATCACCGCCGTTCTGCACATAGTAGTTCTGCGCAAACCATGCGCAAACGGTAGGAAAGGGGAGGAAAACATGCAAAAAAGGGAGGAAAAGCCATGGACAAAACGGCTAAGGAGGATGTTTGCAGGGCTGATGAGTCTGCTGTTGGTCGGAATGGCGATTCCGCCGGGGACGGCCTTTGCGGCAGATACAGAAGGCGCAGAGGGGCGGCGAATGCTGGTTCCGGTGGGACACACGGTAGGCATTAAATTGTTTTCACAAGGCGTGATGGTGGTGGGACTCACGGATGTGGTGACGGATTGCGGCGAGCAGTCACCGGCCAAGGAATGCGGCCTTCGTCAGGGGGACATCATTACCCACATTGATGACCATCGGGTGGACACCATAGAACAGGTGCAGGCGGTGCTGCAGGACACCGGCGGCGAGGAAGTGGAACTTTCCATTTCCCGACAGGGACGAAACCTAAAAGCGCAAGCGACTGCAGCCCAATGCACGCAGGATGGCTCCTATCGACTGGGGGCATGGATTCGTGACTCCATGGCAGGCATCGGTACGGTCACTTATTATGACCCGAAGACCGGAAAATTTGCGGCCTTGGGGCACGGAATCAACGATGTGGACACCCATTTGCTCCTTCCGCTGCAAACCGGCGGTGTGATGCGTTCCACAGTGACAGATGTGCGACGGGGCGAAAAGGGTAAGCCGGGAGAGCTGCATGGTCAATTTGACTTGGAGCGGGACTTGGGCAGCCTGTATGCCAATACGGATCAGGGCGTGTTCGGTCAGGTAGACAACGATGTGTTCGGGGGAGTGCCGATCCCAGTGGCAAAGCCGGAGGAGGTCCGAGTGGGAGCGGCCACCATCCGGTGTAATGTGTCCGGGGACCGGGTGGAAGAGTATGCGGTGGAGATTCTGCGGGTCTATCCGCCGGAGACCGGAAATGACCGCTGTATGATGGTGGAAGTCACCGATCCCAGACTGCTGGAGCAGACCGGCGGCGTAGTGCAGGGGATGAGCGGCAGCCCGATCCTTCAGGACGGGAAGCTGGTGGGTGCCGTGACTCATGTTTTAGTGAATGACCCCACAAGGGGCTACGGCATCTTTATCGAGAATATGCTGGCAGCAGCGGCATAAGGC
>JARIAU010000005.1 GCA_029257695.1 Oscillospiraceae bacterium
GATCCGATATCCGCAGGCCAGAGATAAGGACTCCTTTAGCAAACGAAATCATGCGCTGGCGTTTTTCCAAGAAGTACTGGAATCTAGGCTGCCGAACGGGAAACAAATCCTTATATATGAGCAGGAAGAGGCACAGACACTATTCCTTCCCTGTCCAACCGAACAGTTGGATACTCAGCTCGCACAAATATTTGAGGTATTTCATCAGACCACAAATCTTGTTCACATTGGAATCGGTGTCAGTGATCCAACTCCACTTCCAGAGTTAAAAACAGCGTTACTCCAAGCAAAGCGTGCGGCTCAATACCAAATTTGCCAAAAAGACCACTCCCCTTATTTCTTCTATCGGGATTTGGGCATTTTGAATTTCTTTTTGGAGCATAATGGACAGTTGGACGAGTCTTTTCTCCGTAGTCAGTGTGAAAAATATCTTAGTCCCATTCAACAACATGATGCACAATACCATACAGATTTGTTTCACACACTGGAAGTCTATCTGGAGCAAAACTGTTCAAAAACAGAAACTGAAAAAATCCTGTTTATTCACAAAAATACACTCCGTTCCCGCCTTCAAACAATCGGCACTATCCTTCATCTTAATATCGATAACATCGAGGACCTATTTCGCATTCAAATGGCAATGAAGCTTCGTTTTTATTTTGAGCAAATTACTTAAGCTACATCTGGATAAACTCAGTTTTAACTAAAAACCGGTACGGCATCTCTTAAGATATACCGTACCGGTTTTGTATCTTACTTTGCGTTTCAAGACAATTCTGCACAATTCCTCTATTCTATTTATTTCCATTTTAGTTGAAGTAACTAAAGAATGAAAATTATTTTTGTTTAGTAAAGAAATAGAAAAAAATATTCATAACCGCTATAATCGAAACTAACCAATATGACTGGATCCGTGCCGAACCTGATCCAGCATAAAAGGAGGAAAATTAAGTGAAGCAAAAACAGCACAGAATCCGGTGGCGCAAAGCACTTAGCCTGCTTTTGTCTATCCTGGTCACTGCGCAGTTGGCCGTTCCGGCCGTTGCAGTACAGGCACCGCCATCGTATGAAGAGGGATTCAAACAGGAGGAACCTCTGCCCACAGACATCGTGCAAACGGAGGCGCCTCAGGAGGAACCAATTCAAGAGGAAGTCCAGACGGATGAAGCTGCTCCGCATTCAGAATCCTCTGAGTCAACGGGAGCTCCGACAGACGAGCAGCCGCTTCCGGTTGCCGAATCCAGCAAATTTGAGTATGTTGAGGTAACTTCCCCGAAGGAACTCACCTCCGGTGGCACCTATGTTCTGTATTACGAACAAAGCAACAGCCTTCTCTACTATGTCAATGGTCAGGATAAGGTCGCCCAAATTTCTGCCAAACGCAACGGAAACAAGCTGGAATTGACCAATTCCAAACAGTTCCCAGAGGTAAATCAAACCTGGTCTTTGCAAGCATCGGAAGGAACCTTTACCATTCAGAGCTGTGCGGATACCAGCAAATATCTGAACTTGGATCAACTATCCGAGAAACCTGGCACCAACACACAGGTGGTCCCGGTCTCCGCAACGGCGCAGAATCTGACGCTGGAACCTGTCTCTGGCGGCGGTTTTTCCGTTGGATGTGTTGTGGATGGAAAGCCACTCTATCTTGCACATGCAAATCAAGGGTTCCATTACATTGCGGATAAGCCTTGCGCCTTCCGTATCTACAAGCAGACCACACCCGAACAGCCGCCTGTACCCTCTGACCCGTTAGAAATCCCTGGTTACAAACGCGTGCAAACAGCCGACTTGGATGTAACCAAATACTACCTGATTATCAGTCAGGACAGCAAAGGCAATCTCTATGCACTTTATCCCGATAAGGAGCACATGAATGCTCCGGCCGGAAATGCCATTGGAACAGAGCAGGATGCCGGTGCGTTCGTCGCAAACCTGACCGTAAGCAACACCAGCTTTTCGGCCGCACATGAGAGCGACAAGAAAAACATTCCTACTGAACAGCTCCGCTTTGTTGTGACCAAACGAAACAACCAGTATTCTTTCAAAGGGACCAATGGTATGTATCTGGATCTGAACGACAATATGCTGTCTGCGGCACGGCAGTATTTTACCGTCACGGTCAACAACGGAAGATTCTTGCTCAAGAGTGGAAAAAATCGTATCCTTGACTTCAGCAAAGCCGGCGATGCGAACCAATTCCAAAATGGATTCAAAACCAACTTCTGGGGGCCCAGTGCAACCACCGCAACAAAATGCCCCATCTACCTGTATGAACAGATCGGAACTACTTATCAGCCCGATATTACCGACCAAATTGGCCAGGATTTTTCCGATATGTTTGCCATTGATGGTACAAACAACACCAACAACACTTGGATGTTTGACGGTGGCCGTGTGACTCGGGGCAGCTTTGAAGACATTGCCGGCGCTCGCAGCTATGTATATCAGTTTGAGGAGTTTATTCGCTGGACGAAGGCCTCTACCAGAGAACATTGGGTCGCTCGTCAGCGCTATGTGTTCAATGTGGCACAGGATGGTCAGACGCTGGAGCAGTCTCTCGCCGCTTTTGATGCCCGCGCCAAAGAACTGGATCCCAGAGCCGCCGTTTATCTGGTCAGTAAGGAAGACTGTTCTGCTGGGCAGGCTGGAATTGAACAATTCAAAACAAATCTGACCGCGTACATCAACAAGGCACTTACACTACGAAACAACACTGGTTTTGCAGTGATTATGAC
>JARIAU010000013.1 GCA_029257695.1 Oscillospiraceae bacterium
TTATCCATTCATATCTGAGCGGAACAAGTATAAATATGGATTTAGTAAACACGGTTGTTCCTGTGATAACGCTCTCTCTTGGTTATATTTTTGGAAAGGGATCACACTGAAATAAAGAGGCATCACGACTAATTGCCTGAGAAATGGATCTATGCTATTTTGAATAGATAAGCTGCACATATCACAGGACAAGCACCCCCGCAACCATAAAAGACTGTCTTCGTTTGAAGACAGTCTTTTTTTGTTTCCGCCAAGCTATCGTCGCTATCGTTGTGAAAAAAGAGAAAACATACAGATTGCAGTTAGAATCAACGGAACGAAGACAACACATAAGAACGGATGTTGATGTGAGTACTCATTGATCCACATATGGACTTAAAAACCACCGGCAAGCCGGTGGTTTTTGTGTAATAGGACAGTCCTCTGGAATCACTTGATTGAGCAGGGGGAATGAGAATGCATCCATTCTTTCGCGGGGATTACAGGAATATGGTCACAGATCGTCCGGACGGATGGGATGTCATTCCAAAGCGTGTAGTCGCCAATCACGCCCAGACGATATTTGGCTCGTGAAACTGCAACATTGACAATGTTCGGTTTCTGACCGACCCAACGGGCAGCACCAATTCCACTGCCGGAATCACAGCCAAGAATGAAAAGAACTTCAGCAGCTTCCTTGCCCTGGAAGGTATGAACCGTGCCGCAGTGTGAGCGGATCCAATCGTTGAGGATATAGTCGTCCAAAGAAGGCATTCTCTGTTTGATGATCTTGCGCAGTTTTTTTGATAATTCCAGAGCTACCGATGTAAAAGGTGTAATGAAATACAAATCCGGAAAGCCGTGGTATGTATCCAGTGCCTGTTGGAATAATTGTCCTGAAAGTTCAATTTGCGCAAGGACGGAGTGATTGCGATTCCCTTGCTCCGGCCCTTTGCAATCCAACCATACCGAGGAATCAAGCAGGAAGGTCTTGCCCGAAGTTGAATTCTGTGTTTTAGAGAACATTTTGCCATTGTATGCTACTTCGTTTGAAATGGTAAACATCGGATCCAGGCAGCGACGGTGGACAACCAAGGGACATCCAAGCCACATAGTGGTACCGTTTATGGTTCGTTCTCCGCCGAAACGGTTCATGCGGTCAGCCAGCATCTGAACGGATAGTTCCGGCAAGCGATAAACAGGAGGGATGTGGCTTGCATCGGCAAATTGGATTTGCAGTGCTTTTGGGATGGTGACAATCGGTTCGACCTGAAGCGGATCCCCAACGATGATGGCTCGCTTCGTGCGCCAAAGAGAGCCTAAAGCGCTTTGTGGAGTGGCTTGACCGGCTTCATCAATAATCAACATACCCAGTTGTTCCGGACCGATGCCGTCCAAAAAGGATTGTACAGATGCAAATGTGGTTGATACGACGGGGATCAATAGCTGTAAGGTGTTGAACAGGTGGGCGTATGCCTTGGTGCGGCTCTCGCCCGTGATTTTATCATCCCAAACTGAAAAGAGACGATTCAAATTTTGCTTCACTGCATTGCTGTGGAGAATAAAGGCTTTGTGAAGCATGAGTGCGCGGTAAAACAGCTCTTCTCGCAGTTTGTCGTACGATGCAGTTGTCCAAGGACAAGCGGACTGAGAGGCTTCATTGCGGGAGATGTCGTTCCAAAACTTGTGATCGGCCCAATTCGGTCCAAAACCCGCTTCATAAGACACCAGTTGGTCTTGTATCGCTTGTAAGACATGGGATTGCTGTGCAACTGCTTCGGCGGCGGTATCCCATGCACTTTTGCACAAAGAGGTGTTGCTGCGTGCATCTTGCCAACGGCGTTTCAGTTCTGCAAGCTCAATTTCCAACGACAGTACCAACGCATTGCTCTTGTTCCAGGCGAGAACGATGTCATCCTGTTTCAGAAGCGTTCGGAATGTCCGCTTCCAAGCGGGGATTTTGGCCTTTAGTCGAGTGCATGTTTCTTCCTCGGTACGCAAACGAATTTCCAATTCTGCAAGATGCGTGTCGATGTGAGCGAAGGTTTGCATTGACTGCAAATAGGAGGTGTGTTTCTGTGCCTCATCCGATTGGGCCAATTGTAAAGAAACTTGGGCATCCTCTTTTTGTTGGAGCAGGTCCTGTGCGTGGGAAATTTTGCTGCGCTCCGCTATGACCGCATCCAGTGCGGTCTGAAAGGCATGCTTTGCCTGCGTCCATCGTTTGCACGCCTGTAAGCTGTCACAAGAGTCTGCATCATAATAATGCTTTAATGTTCTCTGATCTTTGGCCCACCAAAGGCGGTTTACCAATTTTTTTATGTTGTCCTTTTTTCCTAATTTGGCAGAAACAAGCCCCCAGCATGGCGCCTCAACCAATCCGGATGCAATCTCTGAAAAATAGGAGTTTTCTGCAAAAGATTCATTTTGGACGGAAAAATGGCCGGTGCGGTCTGCATTGATCTGCTTGGGCAATTCAATGGAAATATTCTCCACCGCTGCATTGTTGTTCGATGCGACCAGCATTCCGAAACAGGAAAGACTTGCGTCCAGTTCGTAAAAAGTCTGGTTGAATGAATCAATCGGATGCTCAAAAAGACGCTTGTGGAAAGCATCATCTGGATGATGGTAAGACATCATGGCGATG
>JARIAU010000018.1 GCA_029257695.1 Oscillospiraceae bacterium
TTCATAAAGCATCCCTCACTTTCAAATTCATTATACTCCCACAGGCGTATAAAATCAACTGATATATTTTAGTAGCTATTCAGAAAAAGTTGTGGTATGTGTTTGTGTTACCAAAAACAAAACACGAGGTGACCACCATGTACGAATACTTACAAGCGCTTCATCAACGCTTCTTCCAAGAACCGGAGCATACCGATCTACATGAGGAAATTGAAAAACTGCGACAGGAACTAGAGGGAGAGCTGAGCCCATCCCAACGAAAGTGCCTGCTGCGGCTACTGGATGTGCAGGGCTATCTGAAAAACGATGTATCTCTGGAAAGCTTCACAGCAGGCTTCAAACTGGCGGCAGGAATTGCAAAAGAGCTGGAAGCTGATGGTCTATATTCCTACAATGCAGAGGTAGAGAATGAGATCAAACGGGACACTGAGCAAAAGTATGGATAAAACTGCGTTGCTATAAACAAAGAAACAGCATCATCGGTTCGTTTCATAGGGAAATGAACCGCTGTTGCTTTTGTGCTAAAGGAGTACAGAAATGTAGCCGTGAGTTCTTGATTACTGCCCTTTTTCTCAGTGTCGTCCTGTTAGGGATAGGTGTGGGATTTCAGCAATCAGGCGGCAGAAATCATTCTGCCGCCTGATTTTTTGTCTATCCTAAACCGCCGGATTTGGTTAGGGATGGATTTTAGAAAAAGTTATCAGAAATGCAGAAAAACCGCCTAAATAGGCGGTTTTTCTAAGAAAGTTGGTCCGAGTGACTGGATTCGAACCAGCGGCATCCTGCTCCCAAAGCAGGCGCGCTACCAACTGCGCTACACCCGGTTATTTGATTTTGCTGGATTTTTGCCTGAACTCCCAAAGCAGGCGCGCTACCAACTGCGCTACACCCCGATATTCCGTTTTAGCGGCGGTTCGCACATGCTCCCAAAGCAGGCGCGCTACCAACTGCGCTACACCCGGTTATTTAATTTTGCTGGACATTTGCCTGAACACCCAAAGCAGGCGAACGAACAATGCACCAAGGAAAATTGAAACTACTAGGATAGTATACATGAATTGAATGCGGTTTTCAAGCATAACTTGCGGGGATGATGGAAATATGATATGATAAGATGCAAAATTTAGACAGGGAGGAAACCCTGATGAGAATGCGTAAAAAGAAAAATTTGGAACCTCGGATGGAAGCGTGTGCTCGGTGGCAGGAGAAACAGCCCACGGCATGGAAGGGGCGCTGGCAGGAAAAGCTGCCGGGAGCCAAGGAAGTCCGTTTGGAGATTGGCTGTGGCAAGGGACGCTTTACCGTGGAAACGGCACGGCGCGAGCCGGATGTGCTGTTCCTTGCTGTGGAGCGCATCCCGGATGCGCTGGTGACAGCAATGGAGCGGGCAAAGGATTTGGATCTGCACAATGTGGTGTTTATTTGTGATGATGCGGCGCTGCTCAGCGACTGGTTTGCACCGGGGGAAATTGATCGGATGTACATCAATTTCTGCGACCCCTGGCCCAGCAAAAAGCATGCCAAGCGCAGACTGACGCACGAGGGATTTTTGAAGTCTTACCGTGCCATTTTGGCAGAACAGGGACAGATTCACTTCAAGACCGACAACAAGCCGCTGTTTGAGTTCTCTTTGACCCAGTTTCCCAGAGCAGGTTACCAGCTGAGTGAAGTGACCTTTGATCTGCATGCGGACGATCCGGATGTAGTGATGACGGATTTTGAGGCCGTGTTCCACGAGCAGGGGGTCAAGATCAACCGCTGTGTGGGTACGCTGACGGCACTGCCGGAGCAGCTGGGGGAGGAACCCAAGCTGGGCCTTTTGGATTACTGGAATGAGGGTGACCCGATTCCCAGAGGCTTGGATAAGTATGTCCGAGAGCGGGAGATCACGCTTGCTGCGGAAGCACGCAAGCAGGGAAAGCCGACTAAATAAACAAAAAACCGCTGATTCATAGAATCAGCGGTTTTTATCATGCTTAATTGTAACAATTAGGCCAGCTTGCTCTTAGCCAGCTCGGTCAGCTGGGTGAAAGCAGCCTTGTCATTGACGGCCAGCTCAGCCAGCATCTTGCGGTCGATCTGGACCTCGGCCAGCTTCAGGCCATGCATGAAGGTGGAGTAGTTCATGCCGTTGGTCTTGCAAGCGGCGCTGATACGGGTGATCCACAGCTGACGGAAGTCACGCTTCTTCATGCGGCGGCCGGCGTAAGCATAAGCACCGGACTTCATGACAGCCTGCTTGGCCATCTTGAAGTGCTTGGACTTGTTGCCCCAGTAACCCTTGGCCAGCTTCAGAACTTTATTTCTTCTCTTGCGCGTCATCATTGCGCGTTTAACTCTTGCCATTTCAAATGCCTCCTATTGTAAGGGTGAAGTATCTTATTTGTAAGGGATCATCTTGCGGATGGTGGCCTCGTTGGTCACATCAGCATAGGCACCCATGCGGAGGCCTCTCTTACGCTTGGTGGTCTTCTTGGTCAGGATGTGGCTGGTGAAAGCGTGAGCGCGCTTCACATGACCGTTCTTGGTGACCTTAAATCTTTTCTTAGCACCGCTATGGGTCTTAGTTTTCAGCTTGGGCATAGTAGGTTCTCCTTTCGTCCGGTTCTGGGAACCGGTCTGACTTACGGATTTTCTTCGGCAGCTTTTGCTGCGGCTTCAGCAGCTTCCCGCTCTTTGGCAGCCTTCTGCAGTTCCTTAGCCGTTTTGGGAGCCAGGAACATGGACATGTGGCGGCCCTCCAGCTTGGGAGTCTTATCCATGTTGGCGATATCAGCGCACTGCTCGGCAAAATCCTTCAGCAGGTCGAGGCCGATCTCCGTGTGAGCCATCTCGCGGCCACGGAAGCGGACCGTAACCTTGACACGGTTTCCGCCGGACAGGAACTTCTGTGCGGAACGGAGCTTGGTGTTGAAGTCACCCACATCGATACCGGGGGACATGCGAACTTCCTTGATCTCCACCACATGCTGATTCTTCTTGGCTTCCTTCTCGCGCTTAGCCTGCTCGAAACGGAACTTGCCGTAATCCATGATCTTGCACACGGGAGGCACGGCCTTGGGAGAAATTTTGACCAGATCCAAACCGGCATCTTCAGCCAGCTGGTTGGCCTGATCAGCGGACATAATGCCCAGCTGTTCGCCTTCGGCACCAATCAGGCGGATCTCTTTATCTCGGATTTCCTCATTGATCTGATGATCTTGCGTCTTCGTGCTAATACCGATACACCTCCATAAAGATAAACAAAAAGCGGATACCGAAACGGCATCCGCACAACACGAAACCTCCACGCCGAAATCGATGTGGAAGAGGGAACTCGTCATTGTTAACCCTTTTGCACTCGTTGGGCTGAGGGTGAGGATGGGATACCATTCCTGCTTTCTTTTGCTCCGCTATTATAACAGGGAAAGGAAGGGATGTCAAGAGAAAATGCCTTGTTTTTCAAGAAAAAATCCGAGAGGGAACCAAATCTGGCTCCGTCTCGGATTTTACACTTGCTCGCTTGTGAATCTGCCCCGCAGGAGAAACTGCGGAGGCGGATACCGTGTGTCTTAGAGCGACTTCACCACATCCATGGTGTCCATGGCGATCATCAGTTCCTCGTTGGTGGGGATGACCATGGCGATGACCTTGGAATCATCGGTGGAAATGATCTGCTCCTTACCGCGGACCTTGTTCTTTTCGGGGTCCACCTTAACACCCAGGAATTCCAGACCCTTCAAGCAGTTTGCACGGGTCTCGGGGCCGTTTTCGCCTACACCGGCGGTAAAGACAATCACATCCACCCCGCCCATCGCTGCAGCATAGGCACCGATCAGCTTACGGACATCGTACTCAAAGACTTCCAGAGCCAGAGCGCAGCGCTCGTTGCCGGCAGCGGCACCCTCTTCCAGATCACGGAAGTCGGAGGAGACACCGGACAGACCCAGCATGCCGGAACGCTTGTTCAGTCCGTTGACGGCTTCCTCGATGGTCATGTTATATTTCTTCATGATGAATTCCAGCACGCCGCAGTCCATATCGCCGGAACGGGTGCCCATAGGCAGACCGGCCAGGGGAGTCAGGCCCATGGAGGTATCCACGCTCTTACCGCTGTCCACGGCCGCCAGAGAGGAGCCGTTGCCCAGATGGCAGGAGATGATTTTCAGGTCGTCCCGACCCAGGATTTCCGCACAGCGCTTGGTCACATAGCGGTGCGAAGTGCCATGGGCACCATAGCGGCGCAGACCGTCCTCTTCGTAGTATTTGTAGGGGATGGCATACATATAAGCCTTGGGGGGCATGGTCTGGTGGAAGGCAGTGTCAAAGATGCCCACCTGAGGCACCTTGTCACCCAGCACGGCGGCACAGGCCTTGATGCCGATGATATTGGCGGGGTTGTGGAGGGGGGCCAGCGGGATGCACTCCTCGACGGTGGCCAGCACCTCGTCGGTCAGCAGCACGGGGGCGGAGAACTTCTCGCCGCCGTGGAGGACACGGTGGCCGACGGCGTCGATCTCGTCCATGGAGGCGATCACGCCGTTGACGGGGTCCACCAGAGCGTCCAGTGTGGCCTGGATGGCCTCGGAGTGTGTAGGCATGGGAATGTCGATGGCCTTGACGCCCTCTTTGCCTTCGACCATGGGCTTGTAAGTAAACTTACCGTCCAGACCGATACGCTCACACAAACCCTTTGCCAGCAGGTCGCCGGTCTCGGGGTTGAGCAGCTGATACTTCAGAGAGGAGCTGCCTGCATTGATAACCAGTACATTCATTGGAATCCAATCTCCTTTTCTATATTCTGATTTTGCTTGCGCAAAATCTGATGGACAGGTAAAATAAGACAAACGAACGGGAATTGTCTATCCAATTCATTCTACCATATTTCACAGAAATAACAATTCCTTTCCCGATCTTTTCTGAAAAAACCGTTGTAGGTGTGGACATGAAGGTTCTTGGCATAGTGGCGGAGTACGACCCGTTCCATTTGGGACATCAGATGATGCTCCAAGAGGCAAAACAGGCGTTTGAGGAGGAACCGGCTGTGGTTGTTGCCATGTCCGGCAGTTTTACCCAGCGAGGGAGTGCGGCCATCTGTCCACCAGCTGCCCGGGCAGAGATGGCCATCCGAGGTGGGGCGGATCTGGTGCTGGAGATTCCGGTCCAGTTCTCCACCGCAGCGGCGGAAACCTTTGCCCGTGGCGGGGTGGGGGTGTTGGCGGCCACCGGACTTGTGGATACCCTCTGTTTTGGCAGCGAAAGCGGAGATCTGCACCAGATGCGCCGGATGGCGGAGACCATTGATACTCCGGAATTCCGAACGGCACTTCGGGAAGGTCTTGCCCGAGGATTGCCGTTTGCATCGGTTCGGCAGAGGGCATTGGAGCAGGTACTGGATGGGGAGCTCCGGCTGACCGGCGGCGCAAATGACCTTTTAGGGACGGAGTATCTCCGCTGTCTGCCGGAAGAGATGGAGGTGCTGCCCATCCGGAGACGGGACGACGGGCACGGCGGGGCCCAGTCGGCCACAAGAGTGCGCCAGCTGCTGAAACAGGGAGCGTGGGACTGTGCAGCACAGCTGCTGCCGGACACCACAGTGGAGCTGCTCCGACAGCAGCAGGCGAAGGGCTGCTGTCCGGCAGATCTCCGGTGGGCAGAGCGGGCAATCTTTTATCGGCTGCGTCAGATGTCGGCGGAGCAGATTGCCGCACTTCCCGATTGCAAGGAGGGGTTGGAACACCGCATCATGCAGGCGGCGGCACAAACCGGCAGCTTGTCCGAGTTTTATGACGCCATCAAAAGCAAGCGATATGCCCACGCCCGTGTCCGGCGGATTGTCCTGCGAGCGTTTCTCGGAATCGATACCCTGCCGGAGAAGCCGGCCTATCTGGGGGTGTTGGGGGCGAATGAGCGGGGACTGGGGCTGCTGAAGCAGATGAAACGGACGGCGGCACTTCCGGTCATCACCAAGCCGGCCCACGGGAAAAAGCTGACCGGAGCGGCCTTGGAGCAGTATCTCTGCACCCGGAGGGCGGACGATCTCTGGGGGCTTTGTGTGGAGCAGGTGCGTCCGGCGGGGGAGTGCTGGCAGAGCACACCGGTGCTGCCTCACCGCCACTGACGAAAAAGAGGGACTTGTATGCCGTGCGGCAAGGGACTATACTGAATACAGTCGGAAACGAAGGACGGCCCGGGGAATACCGGGCAAAAGACGGAGGCATCCTCCGTGAAAGGAGACAGAGATCCGATGAAGGAATTTACTTATTATACCCCCACAAAGGTGGTGTTTGGTGTCGGCACGGAGGCGCAGGTAGGTGCGTTGGTGCGGGAGCAGCACTGCAAGAAGGTGCTGATCCATTACGGCGGCGGCAGTGTGCAGCGCAGCGGCCTGCTGGATCGGATCAAGGCATCCCTGGATGCGGCGGGCGTATCCTATGTGGAGCTGGGCGGCGTGGTGCCGAATCCCCATCTGGACAAAGCACAGGAGGGGATTGCCCTGTGCAGACAGGAAGGTGTCGATTTTCTGCTGGCTGTGGGCGGCGGAAGCGTGATCGACTCGGCGAAATGCATTGGTTACGGTGCGGCCAATGAGGGGGATGTCTGGGATTTTTATGAGGGCAAACGCACTCCGACGGCCTGTTTGCCGGTAGGTGCAGTGCTGACCATTGCGGCGGCCGGCAGCGAGATGAGCAATTCCTCGGTCATCACCAATACGGACGGCGGATGGAAGCGGGATTGCAGCAATGACTTGAGTCGTCCCGTGTTTGCGGTAATGGATCCGGAGCTGACCATGACGCTTCCCGATTATCAGACGGCCAGTGGCTGCGTGGATATTATGATGCACACCATGGAGCGGTATTTTAATTCCGTGCCTGAAAATATGGAGCTTACCGATGGCATTTCCGAGGCACTGATGCGGACGGTGATGGCCAATGCCCGCATTTTGCATGCCGATCCCAAGAACTTGAAGGCCCGCAGTGAAATCATGTGGGCAGGAAGCTTGGCGCACAATGACTTGACTGGCTGTGGCGGAGAAGGGGACTGGTGTACGCACCGACTGGAACATGAAATGGGCGGCATGTTTGATGTGACCCATGGAGCCGGACTGGCTGCCATCTGGGCCAGCTGGGCGCGCCATGTCTGGACCGGAGCCCCTCAACGCTTTGTTCAGTTTGCCACCCGGGTGATGGGGGTGGAACCGGGAGCAGCCGATGCCGACACGGTGGAGCGTGGCATTCAGGCACTGGAGCAGTTCTATCGTGAGATCGATATGCCGACCTCCATGGCGGAGTTGGGCATCGCTCCCACCGAGGACCAGATCCGTACCATGGCAGAAAAGTGCATTCCCGGCGGCAGCGTGAAATCGCTGACACTGGAAGACCGCATCGCCATTTATACGGCTGCACGGGGATGATGGAACCTGCGGCACCGTGAATTCAGAGAAAGAACCCCGCTTAGATCCTTTGATCTAAGCGGGGGTTTTTGTCACTGAATGTGAATATGGTTGTTGATGTGGTCGATGCAGTAGCAGTAATAGCCGTTGCATTTGGAGCAGTAACGGAATTCCAGGTTGGGATAGTCCGTGTCGGTGCGGCCGCACACGGCACACTTGTGGATATAGCCCTTGGTATCCTGTTTTTGCTGGGTGGCCCGCTTGAAGTCCATGGCCTGACGGCTGCGGCTGCGCTGACTGCGACGGACATAGTACATGAGGTCGTTCCAGAAGAACAGCAAATAGTTCAGCATGCTGACCACCAGCAGCAAGGCAGCGCCCCACTGGAGTGTGGCAAGGTTGCCAATCAGGCTGATGAGCAGCAAGCCGCCGTCAATCCAAGCCAGCCACTTGGCCTTTACCGGGAGAATGAACATGACCAGGAAGGTGAGGTTGGGGTACAGGGTGGCGAAGGCCAAGAAGAGAGACAGGTTTACATAGTACATACTGGCATAGCCGGTAAACAGACCGCAGATGATGCTGAATGCCACTCCGCTCAGATAGTAAATGGTGAATTTGGCACTGCCCCATTCCCGCTCTAAGTTGCTGCCGATGAACCAGTAGAAGTACATGGACAGGACGAAGAAGAATAAGCTTTCGCCCTGTGGAACAATGACAAAGGTCAGCAGGCGCCAGATCTGTCCATGCAGGATATAGTTCCGGCTGAAGTGGAGCATGGGGGAGAGGGTGCCGTGGCTCACCATATCCAGTACATAGACGATGGAAGTGGCAATGACGATCATTGTCATCAGATTGGTCACACCAAACCGGGGGTGCTTGTAGCAGAACCGGTCGATGCGGTCGCTTATGGATCTCATTGGGAGAATACCTCCTCTGTTTCACTATGATGTAACGATAATTTTACCCGTTTCCGGGCAGAAAGTCCAGAACAGTTTGTAAACAATTCTGGGCAATGAAAGAAACCAAGGGATAGACAAGTATCGGTGCGGAGAGTACAATGAGAAAAAACTGCCTGATCCGGAACAAGACAGGATGAGGGGCAAGGAAGTGGGATTGTGAATCTTTGGAACTATATGTTGGTGCACCGAGCAAGTCAAAAAGCGACTGAGGTCATCACGGAGCGAGCAACCTTGGAGGGGATGAAAACAAACGGCAGCGGTGAGGTCCGAATGGTGTCCCTTTATGGAAAGGTGTTTTGGGCGAACGCTGCGTTTGGCGCCGTTCTGGGAGGCTTGGCTTGTGTTTTTGGACAGCCTGCGGCAGGCTTGGTGCTGTTTCTCTTGTTTTTTGCGCTTTCGGTGCCGGGGCTTCTGATTCAGTACAATAATCGCCTGACCTATGACAAAGAGGGGTTCGTCTGGCGTAATTGGTTCAGACGGAGCCGCCGTTATTCTTACGAAGAGGTGACTGGGGTATACAGCACTCCACTGCGAGTTGTGGTGGAGCTCAATGGGAAAAAACAACTGGATCTGGATCATGCTTGGATCAATCGAGAGGACTTCCTTCGGGCGGTGAAGCGGTACCGAAGCACAAAACCGCCCAAACTGCCTCAGCCGGTGCTTGGGATGACGGAGGACGAAATCACGCAGTCCTACGACAACGGCGCGCTTGGCAAAGCCTTGTTGGTGCCTAAGACTGCACTGTCGCACTTCGCCCGGGCGAAATGGGCGCATTACAGCATCTGCACCCTGTCTGTTCTGTGTACCGTGTTTGCACTTCTTTGCGGACCGGCCTTCAAAGAAGCGGGACCGATGCCGGGATTTTTGTCGTTTGCGTTGCCGGGACTGCTTTTGATGGCAGTGGCGCTTGGCCTATATTTCCGGTTTCCGCACTATTTTACGGCACGGGAGCAGCCGTCGCTGGAAGTGCTGCCCTCCAAAGAAACGAGGAAGAAACACAAGCGCTGCACAATGGTTGTGGCAAGCTTGTTCAGTGTTCCGGGGTGTGCGCTTTTCTTCATTGCACAGCTGGGAGGAAAAAGTCAATTCTGGCCGCTTTGGGTGGCTGCATTGGCGGCCGTGGTGATGTTGTTTGTCCTTTTGCTCCTGTTTCGGCGTTTTTCTTGGGAATACCGCAACTTTGGCGTGGGCTATGTGAGCTTTGCTTGCTGGCAGGTGCTGTTTTGCGTGTCTATTTTCTTTGCGCTGGGAGGACTGCTGGTGTTCTGAAATGCAGCGGTTTGGTCCCGGTAATTGCAATGAAAAACCCGTCAGACAGAACGGTTCTGTCTGACGGGTTTTGTTTGTGAAACACCTGCGCACGGAGCAAAGGGGTATGGCCTTATCTGGCGTACTCGAACTGAATTTCGTACATGCTGACGATGTCGCCGTCCTGAATGCCCATGGCCTCCATGCGGTCAAACAGGCCGGAGTTGCGCAGCTGCAAATCGAACCAGTTGCGGGACTCCACATCCTTGAAGTTGGTGCTGATGAGCAGACGCTGAATCCAGTCGCCCTCCACAAACCAGACGCCGTCCTCCACTTCGATGGTGACATCACCGGAGGTGTCGATCTTGGGTTTCTTGGGTACATAGTCAGCCTCAAACACCTTGACGGGAGGCAGAGCGGCAAGCTCTGCGGCCACTGCGTTGACCAGTTCCTTGACGCCCATATGGGCAGCGGCGGAAATCTCGAAACAGGGATAGCCCAGCTCCTCCACATGTGCCTTGAAATCGGCCAGCAGCTGGGGATCGTAGAGAATGTCGGTCTTGTTGGCGGCCACGATCATCTTGCGGGATGCCAGCTCGGGGGAGTAGTTCTTCAGCTCCTCGTTGATGGCATCGAAGTCGGCGATGGGATCACGGCCTTCGCTGCCGGATACATCCACCAGATGAACCAGCAGACGGCAGCGGTCAATGTGACGCAGAAAATCATAGCCCAGACCGGCGCCCTCACTGGCGCCTTCAATGATGCCGGGGATGTCAGCCATGACAAAGCTGACGCCCTCGTCCACATACACCACACCCAAGTTGGGGAACAGGGTGGTGAAGTGGTAGTTGGCAATCTTGGGCTGGGCCTTGGAAACCACGCTGAGCAGGGTGGACTTGCCCACATTGGGGAAGCCCACCAGCCCCACATCGGCCAGCAGCTTCAGCTCCAGTTTGACATCCATCGTTTGGCCGCTGCTACCAGCCTTGGCAAAGCGGGGGACCTGACGGGTGGGGGTGGCAAAGTGCTGGTTGCCCCAGCCGCCACGGCCGCCACGGGCCAGAACGAAAGGCTTGGAATCGGACATGTCGTGAATGACTTCATCGGACTCTGCATCCCGAATGATGGTGCCACGAGGCACACGGATCACCAGATCCTGACCGTCCTTGCCGCTTTTTTTGCAGCTGGAGCCGTCCACGCCATTGGGTGCGGTGTATTTGCGTTTGTAGCGGAAGTCCATCAGCGTGGACATGTTGTCGTCCACAACCAGGACCACATTTCCGCCCCGGCCGCCATCGCCGCCGTCAGGGCCGCCGGCGGCCACATACTTTTCACGATGAAACGCAACGGCGCCGTTGCCGCCGTTGCCGGCACGAACGGTGATTCGAGCAGTATCGACAAAGGGTGCTGCCATAGTATCTACCTCCTGCATGCAAAAATGAATTTCGAAAAAAACGCCCCGAACAGGTCGTTCGGGGCGTTGCAGTAATCCAACAATTACTGAGCGATCTCCACGATGGAGACCTGCTTGCGGTCCTTGCCCAGCCGCTCAAACTTGACACGGCCGTCCTTCAGAGCGAAGAGGGTATCGTCTTTGCCGATGCCCACATTGGTACCGGGATGGATCTTGGTGCCGCGCTGGCGGACCAGGATATTGCCGGCGAGGACGAACTGACCGTCACCGCGCTTCACGCCCAGACGCTGGGAGTTGGAGTCACGGCCATTCTTGGTGGAACCGACGCCCTTTTTATGAGCGAAGAACTGAATGGAAATCATCATAGGTCTTTACACCTCCATAACGGTAATATAATCGGGGTACTCGTCGTGCAGTTCGGAGAGATACACCATCAAAGACGCCATCAGCGTCTGACAGGTGTGCTCATCCTCCTCAGAGAGACCTCCGGGGAGATGGAGGGAGATACGGGCGTGTTCGGGATCGACCTTCACGCTGGCGGCCAAACCGAGAACGGTGTTGACGGCGCAGACGGTGAGTCCGATCACGCTGGAAATGCTGGCGCAGACGATGTCTTCGCCTTCCTCTGCATATCCGCTGTGGCCCTCGCTGGTCAAGCTGACAATGCGGCTGCCCTCCAAAGAAAATGCGACTGTGGTCATTGATTAGCCAGCAACGATCTTGTTGATGGTGACCTTGGTGTAGGGCTGACGATGGCCCTGCTTCTTCTTGTAGCCGGTCTTGGGCTTGTACTTGAAGACGACGATCTTCTTGCCCTTACCGTTCTTCTCGACGGTAGCCTCCACCTTGGCGCCCTCCACAACGGGAGTGCCGAAAGTAGCCTTCTCATCGTCGATGACGGCCAGAACCTGATCGAAGGTCACGGCGTCGCCGGCCTCCACATTCAGCTTCTCGATGAAGAGGGTATCACCCTCAGCAACCTTGTACTGCTTACCACCGGTCATAATGATTGCGGTCATGCTTTTTGCACCTCTTTCCTTAAATACGGGCTCGCTGTTGCAGGCGGCGACAGACAGACTGACCCCTTGTTACCTGTTCAAAGCGGCTTCAATATACTACCAAGAAAAGCCTGGTTTGTCAATCCGTTTGGAGAAAAAAACGAAAAAAATGTTTCTGTTTTTTTCAATGGTGGTTCGACCCAAACAGACAAAAGTAGAATTTGACAATATCTGGAAAATGGAATACACTGAATCTGCAGCTCATCCAGAAATCTGTTCTGAGGGCCGCTGGCCCGGGCCTGTGTTTATGGCCCACTCCATTCTCCCTTTGGGCGCTACGGATGCTGCAGCGCCCCTTGTGCGCCCCGACCGGGGCGCATTTTTTTATTTCATGCGGAGCGCAAACAAAAATGCCACGCAGAATGTTTCTGCGTGGCAAGGAAACTTATCATCAGCCTCGCCGGCCGCCATTGTTGCGGCGACGGGAAGACTTTTCGGTGTAGCGGCCGGAAAGCTTGCTGTCGGAATCAGACATGAACTGCTTGAGCATGTCGTCAAAGGTTTTGGGCTCCTTGGGGGCTGCCGGACGGGGCGGACGAGGGGCACGGGGGGGCTGTGCCGGACGATCCTCCGAGGATGCACCAAAGGGGGCACGGGGCGGACGGGGGCCACGGTCGCTCGGACCATGGAAACCGCTGCGGTCGCCCTGAGGACGAGGACCACGGCCATTATTGAATGCGGGACGGGGAGGGGGCGGAAGGGCCCGTTTGATGGAAAGGTTGATTCGATTGTTGTCATCAATGCTGATGATCTTCACCTTCACATCCTGACCTTCGGCCAAATGCTCACTCACATCACTCACATAGGAATAGGCAATTTCAGAAATGTGGACCAACCCGGATTTTCCTTCGGGCAGCGCCACAAATGCGCCAAACTTCGTGATTCCAGTAACTTTACCTTCCAGAATTGCGCCAACCTCAATCTCGTTCGCCAAGCTCGTAGTCCTCCTGATCTCTCTAAAAACAAAAGTTAATTGGTGGTGTCGTAGAAAATGACTTCCTCATCGTTGACCAAGCCGAGTTTTTCCTTTGCCGCTTCCAGAATGACATCAGGGTCATCGCTGTTTGCAATGTCGTCTTGCAGGGCGGCATTGTGCTGGGTCTGTTCATCCACCTGGGCTTGCAGCTTGGCACGCTTAGTTTCGGCTGCATTCAGACGGCTGCGCAGGTTCAGCAGGGAAATGGAAACGACGATCAGGATGGCAAGGACGACCAACTTGGTCATCAAACCGGCACGCTTGGTTTTCTTCATGGTCCATCCCTCCTATTCCGGGTCCCAAATCGGGATGTGTGCATACAACTCTACCATACCATGAAGAATAATAACTTATTTTTGCAAAAAAGAAAAGAGTTTTTTGCAAAAAAGAACTACTTTTTTTCCACAGGCAGCGCATTTGTGTCCGAGAAAGCCAAACGGGGCCCAAATCCAGTGCAGCAACGCTGCAAGGCGCCCCACCAGACGGCGCAAAAGCGGGGAGACAAGGGGGGAAAACAGCCGGAAGTAGAGCAGGAACCCCACCAGAAGAGCGGCGCAGATGCTGATCTGTACCACGCCTCGCCCGGCAGCCACACTCCAGCAAAACAGAGCAGCGGTAACCAGTACCCAGAACAGCAGGTCCAGCAGCATGACAGCAATACCGGGTGTGCAGCGATAGCGGAGCGTCCGCAGCAGATCATACCAAAGTCCGGCGGCCACACCCAGCAGCAGAGCGCCCAACAGACTGTGGAGCTGCTCTCCAATGGTGATGGTCATCCGCCCAGCAGTCGTGAGAAGAAGCCGCCGCCGCTGCTGCGGATCTCCTCATAGCTGAGGCTGGCAACGGTTCCGGTGATCCGCATTTCGCCGCCGTCCAGACTTAGCGCCTCGATGTGCAGGCCCTCCCCACGGATATCCAGCTCCCCCTCTGAGGTGGTCATGATGATTTCCTCCTCATCAAAGCGTTTCACATCCTCCACTCCGGTGAGGATCAGGGTGCTCCGCCCCTCCAGCGTGAGCCGGTGCGGGGACGGGGCGGTTGCAATGCGATCAGTCAATGATAACCCCTCCTTATCCTTGGCCTACTTTATGAGGGAGGGGGAAAAAACAGAACAAAAAAGCAGGCCGTCAGAACAGACGGCCTGCGGCAGGGGAGAGTGGGAGGTCAGCGCACTTCCTGATACATGGCGGCAGCATCGTTTTTGCCCACATTGTCTGCCACGACCAGAACCTCGATTTTGACGGTTTTCTCTCCGAATTTGATTTCCAGCACATCGCCCACCTTCACATCATAGCTGGCTTTGACGGGTTTGCCATTGGCGGTGACCCGGCCGGCATCGCAGGCCTCGTTGGCCACGGTGCGGCGCTTGATGAGGCGGGAAACCTTCAGATACTTGTCCAGACGCATGAAATACCTCCTGAGAAAAAGGGCGGTTCCGGAGAGCACCGGAACCGCCGTGATTGGGGATCAGATTACTTTGCAACGGCGTCCTTCAGAGCCTTGCCGGCCTTGAAGACGGGGACCTTGGAAGCGGGGATCTCGATGGGCTCCTTGGTCTTGGGGTTGCGGCCCAGACGGGCAGCGCGGCTCTTCACCTCAAAGGCGCCAAAGCCGACCAGCTGGACCTTATCCATCTCGGTCAGGGCCTCGGTGATGACATCCAGAGCGGCGGAAATGACGGTCTCGGTGTCCTTCTTGGACAGACCGGTCTTCTCGGAAGTAATTGCAATCAGATCTGCTTTGTTCATTGTTCAAAATCCTCCTGTGTGATCATACCCCAAATGGGGGCAATCGAAGTAAATCGATCTTTATCCTTCAAAAGCGAGTCAGCTTTCTTCAGAACGAATTTGTTTTGCTTTCTGCCAAAGGTCCAGATAGGCCTCCGGCGAAAGCTCCTTTAAGGGCGACTCCGTGAGGGTCTCCATGGCGCCAAAGCGGCGGATGAATTTGTCCGTGGCTTTGTGCAGGGCCTTTTCCGGGTCCAGACCGGTGTGGCGGGCCAAATTGACCAGAGCAAAGAGCAGGTCGCCCAGCTCTTCCTCCACATCGCCCGAGCCGTGGAGCGCCTGATGCAGTTCCGCCATTTCCTCGTCCGCTTTGGCAAGGGGGGCGGAACAATCTTCCTCCGGCCAGTCGAAGCCGGCATCCTTGGCTCGGCCCTGTACCTTGCGGGCACGCCAAAGGGCGGGCAGGGAACGAGCCACTGCATCCAGACGCTGGGTCTGGGTGGTGTACCCCTTCTCCTTCTGCTTCAGCTCCTCCCAGTTGTCGGAAGAAGTGCCGCCGAAGAGGTTGGGGTGACGGAAAATCAGTTTTTTGCAGGCCCCGTCTGCGATGTCATCCAAATCGAAGCGACCGGCATCTTCCTCGATGGAAGCGTGAAAAAGGACCTGCATCAAAACATCGCCCAGTTCCTCTTTCAGCAATTCAGAGTTTTCCGAGTCGATTGCCTCGCAAGCCTCATAAGTTTCCTCGATGAAGTTGTCCCGAATCGAGTGATGGGTCTGCACACGATCCCATGGGCATCCGTCTTTTTGACGGAGCCGGTGGACCAACTTGCGGAAGTCATCCACATTGTAACGGGATTTGCATTGAAAATCTATCATATTATCACCAGTTTTGCAAGCATTTTATCACAAGTTTCCGCAAAAAAGAAGGAAAAAACGACAGCACCCGGTCAAAACCAGCCATTCCGGCGGGAAACCGGGTGCGGTCGGCGTGAAATTAGTCGATATGGAGCAGTCGGGCGATTTTGTCGCCCTTGGGCATCAGGGACAGATCATCCCGGGTGAGCACCCGCAGGGCAACGATCAGCACGGCGTAGACCACCACGGCAATCAGCACGGCAGCCAGCGTAGCCAAAGAGTTGGAGTGGCTCAGTCGGAACAGCAGGCCGTAGCTGGCCCAGGCAGAGGCTCCCATCAGGGCGGAAGCGATCACAGGTTTGCCAAACAGCCGCAGGAAGGAGGGGCAGTTGGGAACCACACGGTAGACCACAATCAAATCCAGGATACAGGTCACCGCATAGCAAATGCAGGTGCCAATGGGACTGCCGAAGATGTTGATGGAGGGAATGGACACCATGAAAAAGTCAAACAGCACCATAATGATGCCGCCGATCAGCATGGTAAAGATCGGGATATGGAGAATGCCGTGGGACTGAAGCACGGAATTGCAGACCAGCATCATACAGACAAAAATATTGGCAATGCCCAGGATGGACAGAATGGGACCGGCCACATTGGCATCCAGAGAGCCAAACAGCAGCTTGGTGATGGGGGTGCCCAGCACGATCATGCCCACACCGGAGGGGAGGGCGATGAGGGCGGCGGTCTTGAGGGAGCTGCCCACCACACGGGCGGCGCCGAAACGGTCCTTCTTGGTGAAGCAGACGGTGACGGCAGGAATGACCGAAGCGGTGATGGCCACCATCAGTGCCGGGGGAATTTGATAGACCGTCTGCACTCCGGTGTAGTTGCCCATCAGGTTGCGGGCGGCCTTTTCCGTCATATCCAGAGCGCCCTGCAGGCGGCCCATGACCAGACTGTTGTCCACGGCGGTGATGATACTGGTGGAGGCGCTGGTCAGAGAAATGGGAATGGCCAGATTCAGACAGGTCCGGAGGATGTCGGAAGAGGAGCTGGTTTTTTCGTGAGCGGGCAGAGGCCGCTCCTCTCGGCGGGAACGGTGGAAATCCCAGAACATATAGCCCACAGCCACCAGTTCACTGACCGTGACACCCACGATGGCACCGGCGGCACCGATAGAATCCGGCTTGTGAAGCACACGAATCAGATACCAAGCCAGCGTCAGGCCGACGATGAGCTTGAACAGGGCCTCGATGATTTGGCTGATCGAGGAGGGGGTCATGTTCCGATGCCCCTGTGCATAACCACGGAAGCAGGCCAGACAGCAGACCAATGCCACCGACGGAGCCAGCATCCGGATGCACCAGATGGCTTGAGAGTTGTTCATCAATCCTGCAAACTGCTTGGCAAACAGAAGCATGATGAGGGAACACACCGTGCCCAGACCGAGGAAGAAGGCAAAGGCTACCCGGAAAATTTTGTGAACCTGTCCGGGGCGATCCTGGACCAATGCCTGACTGATCATTTTGGACATGGCCACCGGAATACCGGCGGTGGAGATCATGAGCAGGATATTGAAGATATTGAAGGCGGCGGTAAAGTCCGCATAACCGCTGGAGCCAAGAATATTGACCAGCGGCATTTTGTAGACGGCGCTGATAATCTTGACCACAAGAATACCCACGGCCAAAATGGCGGCGCCGCCGAAAAAGGAATTGGTCTTTTTATTTGACATGGTTGTCCTCCCTAAGGAAATTGATTCAAAAAAGAATATGAGCGGCAGGCACTCCGCATCACAGCTGTGCCAAACAGCGGCGCACCAGAGCGGTGAAATGTGCCTTGCCCTCATCGGCGGCCCGAAGGACCTCCCACTCGTCCAGCGGCTGCGGCAGGATGCCGGCGGCCATGTTGCACAGCATGGAGAAACCCAGCACCTCCATGCCGCAGTGACGGGCCACCAGGACTTCCGGAGCGGTGGACATCCCGGCCGCATCGGCACCCAAAATCCGGGCAGCCCGGATTTCCGCCGGGGTTTCGTATTGAGGGCCGGGGAAATACATATAGACCCCCTCCCGAAGCGTCAGCCCGAGGGCTTGAGCGGCAGAGCGTGCAATGGATTGCAAGCGGGGGGTGTAGAGCGTGGTGCTGTCGGGGAAGCGAGTGCCGAACTGGGGCAGATTTGGCCCACGGAGCGGCGAATCCAATGCCAGCTTGATGTGGTCTGTGATCAGCATCACATCTCCGGCTTGCCAGTCCGTGTTGATGCAGCCGGCAGCGTTGGTGACCAGCAGCTGCGTTGCCCCCAGCAGATGAAGGACACGGACGGCATAACCCACCTGCTCCAGCGAACAGCCTTCATAATAATGGACCCTGCCCTGCATGATGGCCACGGGCTTGCCCTCCAAAACGCCAAACACCAGCTGACCGGCGTGGCCCGGGGTGGTGGAGCGGCAGAAATGGGGAATTTCCGCATAAGGGACCACAAGGGGATCGTCCACCTGATCGCCCAATGCACCGAGACCGGTGCCGAGGATCAGCAGAACCTGGGGGATGAAGTCGCCGATGCGGCTGCGCAGTGCGGCGGCACTTTCCAGATAATCGTCATAGGTAAATTCCATACGAACACCTCGATCCTGCAAATGTAGGTATCCCATTATACCCCCATAGGGACGGGATTGCAACGACAGAGAAAGGACGGGACCGAAGTCCCGTCCAAAGCATGAAACACAAGGATTCCGCCTCAGCTCATGGAGGGGAACAGCAGTTCGGAGGCCCGTTTCAGTCCGTCAATCAGGGCATCTACTTCGTTCTGGGTGGAGTCTCCGCAGAAGGACACCCGGAAGGCACCTTCCCGATGGGCTTTGTCCAGACCCAGAGCGGCGTACACATGGCTTGGGGTGCCACGATGGCAGGCGGAACCGGCGCTGACGCAGATGCCGGCATCCCCCAGCACCCGGACCAGTACCTCGCTTTTGTAGCCAACCATGGTGAGCGCCAGCACATGGGGGGCATCCCCCAGCACTACCGGCTCGATCTGCGGAAGCTCCTCCTGAATGCGGCGCAGGGTGTAGGCTTTCAGCGCCTGCATATGGGCGATGTCCGCATCCCGGCGGGCCATGCCCAGTTCGCAGGCTTTGGCCAGAGCGGCAATCTGAGCCGTAGGCTCCGTGCCGCTGCGCAGACCGTTTTCCTGTCCGCCGCCCAGAATGAAAGGCTTCAGCTTCAAACCGCTGCGGATGTAAAGGGCGCCAATGCCCTTGGGGGCATGGACCTTGTGGCCGCTGATGGCCATCAGATCGACACCCAGCTCCTTGGCGGTGACGGGGATTTTCATAAATCCCTGCACGGCGTCGCAGTGGAGCAGGGCAGAGGAATGGGCGGCCTTGAGATACGATGCCACCTCTTGGACCGGCAGCACGGTGCCCAGTTCATTGTTGACCAGCATCATGCTGACCAGAATGGTGTCCTCCCGCAGGGCCGCCTGGAAGGCATCCAGATCAATGGAGCCCTGCGCGTTTGCGGGAAGATAAGTCACTTCATAGCCTTCCCGCTCCAAATCCTTCATGACATTCAGAACGGCAGAGTGCTCAATGGCGGTGGTGATGATGTGTTTGCCCTTTCTGCGGTTCCATTCCACTGCGGAGCGAATGGCCCAGTTGTCGCTTTCCGTGCCGCAGGAAGTGAAAATCACCTCGCTGGTCTTGCAGCCAATGGCTCGGGCCACCGTGGCCCGATGGTCGGCGAGGGTATTTGCCACCGCAGTGGCATCAGGGTATCGGGCGGAAGGGTTGTAAAAGCCCTCCACCATGGCCTGAGCGGCGGCCTGTGCCACCTCGGGCCAAACGGCCGTCGTGGCGGCGTTATCCAAATAAGCAATCATGCTTGCACCAGCTTTCCCAGCAGCCGCTTGCCGCTGACCGATTCGATTTGTACCATCCGCACCACATTGTGCAGGGATTCGCCTTCGGCACGGACTTCCAGATAGTTGGGGGTGTGTCCACGCCACAGTCCGTCCTTCTCCTCTTCAAAGAGGACCGGCAAGACCTTGCCCACATGAAGGGCGAGGTAACGGGCCTCCCGTGCTTCCGCCACGGCGGCGGCACGGTGGGCACGAGCCTCCTTTTCTGCCGTAGGCACCTGGTCGGGGTAATCGTAGGCCGGAGTGCCGCTGCGGCGGGAGTAGGGGAAAATGTGCATGGAGGCAAAATCGGCCTCCTCCAGAAAGGCCAGCGTCTGGGCAAATTCCGCCTCTGTCTCGCCGGGGAAGCCGGTGATGAGGTCCGTCGTAATGGCAGGCAGGTCAAAGTGCTGGCGCAGCAGACGGCAGGACTCCAGATAGCGGGCGGTGTCGTATTTGCGGTTCATCCGCTTCAGCGTGGCGTCGCAGCCGCTCTGAAGGGAGAGATGGAAGTGCGGGCAGAGATTGGGCAGCTGCTTGGCCCGCAGGCAGAAAGCTTCCGTGATGGTGCGAGGCTCCAGACTGCCCAGCCGAATCCGCAGTGCGGGTGCGGCATGGCAGATGGCCTCGATCAGATCAATGAGGGTCAGACCGTTCTTCAGATCCTTGCCCCAACTGGAAATCTCAATGCCGGTGAGGACGATTTCCTGATAGCCCTCCTGTGCCAGACGCTCCGTTTCCCGAACGGCCTCGTCGATGGACAGGGAGCGGACGGGACCACGGGCATAGGGAATGGTGCAATAGGTGCAGAAGTTGACGCAGCCATCCTCCACCTTGAGCATGGAGCGGGTGCGTTCCTCCATGCCGCCGGCAGGCAGAAATTCAAAGGTCCTGCGGCGCATCACATCGTCCACATGGACTTCCTGTTTGCCGTGAACAGCGTGCTGCACATCGGCCAGAAACTGCATCCGGTCTCCGGTGCCGTAGATCAGATCCACATCCAGTGCCTCGATTTCCTCCGGCGTGGTCTGGGCATAGCAGCCGCAGACTGCTACCACAGCGTTTTCGTTGAGCCGGCGGGCCCGGCGGATGGCCTGGCGGGACTTCTTATCGCTGACGGCGGTCACCGTGCAGGTGTTGATGATGTAGGCATCGGCGGCTTCTTCAAAGTCCACCAGCTCGTGGCCCTGCTCCGTCAGAATGGTTTCCATGGCTTGGGTTTCGTACTGATTGACCTTGCAGCCAAGGGTATAAATAGCAATTTTCATTGGGTTCACCTGTTATTCGATAGATATAGCCCATTATAAACGGGAAAGGAACGGCTGTCAAAGCAGTTTTGGAGGGAAACGCAAGAAGTTCTTTCCAAGGGGCAGGATGTGTGATAGAATAAAACCGATTTCGGATTTGATCGGATGAGGAGGGGGAAGTTGGAACAGAATCATCACTTTTTTGCTCTGATCGACCGCATGAAACACATTGAGCGGTGGGCATTGATGCGCAAGACCCAGAAGGAGAATGTTCAGGAACACTCCCATCAGGTGGCGGTGCTGGCGCATGCACTGGCCATCATTCAGAATCAGCGCTTTGGCGGACATCTGGATGTGGGGCAGGTGGCTTTGGCTGCATTGTACCATGATGCGACGGAGATCATCACCGGCGATATGCCCACACCCATTAAGTATTATAATGATACGCTGCGCAGCTCCTACCGTGAGGTGGAGGAAATGGCGGCCGATCAGCTGCTGGGGATGCTGCCGGAGGAGATGCGGGTGGAATATGAGCCGCTGATCCGGGAGACGGATCCGGAGGTACACGCCGTGGTCAAGGCTGCGGACAAGCTGAGTGCTTATATCAAGTGTGTGGAAGAGCTGAAGGTCGGCAATCTGGAGTTTCGCCGTGCCAGTGAGCAGACGCTGGCGGCACTGAAGGAGTGCGATTTGCCGGCATTGGACTATTTTATGGAGCAGTTCCTGCCCAGCTTTTCGTTGACGCTGGATGAACTGCAAAAGTAAGGAGAGAGGAAACTATGAAAGCAATCGTAACGGTGGTCGGACAGGATCGGGAGGGTATCATTGCTCCCATTTGCGCCCGACTGGCGGAGTATAAGGTCAATGTGCTGGACATCAGCCAGACCATTTTGCAGGGCTACTTCACCATGATCATGGTGGTGGATATTTCTGCCTGCACTCCGGATTTTGCCCAGCTGGTCAACACGCTGGAGGAGGACGGCAGAGCCCGTGATCTCACCATTCATGTCCAGCGGGAAGACATTTTCAATGCCATGCACCGGATCTGAGGAGGGATGATATGCTGAGTCATGAAGAAATCCTCCAGACGGTCCAAATGATCGACCATCAGCATCTGGATATTCGCACCATTACCATGGGCATTTCTCTGTTGAGTTGTGCCGATGCCGACCCCAAGGCCTGCTGCCAGAAGATTTATGACAAGATCTGCCGCAAGGCGGAGAATTTGGTCAGCACCGGAGAGGCCATTGAGCGGGAGTTTGGCATTCCCATTGTGAATAAGCGTGTATCTGTCACCCCCATTTCTCTGGTGGCGGCGGGCTGCGAGACAGAGGACTATGTGCCGTTTGCAGTGGCTCTGGATCGGGCGGCCAAAACGGTGGGCGTCAACTTCCTGGGCGGTTACTCCGCACTGGTGCAGAAGGGGATGACGGAATCGGACCGCAAGCTGATCCGTGCCATTCCCGAGGCATTGGCGGTGACGGACCGGGTCTGTTCCTCCGTGAATGTGGGCTCCACCAAGGCCGGCATCAATATGGATGCCGTGCGTCTGATGGGCGACACCATCAAGGCAACGGCGGCCCGCACGGCGGACAACAACGGCTTTGGCTGCGCCAAGCTGGTGGTGTTCTGCAATGCTGTGGAGGACAACCCCTTTATGGCCGGTGCGTTCCATGGTGTGGGTGAGGCTGAAACGGTCATCAATGTGGGCGTGTCCGGGCCCGGCGTGGTCCATCATGCCCTGAAGAGTGTCAAGGGGCAGCCCTTTGATGTGGTGGCGGAGACCATCAAAAAGACGGCCTTCCAGATCACCCGTATGGGTCAGCTGGTGGCAATGGAGGCCAGCCGTCGGTTGGATACGCCCTTTGGCATTGTGGACCTCTCCCTGGCCCCCACACCGGCCATCGGTGACAGTGTGGCCCGGATCTTGGAAGAGATGGGTCTGGATGTCTGCGGTACCCACGGCACCACGGCAGCACTGGCCATGCTGAATGATGCCGTGAAAAAGGGTGGTGTAATGGCGTCCTCCTCCGTGGGCGGTCTGTCCGGTGCCTTTATTCCGGTGTCGGAGGACGAAGGAATGATCGCCGCAGCGGAATCCGGTGTGCTGACGCTGGAGAAGCTGGAAGCTATGACCTGCGTTTGCTCCGTCGGTCTGGATATGATCGCCATTCCCGGCGACACCAGTGCAGAAACCATCGCCGCCATCATTGCCGACGAAGCGGCCATCGGCATGGTGAACTGCAAGACCACGGCGGTTCGCTTGATTCCGGCACCCGGTCTGGATGTGGGCGATACGGTGGAGATGGGTGGTCTGTTGGGTTCGGCTCCGGTGATGCCGGTGCACAAGGCCTCCAGTGCCGACTTCATTCATCGTGGCGGCCGGATTCCGGCTCCCATGCACAGCCTGAAAAACTAAGAAACAAACAAAGCGCCCCGGTTCTATGGAATCGGGGCGCTTTTAAGCGATATGCCGGCGACTTGTGCAAAAAGGGAGCACAGAAGCTTATTTTTCCAATCCTTCGGCTCGCACCGGTTCGGTTTTAGACAGATAGATCATCTGTTCCTGATACAGTCCGGAGTAGCCGCTGAGCAAATAGCTGACCGACAACCCCAAGGCCATCAGGGGAAGCCCTTGTCCGCCAAACAGCTCTAAGCCCAGCAGCAAACTGGTAATGGGAGCATTGGTCACGCCGCAGAACAGGGCAACAAGACCCAGAGCGGCGCCGAATCCGGCATCCATGCCAACCAGAGGGGCGACTGCGCAGCCAAAAGTGGCGCCCACAAAGAAACAGGGGACGATTTCACCGCCCTTAAAGCCGGAGCCTAAAGTGAGGGAGGTGAAGATCAGTTTCCAGAGGAAGGCCAAAGGCAGGGCGGAGCCGGCAACGGCCCGGGCAATCACATCCATGCCGGCACCGTTGTAGGTTCCGCTGCCCTCCAGCAGAGTGAGGGCCACCACGGCACAGCCCCCCAGAACGATCCGAAGATAGGGGTTCTCGATGCGCTTGCAGAGGCGGGAGCCGTGCTTCATGCCGGCGCAAAAGACAATGGACATCAGTGCAAACAGCATGCCCAGCACCAATACCTGCACAATGGAAATGGGGGAAAGTGCCGGAACCTGTGCCAATGCAAACGCTGCCGGCCTTACGCCCAAGGCGTTGGTCACCAGGTTGGCCACCAGAGCAGAGAGGACACAGGGAACCAGAGCGGAGTAGTACATCAGGCCGATGTTTTCCATTTCCATAGCGAATACGGCGGAAGCCAAAGGTGTGCCGAACAGAGCGGAGAATCCGGCGGACATACCACACATCGTAATCATGCGCCGGCCCTGCTCGTTGAGGCGGAACAGCTTGATAAAGGCATCGGCCAGACAGGCGCCCAGCTGCAATGCGGCCCCTTCTCGTCCGGCAGAACCACCGGTGAGGTGGGTCAGTACGGTGCTGACCACGATCAGAGGCGCCGTGCGGACCCGGAGCAGTGTGCCCTTGCGAGCAGCCAAGATGACAAATTCGGTGCCCTTGTCATCCGCCATGTCGATCAGCCGATAGCTGCCCACGATCACCAGACCGGCCAAGGGGAGGAAAAACAGGACCCAGGGATGGGAGATGCGCAGTTTTGTGGCCCAATCCACCGCATGATGGAACAGCCCTCCTGCCACACCGACCGTACAGCCCACCACAACCGCAATCAGCAGCCATCGGAGGTAGTTGATCAGGTTGGTGGCAATCACAGAAAACTCTTCTTTTGTTACAGGATGCAAACCAATCACCTTATTTCGTACTTCGCATTTATTGTACGCCGAGGTCGAGAAAAGTCAAGGAAAATGCCCACCGCCGTTGCAGAGCGGTGGGCATTTTGTGTTCATTTGAATAAATGGGATCACAGATGCAGGACACGGGACTTGATTTCCTTGGTCTTGCCCTCGTTCCAGAAGTTCTCACCCAGATAACCGCAGGTGCGGCGGGTGACATTCATCTTGGTGTGGTCCTTGTTGCCGCAGCAGGGGCATTCCCACTCCATGTCATCGTTGAGAATGATCTCACCATCAAAGCCGCAGACCTGACAGTAATCACTCTTGGTGTTGAACTCTGCATACTGGATGTTGTCGTAGATAAAGCGGACCACATCCTTCAGAGCGGTCAGATTGTGGCGCATATTGGGGATCTCCACATAGCTGATGGCACCGCCGGGCGACAGACGCTGGAACTTGCTCTCAATGGTGAACTTGGAGAAAGCGTCGATCTTCTCACGCACATCCACATGGTAGGAGTTGGTGTAATAACCCTTGTCGGTAATGTCCTTGACCTCGCCGAACTTCTCCTTGTCAATGCGGGCAAAACGGTAGCACAGGCTTTCGGCCGGAGTGCCGTAGAGGGAGAAGTCGATGTTGGTGGCATCACGCCACTTGTAGCAGGTATCCCGCAGATAGGTCATCACACGGGTGGCGAAGTCCATGCCCTCGGGCTCGGTCTGGCTGCAGCCCTTGACCAGCTTGGTCAGCTCATAGATGCCGATGTAGCCCAGAGAGATGGTGGAGTAGCCGCCCACCAGATAACGGTCAATGGTCTCGCCGGGCTGGAGACGGGCCAGAGCGCCGTGCTGCCAATGGACCGGAGACACATCGCTGTGTACGCCCATCAGGGCCTCGTGGCGGCACATCAGAGCCTCGTAGCATAGGTCCAGACGCTCGTCCAGCAGCTTCCAGAATTCGTCTTCGGAAGCGGGGACCTTGCGGCCGCCGTCGCTGACCATCAGGCCGATCTGAGGCAGGTTGATGGAAACCACGCCCTGATTGAAGCGGCCTTCGTACTTGTACTCACCGGTTTCAGGGTCCTTCCAGTCGGTGAGGAAGCTGCGGCAGCCCATGGGAGAAAAGACATTGCCCTCGTGTGCCTGGCGCATGACCTTGGCGGAGATGTAGTCGGGGTACATCCGCTTGGCGGAGCACTTGACGGCCAGCTCCGTGATGTAATCGTACTTGCCGCCCTTCAGGCAGTTGTTCTCATCCAGTACATAGACCAGCTTGGGGAAGGCCGGGGTCACATAGATGCCGGCAGAGTTCTTGATGCCCTCCAGACGCTGACGCAGGATCTCTTCAATGATCTTTGCATTTTCTGCAATGTAGGGATCGTCGTCCCGCAGGTAGAGGAACAGGGTGACGAAGGGAGACTGACCGTTGGTGGTCATCAGGGTGTTGATCTGATACTGGATGGTCTGCACACCGCTGCGCAGCTCGTCCGCCACGCGCTCGTCCACCAGCTGCTCCACCAGCTCGGGGGACACATGGTCTCCGCAGGTCTTGGAAATCTTGCGGCGGAACTTCTCACGGCTGCGGCGCAGATACTTGCCCAAATGGCTGATGTCCACGCTCTGACCGCCGTACTGGTTGGAAGCCACATTGGCGATGATCTGGGTGGCCACATTGCAGGCCACCTGGAAGCCCTTGGGGCTTTCAATCATCTTGCCGTTGATCATGGTGCCGTTGTCCAGCATGTCGCCGATGTTGATGAGGCAGCAGTTAAAGATGGGCTGCACGAAGTAATCGGCGTCATGGAAGTGGAGAATGCCGTCGTCATGGGCCTTGCTGATCTTCTCCGGCAGCAGGATGCGGCGGGTCAGGTCACGGCTCACCTCACCGGCGATGTAATCACGCTGGGTGGAGGCAATGGCGGTATTCTTGTTGGAGTTTTCCTCGGCCAGCTCCTTGTTGGTGTTGTGGAGCAGCGAGAGGATGGACTCGTCCGTTGTGTTCTGCTTGCGGACCAGCGCACGGGTGTAGCGGTAGATGATGTAAGCCTTGGCCAGCGTATACTTGCCCAGTTCCATCAGCTGATGCTCCACGGTGTCCTGAATGTCCTCCACCAGAAGGCGGGGACGGTTGCGCTCCTGCACATACTGGGCGATTGCCTCGATCTGCTCGTCGGAGACTCGCTCCTCGGGGTCCACGGCCTGATTGGCCTTCTGAATGGCACGGATGATCTTGTTGAGATCGAAGTCGACGGTCGATCCATCTCTTTTGATTACTTTCATGGACAATACTCCTTCTCTTTTAAGGGACGGCACAGAAAATCTTGTGCTTTTTCTCTAAAATCGTGTTTGTATTTGTATCAATGGATGGTGTTATGTAAATGAAATAACACCATATATGGTGTGTTTGCTTGCTTATAATAGCATCATCTATTGTTCTTGTCCAGTGCAAACGGCTAGGCAATATCACCAAAAAAGACGGGGGAGGTTTGGGAGGGAAACGGGGACAAGCAACTTTTTCTTGGGGAAACATACCATGGAGAGGGGGTGTGGACCATGAAAGATCCGACGAAAAAAAGCCTGTTAGAGCGGACAGCGGAGACCTTTGCGCTGCCGGCGGATCTGCTGGCGGGGCTGTCCTGTGTCCGGGTGGTTGGCGACGAAGAAGTGTATGTGCAGAATCACAGGGGGATCTTAGCCTACGGGGAAGAAGAAATTTTGATTAACGGCGGCAAGCGCATCATTCGGGTTGTAGGGCAGGGACTGCGGCTGAGTGGAATGACGCCGGCCGATCTGACCGTCACCGGAGAGATCCGGGCAGTAGAGCTGGAATGACAGAAGGGGGATACCATGGGCAGGGCAGTCAACTATATGAAGGGAAGCGTCCGGCTGGAGGTGATCGGACCCTACCCGGAGCGGTTTTTAAATATTTGCGGTGCATCCAATGTGCAGTTTCGGAATCTGGAACGGGTGGATGAAACCTGTCTGCGTTTGACGGTACCGCTGCATCAGGCGCGGCTGGCGGAATCGCTGGGGAAAAAGTGCCTGTGCGAGGTGGAGCGAACGGGAGAAACGGGCGGGCCGCAGCTGGTGCGGCGGTTGGCCCGCCGCTGGGGCATGATGGCGGGAATGCTGCTGTCGCTGGCGGCGGTGCTGTTGTTGTCCCGGTTTGTGCTGGTCATTGATGTCAAGGGCAACACCACGGTTCCGGATCAGGTCATCCTGTCAGAACTGCGGGAGTGCGGGATGTACCCCGGTGTATATGGTCCGGCGGTGGACGAGCGGAAAATTTCCAATCTCATGCTGCTGCACCTGAAGCAGCTGGGATTTTTGTCCGTCAATATTCGGGGAGTGCGGGCGGAAATCGTGGTGCGGGAGGCCCAGCTGCCTCCGGAATTGGAGCCGGTGGGGCAGGCGATGGACCTTGTGGCGGAGAAAGGCGGCACGGTGCTGACGGTGCTGCCGCAGGCGGGGCATCCGGTGGTAGAAGCCGGAACGGAAGTCCATGCCGGAGAGGTGCTGATTTCCGGCACGGTGCCGGTGGAAAAGATGCCGGATCTTCCGGTGACGGAAAGCTATGCGGTGGCAGCCAAAGGAGAGGTTTGGGCCGAAGTGACGGAAGTGTGTCAGGTGACTACCCCTCTGGTGACCACGGGAAAAGAGTATACCGGACGGGAGCAAACGGAATACGAGATGCGGATGTGGGGGAAAGGGTTTAAAATTTCGTCGAAAGCGTTCCAACCCTTCCCATATTATGATAAAATAGAAAAGACTTGGAGTATATCCCTGCCCGAGGGTGTCAAACTTCCCTTTGGATGGGTGCGCCGAACCGGAAGGGAATATCGTCCGGTGGCCGTGCCGGTGAAGCCGGAATCGGCAGAGCGCTATCTCCGGACGCTGCTGGAAACCCAGGTGCAGGAGCGCATCGGGGACCACGGTGCCGTACTGGATCGCCAGTGGAGCGTGGAAACCGAGGACGGCGCCATGACCGTAACGCTGACCGCCCGATGTCGGGAGCAGATCGCCCGGCGGGCAGATGGGGCGCAGCAGGAATGAAAACACCTATTGGAGATGAATCATTTGATAGAACAGATCATCCATTTGGATCGTGTGGAGGAGATTGCCAACCTGTTTGGTGCCTTCGATGAAAATATGCGTTTGGTGGAGCAGGCGCTGGAGGTCCATGTGACCCACCGGGACGGCGGCATCAAGGTGACCGGTGAGGCTGAGCAGGTCATGCTGGCGGTGCGGGCCATTCAGGGATTGCTGGAGCTGTCCCAGCGGGGCGAAGCCATCGGCGAGCAGAATGTGCGTTATGTGCTGCAGCTGGTCCGGGCGGGCAGCGAGGAAAAGATTCCGGAATTGGCCCGGGATGTGATCTGCGTCACAGCCAATGGAAAGCCCATCAAGGCCAAAACCGTGGGGCAGAAGAAATATGTGGACGCCATCAAGAAAAATGTGGTGACACTGGGGGTGGGTCCTGCCGGTACCGGAAAGACCTACCTTGCTGTGGCACAGGCGGTGGCAGCCTTCCGCGCCCGAGAGGTCAACCGGATCATTCTGACCCGCCCGGCGGTGGAAGCCGGCGAGCGGCTGGGCTTTTTGCCCGGAGATCTGCAAAGCAAGGTGGACCCCTACCTCCGTCCGCTGTACGATGCCCTGTTTGAGATGCTGGGGCCGGAGACCTATCAGAAGTATGTGGAGCGGGGCAACATCGAGGTGGCACCGCTGGCCTATATGCGTGGGCGTACGCTGGATGACAGCTTCATTATTTTGGATGAGGCACAGAATACTTCCCGGGAGCAGATGAAGATGTTCCTGACCCGTCTGGGCTTCGGCTCCAAAATCGTCATCACCGGCGACATCACCCAGATCGACCTGCCCGGAGAAACGGTGTCCGGACTGAAGGAAGCCATGCGGGTGCTGAAGGATGTGGAGGACATCGCCATTTGTCGACTGAATGCACAGGATGTGGTGCGCCATGTGCTGGTGCAGCGGATCATCGCTGCGTATGACCGGGATGCGGGCAGCCATGGCAAACGAACGCAAGAGCGGGGAGGAAAGCGATAATATGAACCATGAGATTCTCATTGAGTCGGAGCTGGAGGAGGAGATCCCCTTTGCTCCGCTGCTGAAAAATGTGATTTGCTTTGCGCTGGAGGCAGAGGGAGTGGAGACCCCCTGCGAAGTGGATGTGCTTTTGACCGATGATGAAGGCATCCATCAAATCAATCTGGAACAGCGGGACATTGACCGAGCCACAGATGTGCTCAGCTTCCCCATGTTCGAGTATGTGCCCGGAGAGCCGCCGGTGGATGATCGGGACGCAGATCCGGCTTCGGGCCGGACACCGCTGGGCGATATGGTCATCTCACTGGAGCGCTGCCGTGCTCAGGCGGAGGAATTCGGCCACAGCGAGGAGCGGGAGCTCTGTTATCTTGCCGTCCATTCGGTGCTGCATCTGTTGGGATATGACCACATGGACGAAGGCCCGCAGAAGGCCCGGATGCGGGGACGGGAAGAGGCCATTCTGAACGAACTTGGCATCACCCGGGATTGACCGATGAAACCGGATTTTTCCAACGGCAGTGTCCCAAAACTGATTTTGAAGCTGGCCATCCCAATCATTATTGCACAGGTGGTTAATACCCTGTACTCGATTGTGGACCGCATTTACATTGGGCATATGCCGGGGGTGGGACAGCTTGCCCTTACCGGCATCGGCCTTTGTCTGCCCATTGTTTCTGCCGTGGCGGCGTTCTCCGCCTTGATTGGTTATGGCGGTGCGCCGCTCAGCTCGATCTTGTGCGGGCATCGGGACATCGACGGAGCGGAGCGGGTGCTGGGGAACTGTTTTACGGCGCTGGTCGTCCTTGGGATTTTGGTGCCGGCCATTTGCTACGGATTTCGCCGACCGGTGCTGTATTTGTTTGGGGCCAGTGATGCAACCTATGCCTACGCGGAGCAGTACATCCGCATCTATCTGCTGGGCAGTCTGCCGGTGATGCTGACCCTCGGACTGAACCCCTTTATCAACGCCCAAGGCTTTACCAACATTGGTATGGTGACGGTGGCTGTGGGTGCGGTGTGCAATCTGGTTTTGGACCCGGTGTTCATCTTTGGCCTGGATATGGGCATTACCGGAGCGGCGGTGGCCACGGTTCTGTCCCAAAGCGTGTCCTGCCTGTGGGTGCTTTGGTTTGTCTTTGGCAGTAAGAAAAACCAGATTCGAGTGCGGCGGGCCTATCTCAAACCCCATTGGCCGACCATGGGCCGCATTTGCAGTTTGGGCGTGTCCAATTTTATCATGCAGATCACGGAGAGTGCGTTGACGGCGGTGTTCAGTGCCAACCTTGCCAAGTTTGGCGGGGATCTCTATGTGACCACCATGACGGTGGGTGCTTCCATCGGACAAGTAGTCACCATGGTGGTGGGCGGGCTTGGACAGGGAGCGCAGCCGGTCACAGGCTATAATTACGGGGCCGGAAACTATGCCCGGGTGCGGGAATGCTACCGGACGTTGACGAAATTCTGCCTGATTTATGGTGTGCTGATTTGGCTGGTGCTGCAAATCGCCATGCCCCAGTTTATTGCTATTTTCAACGATGACCCGGAACTGATGGAAACGGCAGTGCCGATGCTCCGAATTTATTTTCTGCTGCAATTTGCATTCACCCTGCAAAATGCCAGCCAAAATACCTTCGTTGCGCTGGGGGAAGCAAAAAAGGCCACCTTCTTTGCCTTGTTCCGGAAGGTGTTTCTGCTGATCCCGCTGATTTTCCTGCTGCCTCGGCTTGGGTTTGGCGTGACCGGCATTTTTGCGGCGGAGCCGATTGCGGATACGATTTCGGCTGTGACTTGCTTCACGGTCTTTCTACGGACCACCTATCGAGAACTGAATCAAAAAGAACTGGCTCAGAGCCAGCAAAAGAATTGAGGAATTGCTTATGAACATTACCCATTCCGGTATGATTACCCTGTGCGGACGCCCCAATGTGGGCAAATCCACCCTGCTCAATGCCTTTGTAGGAGAGAAAATTGCCATTGTTTCCAACAAGCCCCAGACCACCCGAAACCGCATCAGCGGTATTGTCACCCGGGGAGAGAATCAGTTTGTGTTCTTGGATACGCCCGGTCTGCATAAGGCTCGCAACCGTTTGGGCGAGTATATGGTGGGCGTGGTCAAGGCCAGCGTAGCGGATGTGGATGCCGTGCTGCTGGTGGTGGAGCCCATCGCCCATGTGGGCGAGCCGGAGATGGAGTTGATCCAGCGCATCAAGGCCCTCAAATTGCCCGCCGTTTTGGTGATCAACAAGGTGGACGAGCTGGAGAACAAGGAAAAACTGCTGGAAGTGATTGCTGCCTATTCTGCCGTCCATGACTTCCAGTCCATTGTGCCCATTTCTGCCAAAGAGCAGGACGGGGTGGAGGAGCTGCTGTCCCTGCTGACCCAGTTCCTGCCGGAAGGCCCCCAGCTGTTCCCGGACGACATGACGACCGATCAGCCGGAGCGGCAGGTGATGGCCGAAATCCTGCGTGAAAAGCTGCTCTACTGCCTGAATAAGGAAATTCCTCATGGCACGGCGGTGGAAATCACCCGGTTCTCGGAACGGGACGATGAGATCATTGATGTGGATGCCACGATTTTCTGCGAAAAGGCCAGCCACAAGGGAATTATCATCGGCAAAGGCGGAGCCATGCTGAAAAAGGTTTCCACGCTGGCCCGCAAGGATATGGAGCGGTTCATGGGCACCAAGGTGTTCTTGCAGACTTGGGTGAAGGTCAAGGAAAACTGGCGTGACAGCATGGCCGGAGTCCACAATATGGGCTATCGGGAGGACGACTGACCGAAGTTTTTTCCAGTATACAGAATGCGGTTTCTTCCAATCCTAACGGAGGAGGAGGGATCGTCGTGGAACTGGATGCAGAGCAGGCCTTCCGCCTGTTTCTGATCAGCGGAATGCCTCAGGCGTATGTGTACAGCCGGATGGAGCGCCGCCGGGAGCAGGAGCGGAAAGAAACGAAGGAAACACCGCAGCGGTAAGGCGCTGCGGTACATAACATGAGGAAGCGTGCCTATGCATATGACCACCACGGGGATCGTACTCCGGGAAGTGAATTACAAGGAGTCGGATAAGATCCTCACCCTGTTGACCCAGGATCGGGGCAAGCTGACGGTCAATGCCAGAGGCTGCCGCCGCAAGAACAGTCCTCTTGCGGCCCCCGGCCAGCTGCTGTGCTATTCGGAGTGGACGCTCTATGAGTACCGGGACCGGTGGAGCGCCAAAGAGGGGGATGTGCAGCGGGAATGGCGGAAGGTGCGCAAGGATTTGGATAAGCTGTCGCTGGCCAGCTGGTTTGCGGAGCTGACAGAGTGCCTGACGGCGGAAGATCTGCCGGCACCGGAGAACCTGCGCCTGCTGCTCAATTCCCTCTATGCATTGGAGGAACTGGATAAGTCCTGCCTCCAGATCAAGGCGGCCTTTGAGCTGCGGATGATGGTGCTGGCGGGCTATGAGCCGGATCTCAGCGGCTGCGCCGTATGCGGAGCGGAGGACCCGGACCCGAGGTTTCATTTGAATCAGGGGGTGCTCCACTGCGCCAAGTGCCGAGATGCGCTGGGTCCCGGCATTTCTATGCCGCTCAGCCGGACGGCACTGGATGCCATGCGCTATGTGATCCGCTGCGAGGAAAAACGGCTGTTCTCCTTCCGGATTCCGCAAGCGGATCTGGAGCAGATGGCCGCCGTCACCGAGGCTTATGTGCTGACCCAGCTGGAGCGGGGATTCCGCACGCTGGATTTTTACAAGCAAATGGCACTGTAAATAAACAGAAACATTCCATTCACCCCGACGAAAAGGGAGTTTAGATGAACGAGTTATATGAAAAATCACTCCGCACACTGGAGTTTCCCCGTGTGCTGGAGATGTTGGCCGCCCAGTGCGTGACGCTGGAGGCCAAGGAGCGGGCCTTGGAGATCCGCCCCTGTGACGAGAGCCGGACGGTTGCCCGGTTGTTGGAAGAGACCACGGCGGCCCGGGATATGATGGACCGCTATGGCACACCGGCCTTCGCCGGAATCAAGCCGGTGGCGGCTTCGCTGCACCGGGCCGACCGGGGAGGGGCCCTCAATCCTCGGGAGCTGCTGGAGATTGCGGCGGTTCTGCGGACCACCCGTACCGTCAGCGCTTACTGCGACAATGCGGAAGGCTCCAACTGCCTGCGGCCGCTGTTCCGCTCGCTCACCTCGGACCGTGTGCTGGAGGATCAGATCACCGGCTCCATTCTGTCGGAGGAAGAGATTGCCGACACCGCCAGTCCGGCACTGGCCGATATTCGCCGGCATATCCGCACTACCTCCGGCAAAGCACGGGAGGTGCTGCAAAAGCTGATTTCTTCTCAAGCCAGCAAGTATTTGCAGGAGGCTATTATTACCATTCGTTCCGACCGCTTCGTGGTGCCGGTGAAGGCGGAGTATCGCTCCATGGTGCCCGGTCTGGTCCACGATGTGTCTGCCACCGGGTCTACCTACTTCATCGAGCCCATGGGCGCGGTGAAGGCAAATAACGATTTGCGGGAGCTGCTGGCGGCAGAGGAGAAGGAGATCGAGCGCATTTTGCGGGCGCTGTCTGCCTCCTGTGCGGCGGAGCAGGAGATGATCCGACAGAATTACAGCCTGTTGGTGGAGTTGGATGCCATCTTTGCCCGAGGCAAGCTGTCCTATCGTTTGAACTGCTGCGCCCCACGCATGGCCGAAAACGGAGGGTTCCGGTTCCGGAAGGCCCGCCATCCGCTGTTGGACCCCAAGAAAGCGGTGCCCATCGACTTGGAATTGGGCGAGCGGTTCGACACCTTGGTCATCACCGGACCCAATACCGGCGGCAAAACGGTAACGCTGAAAACTGCCGGACTGCTGACGGCCATGGCCCAGTGCGGACTCCATATCCCTGTGGGAGATGACAGCTATTTCTCTGTGTTTTCGCAGGTGCTCAGTGACATTGGTGACGAGCAGTCCATTGAGCAGTCTCTGTCCACCTTCTCCGCCCACATGACCAACATCGTCAAGATCTTGGAGCAGGCGGACGACCGGACGCTCATTCTCTATGATGAACTGGGCGCCGGAACGGACCCGGTTGAGGGTGCGGCACTGGCAGAGGCCATTATCGAGGAAAGCCGTTCCATCGGCAGCAAAGTGTGTGCCACCACCCACTATGCAGAATTGAAGCTCTATGCGATGACTACCGCAGGAGTGGAAAATGCCTGCTGTGAATTTGATGTGGAGTCGCTGCGCCCCACCTACCGTCTGTTGATCGGTGTGCCGGGGAAATCCAATGCCTTTGCCATTTCCAAACGGCTGGGGCTGCCGGAACATATCATTGAAAAGGCCAATACCCATATGAGTGAGGAGAACATCCGGTTTGAGGATGTGATCACCCAGTTAGAACAGCAGCGCCGTGCGCTGGAAGAGGAGCGGCTGGAAGCGGCACGGCTGCGGCAGCTGACGAAGAAGGACTCCGATGCGGCCCGGGATTACCGCCGCAAGCTGGAAGAAGAGCGGGAGAAGGCGCTTCGCCAGGCAAGGGCCGATGCAGAAGCCATCATTCGAGAGGCCCGAGAGATGAGCGAGCTGGTGTTCCAGGAGCTCAATGAAATGAAGAAGCAGGCGAAAAAGAGCCAGAACTTCCAGGAAGTCAATCGCCAGCGGACGGAAGTGCGCCGACTCATCAATGAGACGGAAACCAAGGCCAGAGCGCAGCAAATGCAGGAGGCCCCGCCGGCCACCCGTCCTGCCGTGGCCGGGGATGTGGTGGAACTGGTGAAGATGGGTACACAGGCGGAGGTTATTTCGGTCAATCGGGACGGAACCCTGCAATTACAGGCCGGTATTTTGAAAATCACGGCCAAGCAGGAGGAAGTACGGGTGGTGGAGGATGCCAAAGCCCGTGCAAAGAAGGAGCGGCAGCGCCAGACCAATCGGGCAGTGACCCGTATCCGTGCCGCCGGTGTAAAACCGGAATTGGACCTCCGGGGCATGATGAGCGATGAGGCGCTGGACATGGTGGACCGCTATCTGGATGATGCGCTGCTGGCGCATTTGAAAAGCGTTACCATCATCCACGGCAAGGGCACAGGTGCTCTGCGGAGCGCCGTGCGGCGGCATCTGAAAAGCAGCAAATATGTCAAGTCCTTCCGTCCCGGACACTTTGGAGAAGGCGAGGATGGCGTCACTGTGGTGGAATTGAAGTAAGTATCGGAAAAATGAGGGTCCTATTGTTCAAAACTGCATGAAAGCATAGGTTCTGACGGGGAATTTTGGCGATTTTGACCTTGCAGAAATGGTGCGGTTTTGATATGCTTCTTAAAGAAGAATTATATATTTGGGAGGAGTATCCTTATGACGGTAAGAGAGGCTGTTGTGAACAACAACGTCGGTCTGTTTGCGCGTCCTGCTACTTTTTTCATTCAGAAGGCCAACGAATTTAAGAGTTCTATCTGGGTTGAAAAGGACGAGCGGCGTGTGAACGCAAAAAGTCTGCTGGGCGTGCTCTCCATGGGCATCATGGATGGGAGCACGATCTCCCTGATCGCCGACGGAGTGGATGAGGTTGAGGCACTGGATGCTCTGGAGAAGCTTATCTCCAGTCAGGCCGCTGTCTGATCGCCCCAAAGAGCAAAAGCGCCGCAGCACTGCGGCGCTTTTTTTCTCACTGCACAGGAAGGGAAGGTGAGGGCAGTGACCAAGGAAGAACTGAAGGACAAGGCGCATTCCCTGCCCCTGCATCCCGGTGTGTATATTATGATGGATGTCCATAATGAGGTCATCTATGTGGGCAAGGCCAAGGCCCTGCGCAACCGGGTCAGCCAGTATTTTCTGGATCTGGCCAGTCATACCGAAAAGACCCGGGCGATGGTCAGCCAGATCGACCACTTTGATGTGATTTTGGCAGACACGGAGTTTGAGGCGTTGGTGTTGGAATGTTCCCTCATCAAGCGCCATAAGCCCAAATACAACATTCTGCTCAAGGACGATAAAGGCTATCCCTATGTGCGGCTGGATGCAGCCGCCCCCTATCCCCGGTTTACGCTGGTGGGAAAAACGGCCGGAGACGGGGCTCGTTACTTCGGACCCTATGGCAGCCGTGGGGAGACCTATGAAATTTTGGATGCTATTTCGCAGGCACTGCACCTGCCCACCTGCAAAAAGGTGTTTCCCCGGGACATCGGCAAGGAACGGCCTTGTTTGAATCATCACATGGGCATTTGTGACGGATGGTGTCGACCGGAGATGACACGGGAAGCCTATCAGGAGCGCATCCATCAGGCAGTGCGGCTGTTGGAAGGCGATTTTGCCGCCGTGGAGGAGCAGCTGGAACAGCAGATGCTGGCGGCCTCGGAGGAACTGCGGTTTGAAGCGGCGGCGGAGTGCCGAGATCGCATCAAAGCCATCCGGCTGCTGGGCAAACGGCAGAAGGTGGTGGCTTCGCTCCGGGCGGATGTGGATGTGTGCGGATTGTATCTGGGCGAAGCGAAAAGCTGCTTTGTGGCGCTGCACTATCTGGCCGGTGATCTGGCCGGACGGGATACGGAGATTTTCCCCACCCCGATGGAAGAAGATCGAGGGGAGATCTTGTCCGCTTTGGTCAAGCAGTTTTACGGCGGCCGAGGCAATCTGCCCAAGGGGATTTTCCTGCCCTGGGAGGTGGAGGATCAGGCGGAACTGGAAGTCCTGTTCACCCAAGCAGCGGGGCGCAAAGTGCAGGTGCTGACGCCACAGCGGGGGAAGAAGGCGGAGATGATCCGGCTGGCACAGCAGAATGCCGCCGACGAGGCCGAGCGAGCCACCAGTCGGGAGGAACGGGAAAATCGGCTGATGCAGACGCTGGGCCAGATGCTGGGGCTGAAAGAGACCCCCCACCGCACCGAGTCCTACGATATTTCCAACACCGGTGCTTCGGATATTGTGGCTGCCCAGACGGTGTTTTATGACGGACGCCCCTTGAAACGGGAGTACCGCTACTATAAACTGCGGGATATGGACACACCGGACGATTATGCCTCCATGGATCAGGTGCTGCGCCGACGGTTTCGTCGCTATCTGGAAGGGGATGCAAACTTTGGCGTGCTGCCGGATCTCATCCTGATGGACGGCGGATTGGGGCAGGTGACCATTGCAGTGCGTGTGTTGGAAGAGTTGGGACTGACCATTCCGGTGTTCGGCATGGTGAAGGATGACCGGCATCGGACCCGGGCTTTGGTGGCACCGGATGGACGGGAGATCGGCATCCAAGCCAATCCGGCGGTGTTCGCACTGATTGGCCGGATGCAGGAGGAGACCCACCGCAGTGCCATCGGGTTCCATCACAAGAGCCACCAGAAGAGTGCCAAAGCATCGGAACTGGATCGGGTTCCGGGGATTGGGCCAAAGCGAAAACAGCAGCTGCTCAAGCAGTTTAAGAGCCTGAAGGCCATCAAGGCCGCCACAGAGGCCCAGCTGGGCGAGGTGGTTGGTAAGGCCACAGGCAAATTGATTTATCAATACTTCCATCAGGAGGAATGAAACCATGCGAGTGATTTCGGGAACGGCCAGAGGCCGCAGATTGCTGCAGCTCCAGGGAATGGAAACCCGTCCCACCACCGACCAGGTGAAGGAGTCTGTGTTTAATATCATTCAGTTTGACATTGAGGGCCGTCGGGTGTTGGACCTGTTCGGCGGGACCGGACAGCTGGGCATTGAGGCACTGAGCCGAGGGGCAGAAAGCTGCACCTTTGTGGATCAGCGGCGGGATGCGGTGCAGCTGATCCGCTCCAACCTGAAACAGTGCGATTTGGCAGATCGGGCCAAAGTGGTGCAGGGAGATTCCATTGGGTTTTTGTCTACGGTGACCGTTCCCTACCATCTGGTGTTTTTGGACCCCCCTTATGGCGGGAATTTACTGGAAAATGCGCTCAAAAAGCTGGCTGAGATTGACATGCTATCGGAAAATGGTATAATAATTTGCGAAAGTCCGACAGATCAGATTCTGCCGGAATTGAGCGCTCCCTATCGAAAGGGGCGGGAATATCGGTATGGTCGCATTAAAATCACGATCTACCGGAAGGAAGTCTGATCCATGAGTACGGCGATCTACCCCGGCAGTTTTGATCCGGTGACCTTGGGCCACTTGGACATCATCAAGCGTGCGGCACGGCAGTTTGATCATCTGATCGTGTGTGTGATGATCAATTCTGATAAAACTGGACTTTTCCTGCCCGAAGAGCGAGTGGAGCTGGTTCGGCGTGTGACAGCCCATATTCCCAATGTGGAGGTGGATTGTTGGCGGGATTTGCTCAGCGAGTATGCACGAAAGCGGAATGCCACCGTGGTGGTGAAGGGGCTGCGTGCGGTTTCCGACTATGAGAAGGAATGCCAGATGGCGCTGATCAACCGTAAGCTGAACCCCAATCTGGACACGATGTTTTTACCTGCACGGCAAAACTTTACCTACCTCAGCTCCAGCGTGGCCAAGGAAATGGCCCGCTATCATGTGAGTTTGGATGGGTATGTACCGGCGGAGATTGCCGGAGATGTCCAGAGAAAGATGGATGAGTATTTACAGACAAGCCAGTCCTGACGGGACGGCGATGAAAGGATGAGTGTTATGGCAAAGGTGAATACCAACGGCGTTGATGAGATGCTGGACGAACTCTATGAGATGATTGATGATGCGAAGGCAATCCCCTTCAGCAGCGACTGCAAATTGGACCGCAACGGCGCTCTGGATCTGCTGGACAGCATCCGCAACCGCTTCCCGGTGGAGCTGGGTGAGGCATTCAAGATCATGCAGACTCGGGATCAGGTGCTGAGCGATGCCCAGAGAGAGGCTGACCGCATTGTGGAGCAGGCCCGTGCACAGGCACAGCGTATGGTGGATGAGAGCGAGATCGTGCGCAAGTCCCGTGCTGTGGCAGAGGAGGCCATCCGCACGGCCAAGAGCCGTGCGACCGAGATCCTGACGCAGGCCAACGATGAGGCTCGCAGTGTGACGGACGCCGCCAATGACCGTGCCGAGGGACTGAAGCGTGCCGCAAACGAGTACTGCGCCGATGCGCTGCGCCGTACGGAGGATGCCGTGGCTGAAGCTTATGGCGAGATCAAGGAGTCTCACGACCATTTTCGTTCTCTGCTGACCGGGTCTGCCACGACCCGTCGTGCAGCTGCATATGATGCAGAGAAGGACGAGTAATCAACGACTGAAAAAGGCCTGAACCAGTTCGGTTCAGGCCTTTGCTTCGAAAGCGGGAACCCCCGGCGTGACCGAAGTCACGCCGGGGGTTTTGCTTGCCTTAGCAGCCGCCGCAGTTGTTGCCGCAGCCACCGCATCCGCCACAGCCGCCACAGCCGTAGCCGCCGCCGCAGCCACCGCAGCAGAAGAAGAGAATCAGGATCAGAACGATCCACAAGCACCCGTTACCGCCACAATAGTTGTTACCGCATCCCATAAGGATACCTCCTCATATTAAGATTGAGCTCCGTCAAGCGGCCTCAATCTCATCTTATGCAGGGGGGCGGAATGGGTGCAGATCATTGAGCGGAATCTTTGCCGGGATTTGAAATGAGGAAACTTAGGGCCAGCAGGGAGTCGGCAAAATGCACATTCTCCACCACTACATCCTCATTGTGGAAGCCCAACTCCACATTGGTAAAGTTCCAGAGTCCTTTGACACCGCCGTCGATCAAGCGCTGTGCGGTAGGGACTGCCGCACTCTGCGGGACGGTCAGTACGCCCACATCCACATGCTGGCTGGAAAGATATTGGTTCAGCTTGTCAATGTTGTAGACAGGGACACCGGCAATGCTGGTGCCGACCAAGGTCAGATCGGTATCAAAGGCGGCAATCAGCTGAAAGCCGTTCTGGGCAAACTGAAAGTTCTGGATGAGGGCTCGGCCCAGATTGCCGGCACCCAAAACGATGGCGGTATGGCCCTGATTCATGCCCAGAATTTCAGCGATTTGGTTGCGCAGGTTTTCCACATTGTAGCCATAGCCCTGCTGTCCGAACTCACCAAAGCAGCTGAGATCCTGCCGAATTTGGCTGGCGGTCAGGTTCATCACCTTGCCCAGAGAAGAAGAGGAGATCCGGGCAACACCTACCTGATAGAGGGCGTTGAGCTGTCCATAGTATCGAGGCAGACGGCGGACCACGGCATTGGAAACTTTCTTTTTCATAGTTGATTGTCCTCCGTTCATGTTATAGTTCCGATTCTTTCACTTTAACGGTGTTTTGGGAAAATGTCAAATCAATTTCTGCCGTACGATAAGTGTTTTTTTCTGCACAGTAATGGCATGGCAGTGGGATCCCTGTGGATGCATGAAAAAAGGAGGTTCCATTCCAGAAGCCCTGCTGCTGCGCTATTATGAGAAAAAAGAGGATAACTTACGGCATAAATTGAGGAAACTAAGACAAAATTTAACAATTTTGACGGGAAAATTGGAGAAGATCCAAAGATCTTCTCCAATTTGCGGGCAGTGTGCGATTGATTAAAAGTAAACCAGCTCGTCTTTGGGCGTTTCAGCAGACTGAATGTCCAGTACATGAAGGACCGGGCCGTCGCCCTGATAAATTTTCATGTTTTCAATATCCACACGAGCGGTGACCCGAATCCAGTCCTTGGTGTTCAGGTCTTTGATCTCCGGGCCCTTCAGCAGCAGACCAAGGAAGGTGGTGTCTTCTGCGCAGCAGACCATCGCAAAACGGCCGCAGGCACAGGTGCCTTTGGGGAATTGTTCCGATTTTGCAACCTGACCCAGGAAGGAAACTACTTTTCCACGGTAGCGGTCCAGATTGTCCATGACATCCACATACCAGACGCCGAAATCATCGTCGCTTAGCTCCAGCACCGGCTTAGACAGATCAAAGGGAGGGGTTCCGTCGTCGTACTCCTCCATCCGGTCGTCGGTGTATTCGAGGAACATCTCGGCTCTGCGGTTGAGCATCTTGATGTTACGGCCACGCAGCATCTCGGCCAGGGCATCGGTGCAGCGGTTGAAAATGACCATATCGGCATTGCTGATGTGCTGCATCATGAGGGAGGCCATGTTCTTGGAGTACAGGTCGAAGGTCGTGCAGTCCACGGTCGTCACGATTTGGTACAGCACCCAATGAGGGGGCAAAATCTCCTGAATTTCCGGCATCTGCCACATACCGTTGTACTCCAGCAC
>JARIAU010000030.1 GCA_029257695.1 Oscillospiraceae bacterium
AATTACAGCAGGTCACGCTCGGTCATGAAGGCATCCAGCTCTTCCTTGACGGCGGCCTTCTGCAGCTCGGTGGCTTCCTTCTGATAACGGGTGAAGTACACCAGCAGGCCACGCATAGCGGTCAGGCGGTTGCCGGCCTCGTCCCAGCACAGGGAAGCATCGGAGTCAGCGACCTCGTCGGTGACATCCTCGCCACGGGTGGCAGGCAGGCAGTGCATGAACTTGCAGCCGATGTTGCCCATCTGCATCATCTCACGGTTGACCTGATACTCACCGAAGACCTTGACGCGCTCGTCCTTGGGCATTTCGTTCTCGTACAGACCATACCACACATCGGTGTAGATGAAGTCTGCGCCACGGACGCTCTCACGATCGGTGGTCACCTCGAAGGTGCCGCCGGAAATCTCGCAGTTGGCCTGCATGACGGCCTTGTGGCCCTCGTTCAGCAGGTGTGCCTCAGGACCATAGTGGACAAAGTGCATGCCCAGCTTGGTGCAGATGAAGCCCAGAGAAGCGCAGACCTGGGTGCCGTCGCCCACGAACACGACCTTCACATCTTCCAGCTTCTTGCCGCGGGGCAGGTTCTCGAAGATGGTGCACATGTCGCCGATCTCCTGGGTGGGGTGGTTGTAATCGGACATGCCGTTCAGCACGGGGATGCTGCTGGCCTCAGCCAGATCCACCACGGTCTTGTGCTCGATGACACGGGCCATCACGATGTCCACCAGCTGGGACAGAACTTTGCCGGTGTCGCCGATGGTCTCGTGGCCGCCCAGCTGGATCATGCCGGGCCCGAGGTACTGGGCGTGGCCGCCCATCTGGCTCATGGCCGTCTCAAAGGAGACACGGGTACGGGTGGAGGACTGCTGGAAAATCATTGCCAGCGTCTTGTCCTTCATCAGAGGGGGATAGTAACCGGCCTTGATGCACTTCTTAATCTTCAGAGACAGCTCGATGATGTCGATCAGCTCTTCCTTGGTAAAATCATTGGTGTCAATAAAATGACGCAGACCCTTATTCATG
>JARIAU010000060.1 GCA_029257695.1 Oscillospiraceae bacterium
TCCTCGTTTGAGCAATTCTACCGCGGTTTCGCTCTTACCAACACCACTGTCACCAATGAGCAAGATCCCTTCGCCATAAACCTCCATAAGAACGCCATGTCGGGTAATACGGGGTGCAAGCTTGGACATCAAGCTGGTTGTCATAGCACTCATAAACTCGCCAGTAGGCTCCTGTGTGCGCAAAATTGTGCCACTATGCTTCTCTGCCATCTCCAGGCACTCTGCATACATCTCCAGTCCCCGGGCATAAATCAGCACTGGAATATCATGCCCAAACAATTGGTCAAACCGCTCTCTGCGCTCTTCGGAGGTTAGGTTTTGCAGATAGCCATACTCCATATTGCCAATCAACTGAATACGCTGGCAATCAAAGTGGGTAAAGTATCCCATCAGCTGAAGTCCCGGGCGATCTACATTCGATACGCAAAGCTTGATTTCATCAGGATCTTTTCCCTGATACAAAATCTCCAATTCAAACTCGTCAATCATTTCGCTCAATTTCACAAAACGATTATTATTCATTTTACGATCCTCCCATGATTCTTCTTTGGATTTAGTATAGCGTTCTTTGTGGTTTTCTGCAACCGAAAGAAACAATGTGATTCTGTCTTTAATTTTTTTCATTTTTATCGTAGAATCCCTTGCATTTCATTGCAGAATCTGTTACAATAACCTGCGATGCGTAGTTTGCTATATCTTAAAGCAAGGAGGTTTGGCAAATGGCTAAGTGCGAATTCTGTGATAAGGACATCAAGTTTGGCATTCAGGTGTCCCATTCTCATCGCCGTTCCAATCGGACCTGGAAGCCCAACGTGAAGCGCGTTAAGGCTATCGTGAATGGCTCCGCCACTCATGTTAATGTCTGCACTAGATGCCTCCGTTCCGGCAAGGTCACCCGTGCCATCTGATTTTTAAATCAGACTGAAACGAACAAATTACCCCGTACCAACTTAGGTGCGGGGATTTTGTTTTTATACAGCTTTATTTCCTCCTGTTCTTGTCATCCCGTTCCCTTTATGATATAATTTCGCAAATAGAAATAGTTTCAGGAGGGATCACTTGTGTTCATACTTAAATTTTTCGCCGGAATTCTGGCTTTTGTATTGACGGTTACATCTGGGTTCATCAAATTTGTTTTCTGCATCTGTGCGACCATCTGCACCCTTATTTCGATCCTTGCAGGTATTTGTGCAGTTCTTTTCTTCATACAAGGAGATTATTCTTTGCTTATCCAGGTCTTGATCTTTGGGTTTTTATTCTCCCCCTACGGAATTCAGGCTGTGGCCGCAACCATCATTGCATTCATTGATCTGGCGCGAGATTCGCTTGTCAAATTTGTTGCGACGCCCCGTTATTAAAATAAATTTTATAACACAAAAACGAGCGGTATGCTAAATGCATACCGCTCGTTTTTTTTAGAAATGGAAGGTTTCAGCGAGGGTCCCCCACTTCTGGTCCTTATCAGAGAGGTTCAGAGGTGTGCCATCCGCCAGCGTGTAGCCTTCTGCACTTGCACTACCGTGGTACTCACCCTGCAGAGTGGGCCATTCGATCCCAATAGCAGGATCGTTCCAAGCCATTCCTCCCTCGTCGCCGGGATGATAGAAGTCCGTCACCTTATAACAGAACTCAGCCTCATCACTCAGCACCAAGAAGCCATGGGCAAAGCCTTCGGAAATGTAGAACTGCTTCTTATTCTCCGCAGTCAGTTCGACGCCAAACCACTTACCATAAGTCTCGCTGTTCTCACGCAGATCAACTGCCACATCAAACACACTGCCACGCACAACACGAACCAGCTTGCCCTGAGGATACTCTTTCTGGAAGTGCAGCCCACGCAACACACCCTTGGTGGACATGCTCTGGTTGTCCTG
>JARIAU010000003.1 GCA_029257695.1 Oscillospiraceae bacterium
CACGCTTTAAAGGCGCCTACCGCATTTCGAGTGCGGACCCTTCAACCACTTGGGTACATCTCCATATATTCACTTCTGATTTCTCACTTATCTTCGAGCAAATGAACGCTCTTGGAGCTTAGGGAGAAAGCAGGAGAGAATTCCAAAAGATATTTGATTGTAAAGTGCCGAAAACCCCTTGAAAACCCAGAATTCCCCCAAAATGAGAATAACAGGTTTCGGCGGACTTTCGAATACAGATTCTTCCACCGTTTTAGTTCATCTCTCGATTGAGACTCCGAACAAAGAATACCCTTTTATTATACCAAAAAAATGTAGGAATGCAATCCTTTTTTTGCAAACTCAATGAAAAAACGGAATAAGGATGCAATGTAACCTGATATACTGCGCATGAGGTGATTATCATGAATCCGATTTTGATTTCCGGGAGTCACGGGGCGACAGGGAACTATATACAGGCACTCCGAGCACAGGGAACTGAAGGGGAGGCTCGATATGCCCCAATGGCAGATGCAAGCCGATATTCCGGTCTGCTTTTATGTGGTGGAGGCGACCTGAATCCTGTATGGTATGGAGCCAAGACGAAAGAAAATATAGGGATAGAGCCTGAACGCGAATGTTCTGACTTTTACATGATTTCCCAATTTGCATCCCAAAAGAAACCGATTTTAGGAATATGCCGTGGAATGCAGGTGCTCAATGTGTTTTTTGGAGGGAGTTTAGTTCCGGATTTGTCCCATCGTAATGAAATTCATCGGGGACAGAAGGGGAGCGATTGTTCCCATATTGTAAAGACAGGGGCAAACTCGTTGATGCAACGGCTGTATGGTACACAAACAGTGGTCAACAGTTGTCACCATCAGGCGGTGGACAGAATTGGCCGTGGTTTTCGAAGCACGATGGAAAGTCTGGATGGGGTGGTGGAGGCGCTGGAACATCAATCTCTGCCGATTATAGCGGTGCAGTGGCATCCGGAACGAATTTTGCAAAAAAACGGTTATGCAGATGGAAACGCACTGTTTCTTGCATTTGTGCAACAATGCAAAAACTTCGGAACAGATTAATGCTGTTCCGAAGTATCGGCATTTGCGGCCGCTTCTTCTGCCGCAATTTCTTTCATTAACTTTTGGTCTGCTTTGGAAGAAAGATCCAACTTCGCATACATATCCGGGCGGCGATCACGGGTGCGAATGATGGACTGTTTGCGGCGCCATTTCTCTACATTTGCATGATGACCGGAAAGCAGAATGGAAGGAACGGCTCGATCGTGCCAAATCTCAGGGCGGGAATACTGGGGGAATTCCAGCAGGCCGTCCCAATGGCTTTCATTTTCATAACAAGCAGGAGAGGAGAGAACACCTGGGACAAGACGGCAAACGGCGTCTGCCACGGCCATGGCGGGAATTTCTCCGCCAGTCAGTACAAAGTCGCCGATGGAGATTTCTTCATCCACGCATTCGTCGATAAAACGCTGGTCAATGCCTTCGTAGTGGCCGCAAACCAAAATTAGACGATCGTAATTGTCCCGCAGACGAATGGCATCTGACTGACAGAAGGTGGTTCCGCAGGGGGACATATAAATGGTGCGGACTCGTTCTCCTTCGGAACAAGTATCCATGATGTGTGCCCAGCAGCGATAAAGAGGATCGGCTTGCATCACGGCGCCATGCCCGCCGCCATAAGGATAGTCGTCCACCTGATTCTGTTTGTTGGTCGTATAGTCCCGGATTTGATGGCAGTCTACACGGATGTAGCCTCGCTCCTGTGCACGGCCCAAGATGGATTCACACAGCATATCGCCAACTACATCCGGGAAGAGGGTCATAACATCAATATGCATCACTGTCCAAGCCCCTCCATAACAACAAAAGAAATGTAACCCTCGTCCTCGTTGATTTCCTTCACAAAGGCCGGAACATCAGGGAAAAGCCAAGTCTTCTCACCCTTGACTTCATAAAGATCCTGAGCAGGGTAGGGGAGAACATTGGTAACTTTTCCAAACACCTCGCCGGTTTCCGCGTTTTTTGCGTCCAGTCCGATCAGGTCAATGATGAAATGATCGCAGGGCATTTCCTTAATGTCATCCCGGCGGATGGAAATGACTTTATTTTTATAGGGAATGGCCTCATCCATATTCGTGACACCGTCCAGCGTAATCAGAACATTGGGTGCGTGAATGCGAACGCTTTTCAAAGTCACAGGCATGCCATCGATATAAACGGTTTTGAACTGCTTCAGAAAATCCAGCTCGTCGCTCCAAGCCTGAACCTTCAGCTCACCACGCACACCAAAGGTGTTGATGATTTTACCTGCTTCCAGAAATTCATGGTTCATAGTCTAACATCCCTTTCATGAGTGGAAGATAAATGGAAACCGGGGTGCCGCAGCTACGGCATCCCGGTTTTCGCGTCCTCAGTCGACGATGTCGACAGTGACTCTGGTATTCAGACGCTGAGCATAGGAGCGCACTACAGTGCGGATCTCCTTGGCGATACGACCCTGACGGCCAATCACCTTGCCCATGTCCTCGGGAGCCACACGCAGTTCAAGGACCAGCTCGCCATCGCAATTCACCTCGGTGACACTGACTTGGTCAGGGTGTTCCACCAGGTTTTTTGCGATGTAGGTCAGAAGTTCTTTCATAACGCCTCGAGCCTCAATTCCTTACAGAACGCCGGCTTTTTTCAGCAGACCCTTCACGGTCTCGGTGGGCTGAGCACCAGTCTTGATCCAAGCCTGAGCACGATCGCTGTCAACCTTGATCTCAGCGGGCTCGGTGAGGGGATTGTAAGTGCCGATCTCCTCGATGAAACGGCCGTCACGGGGATAACGAGAATCCGCCACAACGATACGATAGAAAGGAGCCTTCTTGGCGCCCATACGGCGCAGTCTGATTTTAACCATGTATCATTCACCTCCATGATAATTGACTGATTTGTTTATTTGAAAAGCACAAACGTGCTGATCAACGCTTTTTCTTACGCTTCTTATTGGGTTTCGTGCGACCACGGGAGTGACCGCCGCCTATACTGGGCATTCCGCCCATGCCGGGCATTCCAGGGACGCCGCCCATCATATTCTTGAAGCCGCGGGGCATTTTGCCGCCGGAGAGCTGACGGGCCATTGCCTGCATCATCTCAAACTGCTTCAAAACCTGATTGACCTGCTGAACCGTAGTGCCACTGCCGGCAGCAATGCGGCGCCGACGGCTGGCATTCAAAAGGCTGGGATCGTCCCGTTCCTTCAAGGTCATGGACTGAATAATGGCTTCCGTCCGAGTGAGGATGCTGTCGTCCACATCCTCTTCCTTGATTTTACCCTGTGCGCCGGGAATCATGCCGAGAATATCGGTCAGGGACCCCATTTTGCGCAGCTGCAGCAGCTGATCATAGTAATCCGCTAAAGTAAAACGGTTTTTGCGCAGTTTTTCTTCCAGCTTGGCAGCCTGTTCCTCGTCAAAGTTGGCTTCTGCCTTCTCGATGAGGGAGAGCATGTCGCCCATGCCAAGGATGCGACTGGCCATACGATCGGGGTGGAAAACTTCGATCTGATCCAGTTTTTCGCCGATACCGGCAAACTTGATGGGCTTTCCGGTGGTGGCCTTAATGGAAAGAGCAGCACCGCCACGGGCATCGCCATCCAATTTGGTCAGCATAACACCGGTGAGATCCAGAGCCTCGTCAAAGGCGGTTGCGGCATTGACCGCATCCTGACCGATCATGGCATCCACGACCAGCAAAATCTCATTGGGCTGAACGGCTGCTTTGATGCGCTTCAGCTCATCCATCAGTTCCTCGTCCACATGGAGACGGCCGGCAGTGTCCAAGAACACCATGTCGTTTCCGTGTTTAGCGGCGTGATCAACGGCCTGCTTTGCAATAGTGACAGGATCAATCTGCCCCATTTGGAAGACAGGAACACCGACCTGCTCACCAACAACCTCCAACTGCTTAATGGCGGCGGGGCGATAGACATCGCAGGCAACCAGCAGAGGACGACGGCCATTGCGCTTGAAGTGGCCGGCCAGTTTGGCGGCGTTGGTGGTTTTACCAGCGCCCTGCAAACCAGTCATCATGATGACGGTGGGTCCCTTCGGTGCGATGTTAATGGAGGCCGCTTTTCCGCCCATCAACTCGGTCAGTTCTTCGTTGACGATCTTGATGACCATCTGAGCAGGGGAGAGGGCCTTCAGTACATCGGCGCCTACTGCACGCTCCGTGACTCGATTGACAAAGTCTTTGACGACCTTAAAGCTGACATCGGCTTCCAGCAAGGCGAGTTTGACCTCGCGCATTGCTTCCCGAACATCACTTTCGGTCAGTCTGCCTTTTCCTCTCAGTCGGTTAAAGGCGTTTGTCAGTTTTTCAGACAATCCTTCAAAGGCCATGACTTACTCCTTCAGCTTGGATGCGCAATCTCGGATTTCCTGAGCCAAGCGCATCAGATCGGTGCTTTCATATCGTTCGTCGTTGATCGCAAGAATGGCACAGGCAGCGTTGTCGATTTCGGCGCTGAGTTTTTGCATCTCCAGAAAGCGTGCAACGATGCCGGTTTTCTCTTCCATCTCGGTGAGGATAGCTTCGGAACGAACCAGAACATCCCGGACACCCTGACGGGTGATGCCGGCGTTTTCTGCAATCTCAGCAAGAGAAAGATCCTCGTTATAGTAAAGGTCGAAAAACTCTTTCTGACGATCGGTGAGGAGATCGCCGTAGAAATCAAAGAGCATGGTCATGTGAAATGCCTTATCTCGCAAAGCAGTCCCCTCCTTCTAAATGGTAAAGTTGTTGCGCTTTACAACGGATTGTATTTTACTATGCTTTTCTGTGGGTGTCAAGGGATTTTCCTTGTTTTTTTGAAAAATTTTTGAAAAAACGGAGAAAGGTTTTGATGCATGAGATTCGGGCTGAGCTTGCCGTTCGGAGAAGGGCTGAACGGCGCTGAAAATGCCCAAAATAAAGGGAAAGAGATTTTGTTAATGTATGCAAGACGGTGGCAGAATCGTGTGAATGTAAGCCTGTTTGGACGGATTTGATTATAATATTGAAATAGTATAATTAAGCAAAAATAGAAAATGAGGGTGCGATTTGATGTGCTTTCGTGTATAATAAAATGACAAGAAGAATCCATACGGAGGTGGAACCAATGACAATTCAACGCATGGAGCTTATGCCAGGGGTCTGGCTGACGATCGTGCGGACATCAAAATTCAAAAGCAGTTACTGGTCCCTTCGCCTGATGACAAAGCTGTCTGCGGACACTGCGGCATTAAATGCACTGATTCCGTATGTACTGCGCTGTGGCACGGCACAGCTGAGTGATCTGGATGCCCTGTCTGTGGAACTGGATTCCCTTTATGGTGGAGCGGTTGAGCCGGTGGTATATAAATGTGGAGATATTCAGTCGGTGGGCTTTGATGCATCCTTTCTGGACGATGCGTATCTGGCAGAAGGGGAAACAGTGCTGGAGCGTGTGGCTCAACTGCTGGGTGATTTCCTGCTTCATCCCGCAACCCGGAACGGCCGGCTTCGTCGGGAGTATGTCAAAGGGGAGCAGGAACATTTGCTGCAGATGATTCGTAGCCGAGCCAATCATAAGGATACCTACGCACGCCATCGCTTGGTGGAGCAGTTGTATGCCAACGATCGTTATGGTCTGTCCCGGCTCGGAACGGAGGTGCAGGTGAAGAAAATTCAACCGCCAAAACTATTTACACGATATCAGGACCTGCTGGGAACAGCAGGAATTGAGCTGTTTTATTGCGGCAGTGCCCCGGAAAAACGGGTGGAGTTTGCTTTTTTGGAGGCACTGATGGATTTGCCTCGCAATCCGGATCGAGCATTGCCCCGATCCAGTGCTAAGCGCAGTACAAAGGGGAAGGTCCAGCGATTTTCCGAGCGTATGGGAATCCAACAGGGGAAACTGGTGTTTGGATTTCAGTATGGCTTTGGTATGAACGATCCGATGTATCCTGCGATGTTGGTTTGCAACGCACTGTTCGGAGGAACAAAGGATTCCAGATTGTTCCGTGTGCTTCGGAATGAACAGGCGTTATGCTATCATGTAGAATCGGCCCTTATTCCCGGAAAGGGACTGATGGTTGTTTCCTGCGGGACGGAGGAGACGCAGTTTCGAGCCGTGAAAAAACTGGCGGAGAAGGAGCTGCAGGGAATCCGCCATGGAGCATTTGATGCGATGGAATTTCGAGCAGCGAAACAGAGTGTCATTCATGGCATTGATCAGATGCTGGACGATCAGCACCTGATGAGCTTGGCATGGCAGCGTGCAGCGGCCTGCGGAGAACCGTTTGATCCGGAGCGGCTGGCAGAGCAAATAGAACATGTGACCGAAGGCGATGTCACGGCGGCAGCGACGGAATTGTTGCTGCGTGGGGTCTATGAGCTGTCCGGTAAGGAAGGAGACGGCACATGAGAGAGTTGCAATCCACAATTTTACAGGAACGCTGCTTGACGGATACGCTGCCCAATGGGTTGACGGTCTATGTCGTTCCGAAGCCGGGCTATCATAAGGCGGTAGCCATGGTGGCCTCCCGCTTTGGAGGTCAGGATACCCGATTCTGGGTTGGAGAACGGGTGCGGAATGTTCCGGTGGGAACTGCACATTTTTTGAAACACAGCTTATTTGAACCGCCGCAGGGATCGGTGCTGCCGACTTTTTCGGTGGATGGAGCATCGGTAGATGGGTTTACGACCTGCGATATGACGGGAATTTATTTGTCTTGCTCGGATCATTTTGAGCGTCATCTGAATGCTATGCTTCACTTTGTTACCCATCCTTCCTTTACGGACGACAGCGTCTTGAAGGGGCAAGATATTATTGCACGGGAAATTCAAATGAAGCAGGATTTACCACTGCGTCAGGCTCACCGCAATTTGATACAGGAGTTGTATCCGAACCACTCTGTTCGGAACAGCGTGGTTGGAGATGTGGATTCCATCTCCCATATTACGCCGGAATTGCTGACGCTCTGCCATAAAAGTTTTTATCATCCCTCCAATTTGGTGCTTTGCGTGACTGGGGATGTGGACCCTAATGCGGTGCTTCGAGCGGCGGCGGCAATCCCGAGTCGGGAAGTGCCCCGAATCACACGGGAACATGGGGAAGAATCAGCGGAAGGCGATGTGGTACCGGAATTGGAGTGCCGCATGGATGTATCATCCACGGTGTTTTCTATGGGATTCAAGGCACCGCCTGCACCCGGATTGCGGGAACAGTTGGTGGGTGAATTGGCGAGCGCACTGCTGGTTGGTGCATCGAGCCCATTGTATTTGAAACTGTATCGGCAGGGGCTGCTGAATCAAACCTTCCGGACCCGATTCAGCAGCGGTGCAGACTATGCCTATTTTGAGTTTTTGGGCGAAAGCGAAGAACCATCCGCCGTTGCAGAAGAAATATTAAACGAGGCTATTCGTATTGCCTGGACGGGCGCAACCTCGGATCGCTTTGAACGCATCAAGAAGGCGTCCTATGGGAATCGAGTGAAGGCACTCAATTCCATGAAGTGTATCTGCCAGTGTGTGGCAGAGGCCCACTTCCAACAGGAATTTTACTTTGATTTTCCTCGGTTGTATGATTCCGTTTCGATCCAAGAAGTAAAGGAATTGATTCAAGAAACGATCACCGGAGAGCGTTGTACGCTCTCTGTGGTTCGTCCAAAAGGAGTGTAACATAGCATGAATCCGATTGAATTTCCCGGACTGGGACTGGAATTTCATATCCAGCGTGTCGCATTTAATTTGTTCGGCAAAGATGTTTATTGGTACGGCATCATTATTGCGACGGGTCTTGTTTTGGCGGTGATTTACTGTTATTATAATGCCCGCCGTTTTGGGATTGTGCCGGACCAGGTGCTGGATATGATTTTGATTACGGCGCCCTTGAGTATTTTAGGCGCCCGACTGTATTATGTCATTTTTTATCTGGATCTGTATCGAAGGGCGGATGGCTCGATTGATTGGGGCAGTGCCGTTGCCATCTGGGATGGAGGTCTGGCTATCTATGGTGCGGTGATTGTGGGTATCTTAGTGCTCTATGTGTTCTGTAAGGTCAAACACATCAAATTCCTTGCGTTTGCAGATTTGAGTGTGCATGGACTGCTGATTGGTCAGGCCATTGGCCGCTGGGGTAATTTCTGCAATCAGGAAGCCTTTGGCGGGCCTACCGGCCTGCCTTGGAGAATGGGACTGACACTGGGCGGACAGTATATGGAGGTACACCCCACCTTCCTCTATGAAAGTATGTGGAATTTGGCAGGGCTGGCTTTTGCTCATTTCTATTTCAAGAAGCATCGCAAGTATGACGGACAGGTATTCCTGTTCTACCTGTGTTGGTATGGCTTGGGCCGGATGTGGATCGAGGGCCTGCGGACAGACAGCCTGTACTTCTTCCACACGGGCATCCGTGTCAGCCAGATGGTGGCCGGAATCTGCTTTGTGGTGGCCGGAGCCCTGCTTTTGTACTTCCATTTCAAGGGGAAGGCAGACCCGACCCACCTCTATGTCAATCAGGTGGCGCAGAAGGAAACGGTAGAAACAACAGAGGAGGAAGCGTAATTTGGCGACGATTATAGATGGAAAGGCGGTTGCACAGAAGACCAAGGCAGCCGTTGCAGAGGAAACGAAGCGAATGAGCCAGCGCCCCGGTTTGGCGGTGATTATTGTGGGCGATGACCCTGCATCTCGAGTGTATGTCAATGGAAAGCGCAAGGACTGCGAGGAATGCGGTATTTACAGTGAGGAGTATACGCTCCCGGCTGATGCCGGACAGAAGGCGCTGCTGGAACTGATTGATGCTCTGAATGCACAGGACAATATCGATGGTATTCTTTGTCAGCTTCCCTTGCCTGCGGGATATGACTACGATGAGAAAGAAGTGATCTACCGCATTGATCCATCCAAGGATGTGGATGCGTTCCATCCGTTCAATGTGGGGCGCATTATGATTGGGGACTATGACTTTCTGCCCTGCACACCAGCTGGTGTAATGCATCTGATGGATGAATATCAGATCAATCCGGAGGGGAAACGCTGCGTGGTGCTTGGCCGCTCCAATATCGTGGGTAAGCCGCAGTCTATGCTGCTCCTCCACCGTCATGGTACGGTTACCGTGTGTCATTCTAGAACACCCAACATGGAAGAGGTGGTGCGTGAGGCTGATATTCTCATCTCGGCGGTAGGCAAGCCCGGCATTGTTACGGCAGATATGGTGAAGCCCGGTGCGGTGGTGATCGATGTGGCCATGAATCGCAATGAGGCCGGAAAGCTGTGCGGCGATGTGGATTTTGAATCGGTTCAGAAAGTGGCTTCCTACATCACGCCGGTCCCCGGTGGTGTGGGGCCTATGACCCGTGCGGTACTGATGAAAAATACACTTACGGCAGCGAAGCTGCATGGGAAACACTGAATAAAGCAGAAAAGCAGCGGCTCGATCTTGCGATCGGCCGCTGCTTATGATTTTTTGTTTGCGATTAGTCGGGGTGTTTGGCAGGGTTCATGTGTACCATGCAATGCTTGATCTCTGGGTATGTGGTCTCCAGACGATCGTGGACTTCGTCCGCAATTTTGTGGGACTCGGTCAATGTAAGATCGCCAATGGCAGAAACCTCAATATCCACATAGATGCGATTACCGAACTGTCTGGTGTTCAGCAGGTCAACCCCTAAGACACCATCTACCTCAGATGCGGTCTGTCGCATCCGTTCCTGTAAATCGGAACTGCATGCCCGATCGGTCAGTTTGGAAACGGCATCCATAAAAATTTTGTAAGCAGCCTTCAGAATGAATAGGCAGATTACAAGGCTGGCGATGGGATCAAACATAGGAAATCCAAGCCGTGCGGCGGACACGCCGATTAGGGAACCGATCGAAGAAAGAGCGTCTGAACGATGGTGCCACGCATCTGCCATGAGAGCGGCAGAGTGAATGCGTTGGGCGGCCGACTTGGTGATACGATACATCAGTTCTTTTACGAGAATGGAAATGACGGCAGCAATCAATGCGATTTGTCCGGGTGTCCGAATCTGATGATAGGAAGATTGGAGGAGACTGGTGACCGCGCGGCTGCCGATGCCCAAACCTGTGAAGGCCAACAGCATAGCCAGCAGCAAGGCGGCCACACATTCCAAGCGTTCATGACCATATTCGTGGTCGGCATCAGCTTCCTTACTGGAAAGCTTCATGCCGATGAGTACCACGACTGTGGATGCCACATCAGAGGCGGAGTGTACCGCATCAGACAGCATGGCGGCAGAATGGCCCAAAAGTCCGGCCAACAGCTTGAAAAGCGCTAAAAGAATGTTGGTCAGTATGCTGGCAATCGAGATCCGCTTCGCAACGGAAGCTCCGTGTTTGGGATCGTATTCGTGGCTTGTCATATGGTTGCCCTCCTAAAAAAGAATACATCTGCAAGACCATATGTCCCGCAGATGCAATAATAGCACTGCTGCCCCAATGGGGCCCGGCAAAACCTGAGTGTTCATTTTATTGAGTGTAAGAAAATACTATCATCGGCTGGTTGCGTGTGTCAAGGCTAACTTCTTCATGGGTTTGGTGTGGTATTTTAACAATTTTTATGGTATCCTATAGCTATCTATGGAAAGGTGGAATTTAGGATGCTGCTGATGGCTTTGGATGGAAATTCCATAATCAATCGTGCGTTTTATGGCGTGCGTCCGTTGACTACACGGGACGGACTGCATACCAATGCCATTTTTGGATTTATCAATATTATGCAGAAACTGCTGGATCAGGCAAAGCCGGATGCACTGTGTGTCACCTTTGACCGCAAAGCACCGACTTTCCGGCACCTGCAATATACAGAGTATAAAGGTACGCGAAAGCCAATGCCGGAGGAGCTGGCTATGCAGATGCCGGTGCTGCGGGATGTGCTGGCGGCAATGAATATCCCATATTATGAACTGGATGGCTGGGAGGCGGATGACCTGCTGGGTACGATCTCCCGTCGCTGTGAGGCTGCCGGGTGGGATTGTGCCGTGGTTACCGGAGACAAGGATTCGCTTCAGTTGATTACAGATCATACCATCGTGAAGCTGGTCACCTCCCGTATGGGACAAACCAGCTGGAAGGATATGACCGTGGACGCGTTCTGGGAAATGTACGGATTTGATCCGATTCATATGATTGACCTGAAGGCGCTGATGGGCGACACTTCGGACAACATTCCCGGTGTGCGTGGCGTGGGCGAAAAGACGGCGATGAACCTGATTCAGACCTATGGCAGCGTGGAACAATTATATAAGGAATTTGATACGGCGGATATCAAAGGGGCTATGCGTACCAAGTTGGATGCCGGGCGGGAGATGGCGAAGATGTCTTATGATCTGGCCACCATCCGCTGTGATGCGCCGATCGAGTTTCGCCCGGAAGATGCAGTGCGTAAGCCTTTTGATGATTCTGCGCTCTATGACCTGTTTCTGCGTCTGGAATTTACGAAAATGATCGAACGGTATGGGTTGCATCCAGAACACGATCAAATGACAGAGGCTGCACCGGATTACACGGTGGAATCGGAAGAAGTCACGGACGAGCATCGGCTGAAGGAATTGTTGGAACTGTGGCAAAAGAAGGAGTATGTAACCTGCCTTGCGCTGCCCACTCTGGAAGGTGTGGCAGTGGAGTGGAGCGAAGATGAGCACCACGGCCGGTCAGTCTTTGTCTATCGGCCCAATTTGGGGGCGAGCTATGACACATTTTTGCGGCTGTTTTTCAGCAATCGAATCCAAAAGGTTTCTCACGATGTCAAACCGTTGATGAATCTGTTGTTGAGTGAGGGGTTGAGCACCGATGGATTTGTGTTCGATACAGCATTGGCGGCCTATCTGCTTTCTCCTACCGATGGCAGTTATGAGTTAGACAAACTGTATGTATCCTATTATCAGAAGGCAATTCAACCTGATGGAGATTATACGGCGCCGGAGGCCTTTGCGCCATTGGCGGACCATACACAAGCAGTGGCTTCCGTGTTGGCGCACACTTCTGCGGTGGCAGATCTTGCAGATACGCTTGGCAAAAAGCTGAAGGAAACCGAAATGCTGTCCTTGCTGACGGAAGTGGAACTTCCTCTTTGCCCGGTTCTGGCCGAGATGGAGCGCAGCGGCGTCTATGTGGATCGGGAGGCATTGTCTGCATTCGGTACCATGCTGGATGACGGGATTGCAAAGATGAAGGAGCGTATTTTCCGGTATGCCGGCGGTGAATTCAACATCAATTCTACCAAGCAGTTGGGTGAAGTCCTCTTTGAGGTGTTGGAACTGCCGGTACTGAAAAAGACCAAGCGAGGCTATTCTACCAACGCAGAAGTGTTGGAAAAGCTGAAAAAATACCATCCGATTGTAGGCGAGATTCTGGAATATCGCAAATATACCAAGTTGAAAA